>JAOPYH010000026.1 GCA_025964715.1 Streptosporangiaceae bacterium | reverse complement strand
CAGGTCCCCGGCGCTCAGCCGGGACGGGTCGCGCACCACGGCGGTGACCTCGTGTCCTGCGGCCAATGCCTGTTGGACGAGCTGTGAGCCGGTCCCGCCCGTAGCACCAAAGATCGTTAGTTTCATGGCGGTCTCCCTAGGTCGAGGACACCCTCGTGCGGGTGGCCGAGGGCGCGCTCACGTTCTATCACCAGAGCCGCCTTTACTTACCGGTACCTCCCTATTCCGGAGCGCTCCACCCTGGGACATAGCGGCTTATAGCGTACATTTCCGCTCTGATATTCCGGCCGACCGAGCCAGACTGCATTATCTATTGAAAATTAATTGGTGTAGTGTCTGCATTGGTTGTTCATTAACCGCCGATGACCGCACCTGCGGGACGTTTGAGCTTTTTGCTCGACCACCATCGGTCTCAGTTCAGGAAATGGCCTCATGCGACGTAGTCGCACAATTCTCGCCCTTACCGGGACCGCGATTCTGGCCACCGGCACGGCCGTCCTCCTACCCCTGGCCGCGCAGGCCGCCGCGTCCGTCGCCTGCGACGAGACAGCACTGGTCACCGCGGTGAACGCGGCCAACGCCGCCGGCGGCGGGACCGTGACCCTGACCCCGGGCTGCACGTACACCCTCACCGCCAGCCATGGCAACGACGGCGTGAACGGCCCTGCCGGACTACCGATCATCACGACCCCCATCACCTTTGAGGGAAACGCCAACGTGATCACCCGCGCGGCGACGGCCTCCGCGTTCCGCATCGCCCAGGTCGGTTCCACCGGGGGCATCACGCTCAAGGCCGTGACCCTCAGCGGTGGCCATGCGGCCACGACAGGACACAACGACGGCGGGGGGATCCTCAACTACGGCGCGGTGACGCTGACCGGCAGCACGCTGTCCGACAACGCCGCCGACGGTATCGGCGGCGCCCTCTACAGCACCGGCACGCCATCCGCGGCGACGTTCACCAGCAGCACGGTCAAGAGCAACACCGCTCACCAGGCCGGCGGTATCGCCAACAACAGAGGGACGCTGACCCTCACCAGCACCGTGGTCAATACCAATGCCGCGACCGTGAATCCCGGTGGCATCTATTACGTCGCCGGCGCGGCCACGCTCAAGACCTCCACGGTAACGGCCAATACCGCGACCAACTGCACCGGCAGCCCATCCCCTGTTCCCGGATGCGTCGGATAACACAAGGACCTGGCGGTCAGGCGATCTACCTGCCGTCGAACCTGTCGGAGCCTTCGCCGAACACCCCCGGGGGCACTCCGGCTATGAAGTCGCCAGGGACTCCGAGGGTGAACTCCGCGGCCCCATCCAGGCGCCGTACCGCATCGCCCTGCAGCGTGACGTCGAGGGCATTCAGGTTGTCCTTGAGCTGCTCGGCGGTCCTCGCCCCCACGATCGGGTGGACAGCCCGGGAACGCGCCCTGGTCCAGGCGATGGCCACCTGTGAGGGCGTGGCTCCGACTTCGTCGGCGACCTCCTGGAGGACCCGTGCGGCGGTGTGCTCACGCACACCCAGCGATTCGGGTGCGATGCGGGTTCCCGCCTCGGAACCTCCCGGGCGCGTGAACTTGCCGGACAGGACCCCGCCGGCGAGCGGTCCCCACGTGGCCACCGGTCTGGCCCAGCAAGCGATAACGCAAGGAAGTCTCCTGTCCGGGTGAGTCCGTACGGAGCGCGGGCCGACGCGGCCGGCGCCCCGTACGGACAGAGGTGTTTCGCCGGGGTCAGCCCGCCTGCAATTTGGCGAGCAGCTCCTCCATACGCTCGTCGGACTCGCGGACGCCCCGCTCCATGCCGGAGGCGACCATTCCGTCGCGGTCCTCGACCGACTGGAAGCTCGAGATCGTGCGCACCAGCGTCCTGCCGTCACGCTCCTCGAGGACCAGCGTGTCCATGGCGACGTGGCCCGGCATGCCCTCGAACTCGAAGGTCTGCACGGTGCCGTCCGGCGACGGGTCGCCGTGGAAGACCCCGTGGAAGCCGTACTCGTTGCCCTGGGCGTCCTTGGAGACGTAGCGCCACTTGCCGCCGTCGCGGACGTCGTACTCATCGATGATCATGGTCAGGTCGCGCGGGCCCATCCACTGCACCACCAGCTCCGGGTCGGTGTACGCGCGGAAGACCAGGTCGCGCGGCGCGTCGAACTCCCGCGTCATGACGATCTGCGGCACGCCAGGCTCTGCGATGATCTGGGTGTTAACCATGGTCGCTTCCCTTCGGTCGGACCGCCTGTTCGCGGTCGGGGTCGTCCTTCCGGTCGCCTTGCAGCGCCGCGAGGAGCTCATCGAGCCGTTCGTGGCTCTCGTCCCAGAACCCCTGGTAGTGAGCCAGCCACGAAGTCACCTCGCGGAGCGGCTCGGCCTCCAGGTGACTCAGCCGGGCGGTGGCGCGGCGGGTGCGCGAGATGAGACCCGCGTTCTCCAGCACCTTGAGGTGCCGGGAGATCGCCGGCTGGGACACCTCGAACGGCGCGGCCAGCTCGGCGACCGTCGCGTCACCCTGGGTCAGCCGCGTCAGGATCGCGCGGCGGATGGGATCCGCGAGCGCTCCGAACACGAGGCTGATCCGGTCGATCGCCATTCATAACCACCCTGTTTTAGAACGAGTAGGTTAAGAATGTGCTCGCACGCGCTCCCTGTCAAGGCCCGGCCATCAACGGGTCAGGGACCGTAACGGAACGCCGCGCGGCCTTTGCCGAGGAGGTCGTCCGCGTGGTTTTCGTACAGGTCGAGGTTGCGTTCGGCCAGATGGTCGAAGGACTGCGGCACCGACGAGCCCGGCGTGAGCGACGCCATGGCCGTCTCCGGGTCGAGCCGGGCGGTGACCCAGCTCTCCTGTGTGGCGGCCCGGGCCACCACCTCGGCGATGGGCGTGACGATCAGCGAGTTCCCGAAGTAGAGAGTCCCGCCCGGATCGGCGCCGACGGCGTTGGCCGCGACCACGTAGACGTGGTTGTCGTACGCGCGGGCCCGCGTGGTCAACTCCCAGATGTCGGCGGAGCGCAGCAGGGCGGAGGGGCGGCAGATGACCTCCGCGCCCTGTACGGCCTGGATGCGCCAGAGCTCGGGGAAGTCGCCGTCGAAGCAGACGGCCATGCCGATCCGGCCGAGCGCGGTGTCCACGACGCACACCTGCGAGCCCGGCGTCACCCAGCCACCCCGGCGTACGTCCTCGGATCCGAACGGGTGCGTCTTGCGGTAGGTGCCGAGCACGTCGCCCTGCGGGCCGAGCAGCACCGCGGCGTTGTAGAGGATGTCCGGTGACGGCCCGCGCTCGTAGGTCCCGAAGCAGACATGGACGCCGAGGTCCCGTGCCACCTCCTGGAGCGGCTCGGTGACCGGTCCCGGGATCCCGGAGACGAGCTCCCACAGCTGCGCGGCCGGCAGCCCGGGGGTGAAGCCCGTGCTGCACGACTCCGGGAGCACGATCAGTTCGGCGCCGCTCGCCTCGGCGCAGCGTCGCGTCCACGAGGCGGCCTTGTCCAGGTTGGCCTGCAACGACTTCACCGTCAGCGCACCGGGTACGGGTGCGAACTGCACAGCGGCGGCGGTGAAGGCCCTCATGAGACAACCCTTCTGACTGTGTTCGTGAATCCGCTACGCCCGGCCGCCGGCCCGGCGCCCCATCAGATAACCGAGCCCGACCCCGGCCAGTGCGACGACGCCGCCGGTGCCGAACGCCACGGCCATGGGCAGGGCGATCTGGTCGGCCGGCCGCGGCGCCGTGTAGACGGGCGCCGGATCCGCGGCCGGCGGTGGCGGCTCCTCCGGTCGTGGGAGCGCGGACGCCGGACCCGGGAAGGGCTCCGAGGGCACGAGCGCCCGTTCCACCGCTGCGAAGAACTCCCCCGCGGTTCTCTTGGCCACCGACCCGAGCATCCGCTGCCCGACTCCACCGATCATGCCGCCGACGACGGCGTCGGCCTCATAGTGGACCTGAGTGGCGCCCGCGCCATCACCCTCGGACAGCCGCACCCGGACCGTCGCCTCGATGGTGCCGGGAGCACCCTGTCCCCGGGCCCGGAGCACCAACCGGTGTGGCGGCTCGGGGTCGGAGAGGGCGACCTGGCCGACATAGGTTCCCTTGATCGAGGCCACCCCGGCGGTGATGGTCATGTTGTAGGTGTCGTCACCGGTGGCCTCGAGCGACCGGCAGCCCGGGATCGTCCGGACCAGCACCGCGGGGTCGGTCAGGGCGTCCCAGACCCGGAGAAGCGGCGCGGCCACCGTGGCACTTCCGTGGACCCTCATGAGGCGACACTAGGAAAGGCCGGAGACCTGTTGAACGGGCAACATCTGCCGAGCGCTACCGCGAACATTGGCAAAGTGTCTCCTTCGGCGGGTATGAGGCATTCGCTGATGCGTGCAAGGGGCCTATACCCGGAGTCCGCACGGTCGCGGACACCGGCACGGATTGAGGATCCACAAACGCTCCCATCAGGAAGGGAAACGGCACTAAGGTTCACACGCCGGCGGGGTTGAGGTCCCCCGCTCCCCGAGCAACCCCGCCGGCACACATGAGCTCATGAACGGGCCGGTTCAGGACACCTGCCGGGGCCTGACGGCGAGGCCGGGCTCGCCCGCCGCCGCCCGTGACCGGAGCCGGAAGATTTCGTCCGGCGAGATCGGCATGGCATCGATGCGGATCCCCTCGGCGTCCTCGATCGCAGCCGCGATGACGGCCGAGACCGGGATGACCCCCGCCTCCCCGGCCCCCTTGATGCCGAGCGGGTTCAGCGGCGACGGTGTCTCGAGGTGGTCGGTCTCGATGTGCGGGATCTCGGTGGCGTAGGGCATGAGGAAGTCCATGAACGAGGCGTTGAGCAGCTGCCCCGCCTGGTCATAGATCATCCGCTCGTACAACGCCCCGCCGATGCCCTGGGCCACCCCGCCGTGGATCTGCCCCTCGACGATGCGCGGGTTGATCATCCGGCCGCAGTCGTGGACGACCGCGTACTTCAGGATGCGAACCTCGGCGGTGTCCGGGTCGACGTCGACAATGGCGGCGTGCATCCCCGCGGCGAACGTCGACCGCGGCGGCGAGTAGTAATCCCTGCCCTCGAGCCCGGGCTCGTCCCCCGGCGCGACCGGTGGCTCGTCCGGCGAGCCGCCGGAGGCGAACTGCGTGGCCCGCTCGACCTCCTCGTCGAAGGCGTAGCGCAGCGGGTTGGACAGCACCGCCACGGTGCGGAGCGGAACGGACGCCGACGGGTCGCCCCGCACGTGCACGACGCCATCGGTGATCTCGAGGTCGCGCGGGTCGGCCTCCAGCGCCTCTCCCGCGATCCGCAGCGCCTTCTCACGCACCTTGCGGCAGGCCAGCGCGATGGCGTTGCCGCTCATCACCGCCGCCCGCGACGCGAACGTGCCGACGGCGTAGCCGAACCGGCGGGTGTCGCCGGTCGTCACGATCACGTCCTCGATCGGCACGCCTAGCTCCGAGGCGACGATCTGGGCGAACACGGTGTGGTGCCCCTGGCCCTGCGAGGTCAGGCCGGTGGACACGTGTACCCGGCCGGAGGTGTCGATTTCCACGTGGCCGCCCTCGTAGGGCCCGACCCCCGTGCCCTCCACATAGCCTGCGATCCCGATGCCGACCCGTCTCCCGCGGGCCGCCGCCTCGGCCCTGACCTCCTCGAAGCCGTCCCAGCCGATCAGGTTCTTGGCCTTGCGCAGCAGTTCGGGGTAGTCGCCAGAGTCGTAGATCAGCGGCCGGCCGTCCTGGAAGAGCAGCCCGTGGTCGAACGGGAACTCGCCGGGCTGGATGAAGTTGACCTCGCGGATCCGGGTGCGGTCGCGGCCGAGGAAATCGGCGATGCGGTCCATCGTCCGTTCCATGCAGAAGACCGCCTGCGGGCGGCCCGCTCCGCGGTACGGCGTGACGATCACCGTGTTGGTGTAGAGGCTGGTGAACTCGACCCGGTAGGCACCCGGTTTGTACGGACCGAGCAGCTGGGTCGACGTGATGATCGGGACGATGATGCCGTACGGGGTGTAGGCGCCGTGGTCGTGCAGGATCCGCACGTCGAGACCAAGCACCCGGCCGTCGTCGTCGAAGCCCACCCGGACGAAGTGGATCTGGGCGCGCTCGTGCGCCGCGGCCACGAAGTGCTCGCGCCGGTCCTCGGCCCACTTGACCTCGCGGTCGAGGAGCCGCGCCGCCCAGGGGACGAGCACCTCCTCCGGCCACGGATGCACGATCTTCACGCCGAAGCCGCCACCGACGTCGGGGGCGATGACCTCCACCTTGGTCGCCGGCAGGCCCAGCTTCGCCGCGATCGCGGCGCGCACGCTCGTGGAGGCCTGCGTGGAGGAGTAGACCCGCAGCGACCGGTCGTCGCGGTCCCAACGGGCGTAGACGCCGCGCCCCTCGAGCGGTGTGGCGGCACTGCGCTCGATGTCGAGCCGGAACTCCAGCACGTGCGGCGCGGCGTCGATCGCCGCGGGGGCGCCGGCGCCGTCCGCCCCCGGGACCTCCTGCACCAGGTGCGCTCCGACGTTGCCGGGCACGTCCTCGTGCACCAGTCGGGTCGCGTCCGCCGCGTCCCGCAGGCCCACGACCGGCGGCAGCACCTCATAGAGGACCTGGATGCGTTCGGCCGCGTCCTCGGCGACATAGCGGTCACGCGCGACGACCATGACGACCGGCTCTCCCACGTGGCGTACGACGTCGCGCGCGAGCGGATAGCCGGTGCGGCCGTGGGTCAGCGCCGGATGCGGGATGAGCAGGGGGAGCCTCTCCCCGACCCGGCCCGGCAGGTCCTCCCATGTATAGATCGCCACAAGTCCGTCCACGTCCAGCGCGCCGTCGACCTCGATGTCCACGATCCGGGCGTGCGCGTGCGGCGACCGGACGAACGCCGCCGCCAGCGCATCGGGTCCGAGGTCGTCGACGTAGTGGCCCTGGCCGGTGAGCAGGCGCGGATCCTCGCGCCGCACGATCGGCTCCCCGAAGCCGCTCACGAGTCGTCCCCCTCGGCGATGAGCTCCGCGGCCCGGTGTACGGACTTGACGATGTTCTGGTAACCCGTACAGCGGCACAGGTTTCCCGAGATGCCCTCGATGGCCTCGTCCTGTGACGGCAGCGGGTTGTCGCGGAGAAGCGCGGTCACCGTGCACAGAAAGCCGGGGGTGCAGAAGCCGCACTGCAGGCCGTGGCACTCCTGGAACGCGCGCTGCACCGGCGACAGCGAGCCGTCGGGCTCGGCCAGCCCCTCCACGGTGGTGATGTCGTGACCGGCCGCGGTCACCGCGAAGGTCAGGCACGACCGCGCCGGCTCGCCGTCGAGCAGGATCGTGCAGCAACCGCACACGCCGTGCTCACAGCCGACGTGGGTGCCGGTGAGCCGGAGATCGTGCCGAAGGAAGTCCGACAGCAGCCTCCGCGCGGGCGCCGGCGCGCTCCGGTACACCCCATTGACGGTCATCGCGACCTCGAAGGTCTCCTCGCCCGGCTGCCGGCTCATAGCGCGACCCCCTCTGACGTTCCGATCTCGAGGGCGTTGGCGGCAGCGGCGCCGAGTGCCCGTACCGTCAGCACACCGGCGAGATGCCGGCGGTATTCGGCGCCGGCGTGGATGTCGGCCTCCGGGTCGATCCGGCTTCTGGCGTAGGCGGCCGCGGTCTCCCAGTCATATGACGCCGGTGGCCGGCGACCCACCACCTCGGTGAGGTCCAGGACGAAAGGGGTGGCCGCGACGCTGAGGTAACCGGCCCGCGCCGAGCTGACCCGCAGGTCCTCGTCCAGGACCACCACTGCGGCGACCCCGACCAGGGCGTAGTCGCCGTGCCGCCGGGCGATCTCGGCGAAGGCGGCACCGCCGTACGGGGGCAACGCCGGGAACAGGACCGACACGGCCAGTTCCCCCGGCGCCAACGCCGACTCGAGCGGCCCGGTGAAGAACTCCTCTGCCGGGATCGTGCGGCGGCGCCGGGCCGAGGCGACCTCCACGCTGCCACCGAGCACGGACAGCACGGCCGGCAGTTCGGCGGCCGGGTCGGCGTGCACCAGGCTTCCGACCACTGTGCCCCGGTTGCGGATCACCGGGTGCGCGACGTGGCGCAACGCCTGCCCGAGCAGCGGCTGAACCCGCGCCACCTCAGCCGAGTGCAGGACACGGGTGTGGCGGGCGAGCGCACCGACCCGGACGCCCGCCCGGCTCACCTCGACGGTGTCGAGCTCACTCAGCCGGTTGATGTCCACCAGGTGGCCGGGGGCCGCGAGCCGCATGTTCAGCAGCGGGATCAGGCTCTGCCCTCCAGCGAGGACCTTGCCGTCCGGGCCCACCTCCGCGAGCGCGCCGAGGGCCTCCCCGAGGTCAGCGGGCGAGTGGTGGACGAACGCGGAGGGTTTCACGGGCCGGCCGTCGCCTCCGGCGTGGGGCTCCCGGCGGTCCCGCCCGGCCGCGGATCCGGCACGGCCTTTTCTCGGACACCCGCCCGACCGTGCGGCGGTTCGGCGTCCCGCCCCGGAACGATGGCGCGCAGGACGTGGTAGCCCACGAGCACGACGATCGTGCCGAGCGCGATGCCGGACAGGACGAAGTCGTTGGTGATCTTGTGGTCGACCGGGCCGATGGCGAGGATCACGCCCGCGGCGACGGGGACCATGTTGACGGGGTCGGCGAAGTCGACCTGGTTCTCGATCCAGATCTTGGCGCCCAGCACTCCGATCATCCCGTACAGGATCACTGTGATGCCGCCGAGCACGCCACCAGGAGTGGCCGCCACGAGTGCGCCGAACTTGGGGCACAGGCCGAACAGGATCGCCACCACGGCGGCGATGTAGTAGGCCGCGGTGGAGTAGACCCGGGTAGCCGCCATGACGCCGATGTTCTCGGCGTAGGTCGTGGTCGGCGAGCCGCCGACCGAGCTGGTGAGGACGGTGCCGACACCGTCGGCGAAGACGGCGCGGCCGATGACCGGATCGAGGTCGGTGCGGGTCATCTCCCCCACCGCCTTGACGTGGCCCGTGTTCTCCGCGATGAGTGCGATGACGGCCGGCAGCGCGAGGAGGATGGCCGAGGTCTTGAAGTCGGGCGCGTGCATCTGCGGGAGCCCGAACCAGTCGGCCTTGGCCACTCCGGCGAGGTTCACCCGATCGTGCGGCGCGACCTTCCCGGTGGCGGGGACCAGGGAGGTGATCGGCCCGGGTTTCCAGTCGAGGATCCACGAGAGCACGTAGCCGAAGACCAGGCCCAGCAGGATCGCGACACGTCCGATGAACCCGCGGAAGACGACCATGACCAGGAACACGAAGCACATGGTGGCCAGCGCCACCCAGTGGTCCTGCGGCCAGTAGGTGTCGGCGACGACATAGGCCAGGCCGAACCCGATCAGCATGACGACCGCGCCGGTGACCACCGGCGGGAAGACCCGGTGGATGACGTCCGTGCCGAGGAAATGGATCGCGAGGCCGGCCGCGGTCAGCACGAGCCCGGCGACCAGGATCGCCCCGGTGACGGTCGCGCTCGTGCCGCCCGCGGCGCGGATGGCCACGACGGCCCCGACGAACGAGGCGCTGGTGCCGAGGTAGCTCGGCACCCTGCCCTGCATGATCAGCAGGAAGACGATCGTGGCGACGCCGGACATCATCACCGCGAGGTTCGGGTCGAGGCCCATGAGGATCGGGAACACGAACGTCGCGCCGAACATGGCGATGACGTGCTGAGCTCCGAGCCCCGCGGTCCGGGGCCAGCTCAGGCGCTCATCCGGCCTGACCACCTGGCCGGGCGCGGGACTCTTCCCGTCACCGTGGACCTTCCAGCCGACTGCCACCATGCCCTCCTTCAGGCTCGCCGGCAGGGTCGTGGTCCCCGTTCGTGACGCGCCGCCCGGTCCGGCCTATGCGGGCAAGCTAGATGTACCCACGCGGAGCGGCATCGTCGACAGTTGCCAAAGCGGCCGGGCCCCATTGGCAACCGGCTCCGCTGGCTCGCCCGGACACCGGGGCGGCATGCGCGTCAGATGCCGCGCATCTGCAGCACGTGCAAAGCCAGGGTCAGGTTGAGCCGCAGGTGCGCGTCCTCGGTGAACGATCCGAGCATCCTCTCCAGTTTGCCTATCCGGTACCGCAGCGTGTTGTAGTGGAAGTGCAGCCGCCGGGCCGTCTCGGCCACGTTGAGGTTGGTCTCCAGCAGCACCTGCAGGGTCCTGCGCAGATCCACCGCCTCGGCGTCGTCGTCCCCGGCCAGCTCACCGAGCGTCTCGCGCACGAACGCGTGCAGCTCGGTGGCGTCCGGGACGAGGCTGAGGAGGCGGTAGACCCCGAGCTCGTTGAAGTGCGCGAGCGCACCGGCTCCGTGCAGCTGCCGGCCCACCCGCACCGCCTTGACCGCCTGGTCATAGGCCTCGGGGAGGGCGGCCGGCTTACGGACCACACGGCCGAAGCCGGTGGAGAAGGTCCGTCTTCGGCCGCAATGGTCGCCGAAGACCGTGGCGGCCTCCTTCACCAGCCCAGCGAGCTCGGCTTCGGTCGAGGCACCGACCACGGCGACGACCTCGTGCGCGAAGCCGGCCACGGCGGCCTTGGGGTCCCGGCGCCGTACGGCCGCGGTCCACGCCGCGGCGAGCCGGTCCTGCGCCTGCCGCTCCTCGCCGCCCTTGGCCCGCCCTTCTTCCGGCCGCCCCTCGGGTGCCCGGTCGGCACGGCCAAGACGCGCCTCGGCCGGGCCGGACCCGCGCCCTTCGGGATCCAGCTCGGCGACCGCCACGGCCACCGGCCGGTCGAGGTCCCAGCCGAACCCGGTGCAGTGTGAGACGACCCGATCGTCGGTGCCCGCACGGCCGGCCAGGATGTCGCGCAGGAAGTCGGCGCGGTACTTGCTCTCTACCGCGGCCACGGCCTGCTCCTTGGTGATCACCAGGGCGGCCACCGTGGCGGCCCGCTCGAGGATGCCGATGTCGGTCTCGCGCAGGGCTCCGCGGGGGCTGTAGGCGATGATGCGGCCGTGGTCGAAGCCGCCCGCGAGAACCGGCACGACGACGTGGTCCGCGTCGGCCCCCCAGCCGGGCCGGCCCGCGGCCCCCCAGCCGGGTCCGTCCACCCAGGCCGCGCGCAGGGCCGTGACGTGCTCCTGCGGGCCCGCGCCGGCCAGCACGCGGCGGTCTCCGTCCACGACGACGACCGCGACGTCGAAGAGCTCGGCGACCTCGTCGATGACCTCCTGCAGCCCGCCCCCGGCCAGCACGATCTGCACGAGCGCCCGGTGCGCCTCCTCCGTGCGGGCGAGGACCGCCGCCTGCCGGTTCAGGATGTCGGTGAGCACCTGGTTGAGGATGTCGTCGAACCCGACGTCGTTGGGCAGGAGGATGAGCGGGAGGCCCAGGCTGTCGGCCTGCTCGATCATCTCGCCCGGGACCCGGTCGAGGTAACGGCCGAGCTTGATGGCGAGGGCGGCGACACCACGCTCATCCAGATCCGAGACGAGCCGGCCGAGCGACTGCGGCGTATTGCGCAGTGGGTAGCCGGTGGTCAGCAGCAGTTCGTGGGGCTTGACCCACGCGAGGATGTCCGGGACCTCCATGACGTTGAGGCGCTGGACGACGCGGTCGAGCCCGGACGCTCCGCCGATCAGGCGGGCGCCGTCGAGCGCTGAGACACCGAGCACCTCACCCACGGACAAGCCGTAAGTCAGCGTGCCTGTGCTTGCGAGCCGTAGCGCGGGTGGGCTGGGCTCGGCGGGTGTGTAAATCATGCAGGGGTCACCTGGCCTCTTATGCACACATCGCACGAAAAGTCGTGATCGCTACCGATCCGCGGTTCACCATGACAAGAAATACGAAGGAAGACAACCAGCCTTGGCATCTTTCTCCATACGGTCGGGGGGCGGAGCCGTCTAGTTTCGCCAGCAATGGAGTCCGTGCCGTTTCCGATCCGTTTCGCTTCCGGTTCATCCGTTCAGCCAGGCCGCTCAGTCGAAAAGCGCCTCCGGCGGTCGCGCCGGTCATCGAGGGACACCGCTGGAGGGTCACCCGTGAGCCCGACCGTCGCAGGCGAGACGCTCGTTTCGCCCGGGGCGGTGCGGCCACAAGTGGCCGGTGCGGCCAGCCTCACCCTTCGTGGACCCCTTGAGGGGCCACGGGCCGCCGCCCGGGTCATCGCCGCCTTCCCCGCGGCGGTCTATCTGGAGACGCGCTCGCCCGGTGAGCCGCGGGTGCTCGCGCTCGTCAGCTCCGACGCCGCACGGCCGCCCAACGCGGTAGTCGTGGCGGCCTCCTGCCGTGAGCTGCCCTTCGCCGCTGTCCGGGAAGGCGACGACGCCTCGGTCGGCGAGGGCCTGGTGGAGATCGCCGGGTCAGGCCCGCGCGGCGGCCCGCCGCGGCGGGTCCAGGTGAAGATCCGCCGGTGGTGGGACCCCTCCCCCGTGCTGGGGCCGGTGTCAGCGGCCCGGCTCGGCGACGTCACCCGCACGCTCGAGTCCGAGACGGCCGGCGCCGTCTGCGGGCTCGCCGGCCATCCGGGTCCGCGGTTGCTCGCCGGCCACTGTGCCGGTGGCGACCTGGCCCACGCGGTCGACGCGGCCGAGCGGATCGTCGGCCTCGGTCCAGGGCTCACCCCGAGCGGCGACGATGTCCTCGCCGGGCTGCTGGTCTCGCTCCGCATCCTCGGGGCCTCCGTGCCCGGCGGACGGACCGCCATCTGGCTGGCCGACTGGCTCGGTGCCGCGGTGACCACGCATGCCACCCGGACCACCGCGCTGGCCGCGACCCTGTTGCACTGCGCGGCCCGCGGGCAGGCGGGCACCGAGCTCGCGTCCGTACTGCGCGGGATCGCCGGGCACTCCCCGCTTCGCCCGGCCGTACACCGCCTGCTGAGCGTCGGCCACACCTCCGGCGCCGACCTGGCTTGGGGCCTGGTCGCCGGCTGCCGCGCCACGCTGGCCCTGGCGGCGACGGCGGACGAACAGGGCAAGGCCACCGCATGACCACCCTGAAGCCACCGCGGAGCCGCCCGTGAGCACCGAGCACGTCGAAGTGCGCCGGGGGGCCTATCACGACTCGGTGACCCTCATGCGGGTGAGCCGGCAACTGGCCGGACGCGCCGGGGTCAGCGATGCGCTCACCGCGATGGCGACCGAGCTCAACCGCGGGCTCCTCAGCGAGCTCGGCTTCGACCCGCCCGCGGACGCGGGACCCGGCGACCTGCTCGTGGCCATCCGGGCGGTCGACCGCGCCGGGCTGGACGGCGCCCGCGAGGCCCTCGACGGGCTCCTGTCCCAGACCTCCCTCGCACCGCTCCGCGCGCAGGGGCTCGGGACCCCCGCACCCGCCCGTACGACCGGGTCGGCGGCCGCCCGGGCCGGCGCGACCCTCGCGCTCGTGTCGGTCCCCGGCGAACACGCGTTCGTGGAGGCCATGGACGCCCTGACGTCCGGCCTGAACGTCATGGTCTTCAGCGACAACGTGCCGGTCGAGCAGGAGATCGCCCTCAAGGAAGAGGCCGCTCGCCGGGACCTGCTGGTCATGGGCCCCGACTGCGGCACCGCGGTCATCTGTGGGGTCGGGCTCGGTTTCGCCAACGCCGTACGGCCGGGCCGGGTGGGCCTGGTGGCGGCGTCGGGCTCCGGCTCCCAGCAGCTGATGTGCCTGCTGGACGCGGCCGGAGTGGGGATCAGCCACACCCTAGGCGTCGGCGGCCGCGACCTGTCGGCCGCCGTGAGCGCACGGTCGACTCTGCAGGCGCTCTCCGCGCTGGACGCCGATCCGGCCACCGAGCTGATCATCATCGTGTCCAAGCCACCGGCGCCCCGCGTCGCCGGCCTGGTCCGCGAGGCCGTACGCCGCCTCAGCACCCCTGTGCTGTTCGCCATGCTCGGTCCCGGTCAGGACGACCTCACCGGCGCGGCGGAGGAGGCCCTCATCAGGCTCGGCCGTCCGGTGCCGCAGTGGCCGCACTGGCCCGCCCCCGTGCCGCAGGTCCCGCGGCGGGGTGCGCTCAGGGGACTGTTCGTGGGAGGCACACTGTGCGAGGAGGCCCGGCTGATCGCCCGCGACCGCCTCGGCACCGAGGACCACTGCATGATCGACTTTGGCGCCGACGAGCTCACCCGCGGCCGCGCGCATCCGATGATCGACCCGGCGTTGCGGCTGGAGCGCCTCGCGGCCGAGGGCGCCGACCCTTCCTGCGCCGTGATCCTGCTCGACGTCGTCCTGGGCCACGGCGCCGAACCCGACCCCGCCGCCCTGCTCGCACCGGCCATCGAGGAGGCCCTCGCCGCACGCGGACCCGACCTGGCGGTCGTGGTCTCGCTCTGCGGGACCGCGGCCGACCCGCAGGACCGTGACCGCCAGGCGAGCGCGCTGAGGGGCGCGGGCGCGGCCGTCTTCGCCTCCAACGCCGCCGCGGCGCGGCATGCCGCCTCGCTGATCGAACTACCGTGACGACCCGGTGAGGACCGTGCCCAAGGAGGACCATGCCCGAGCAGCCCCGTCAACACAGTGCCGTCTCGGGCACGGCCCCGGTAGAAACGAGACCACACCCGGCGGACGGCCGTGATGAGGCCGCCCGTACCCGCCTTGGGGGGCTGCTGAGCCGGGAGCCCACAGTGGTCGCCGCCGGGGCTCCGGTCCTGGCGGAGGCCCTGGCGGAGCAGGCCGTTCCGGTGGAGGCAGTGGACTGGCGGCCCCCCTCGGCCGCGGTGGCCGACGACCTCGCCACCGTGCTCGGCCACCCGGGGCACGCCGAGGCCAACGCGGTGGCCGTCCAGCGCATGCTGACCGCCCGGCCGTACCTCGTGGACGTACGCCCGGCGCGTGAGGTGCTCGGCCTCGAGGCCGGCGCCTTCCTCCACGCCGGCCCGCCGCTCGACTGGGATCGCGCGTCCGGTCCCATGCGCGGCGCGCTGATCGGCGCGACGCTCGCAGAGGGCCTGACGGACGGGCCGGAGGAGGCCGAGCGGCTCCTGGCCCGCGGCCGCGGAGCCGGCGCCGTGGCACTCGACTGCTGCCACCACCACCGTACGGTCGGCCCGATGGCCGGGGTGGTGGGGCCGTCGATGTGGATGTTCGTCGTGGAGGACATGGAGCACGGTGGCACCGCGTTCTGCTCACTCAACGAGGGGCTCGGCAAGGTGCTGCGCTACGGCGCCTACGGCCCCGAGGTCATCCAGCGGCTGCACTGGATGGCGTCCGTGCTCGGACCGGTGCTGCGAGCGGCCATCGCCAAGCACGGGCCGGTGGACCTCAAGGCCATCATGGCTCAGGCCCTCCAGATGGGCGACGAGCTGCACAACCGCAACCGCGCGGCGACGTCGCTGTTCGTCCGTGAGCTCGCGGCCGAGATCGCGGAGGTCGACGGCGGCGCGGATGTGCTGCGCTTCGTCACCGGCAACGACCATTTCTTCCTCAATCTCGCGATGGCCGCGGGCAAGGCCGCGGCGGACGCGGCCAGGGACGTGCCGGGGTCGAGCCTCGTGGTGGCGATGGCCCGCAACGGCACGGACTTCGGCATCCAACTGTCCGGCACCGGCGACCGGTGGTTCACCGGCCCGGCCGGCGTCCCCGATGGCCTGTACCTCGGGTCCTATGGCCCTGCGGACGCCAACCCGGACATCGGGGACTCGACGATTACCGAGACCACGGGGATCGGCGGGTTCGCGATGGCCGCGGCTCCCGCGATCGTCCGGTTCATCGGCGGCGAGGTCTCCGACGCGCTCGCCGCTACGCAGCTGATGTACGAGATCACCGTGGCCGAGAACCCGGTCTTCCAGGTCCCGATCCTGTCCTTCCGCGGGACCCCTACCGGCATCGACGCGGCGCTAGTGGCGCGCACCGGGATCCTCCCTGTGGTCAACACCGGGATCGCCGGGAGGGTCGCGGGGACCGGTCAGGTCGGCGCCGGCCTGGTCTCACCGCCCGCGCAGATCTTCACCGACGCGGTCACCGCGCTGGCCGAGAGCGTGGCCCGGCCGGGTTAGCGCAGCTCAGAGCATGTCCCGCATGATGCGGATCTCGGCGCTCTGCGTGGCGTTGACGTCCAGGGCCGTCCGCTGGGCGATGACATCGATCCCGGTTCTGAGCACCTCGCCGGCCATGGTGAGCGCGCCCTGGTGGTGGGCGATCATCAGCTGCAGGAACAGGCGGTCGAAGCCCTGACCGGAGGACGCCTGCAGCTTGGCCATCTGCTCGGGCGTCGCCATACCGGGCATCCGGACGGCCGCGCCGCGCCCCATGTGCCCGGCGTGGCCCTGTCCGGCGCCGGTCGTGGCCTTGTCCTTGGCCCGCAGCCACGACTGCATGGCGCTGATCTCGGGCCCCTGCGCGGCGTCGATGCGCTCGGCGAACGAGCGCAGCTTGGTGCTCCTGGCGCGGTCTTTGACCAGGGCCGTCATCTCAAGAGCCTGCTGGTGGTGCGGCACCATCATCTGCATGAACCGGACGTCGGCCTCGTTGAACGCTCCGGCCCCGGTGTCCACTGTCTGACCCGGCGTGGCCGTACGGGCCTGTTCGCCCGGTCGGCCGGGAACGATCACCGGTGCCCCGCTGCCTACCACGGCCGGGGTCCTCCCGGCGTTCGTGTCGCCGCCACCGCATCCCGCGGCCGTGAGAGCGATGAGGACGAGGCCGACTCCGGCCGAATACCGCTTCATAACCGCGCATCATCTCCTGACCTGCTGGACCTACAGGGACCGTAGCGTGATGATTCACAGGACGAAAGGAACAGATCAGCATCATTTCCCCCGGCCGCTGGTATCAGCACCCATGCACCCAGATACTGGCTGGCAAGTCCGTGATGATCTCGGGGGGACGAAGGGAGTCATGCGTGCCGTCCGTCAGACGCAAGGTCTGGGCCTGTCTCGCCACCACCGTGGCGGCGGCTCTGACCACATTGGCATTGGCGCCGCCCACCACGGCGGCGTCTGCGTTTCCCCCGGTGGACCAGGTCGTCAAGAGCGACAACGTCAGCCACCTGGCGAACATCCCCAAGCAGGCACCGTTCAATAGCGTCGACAGCCTGAACAGCGACATCGCCTTCAAGGGCAAGTACGCCATCGCCGGTAACTACAGCGGCTTCACGATTTACGACATCGCCAACCCGAACAGGCCCAAGACCGTCAGCCAGGTCCTCTGCCCCGGTTCGCAAAATGACGTGTCGGTCGCCGGAGACCTGTTGTTCCTTTCGACCGACTCCTCCCGCAACAACGACTCCTGCCAGAACACCCCGCAGCCCGCCACGGTCCCGACCTCGTGGGAGGGCATCAAGATCTTCGACATCAGCGACGTCAACGCGCCTCGCTATGTCAAGTCGGTGGAGACCAAGTGCGGGTCGCACACCCACACCCTGGTCCCCGGCAAGCACGGCTCGGTCTACATCTACGTCTCCTCGTACCGGCCCGACGCGACCTTCCCCGACTGCCAGCCCCCGCACGACAAGATCTCCATCGTCAAGGTGGACTTGAAGAACCCCACGTCCGCGGCGGTCGTAGGCGAACCTGTGCTCTTCCCGGATGGCGGCAACCCCGGCGACAACCTGCCCTACCCGGAGGGCACCTCGGCGACAAGCGGCTGCCACGACCTCACGTCGTACCCGGAGAAGAAGATCATGGCCGGCGCCTGCATGGGCGAGGGCGTCCTGTTCGACATCTCCGACCCGCTCGCGCCCAAGGTGATCGACTCCGTCCGCGACGACCAGAACTTCGCGTTCTGGCACTCGGCCACGTTCAACAACAGCGCCAACAAGATCGTCTTCACGGACGAACTGGGCGGTGGCGGCACCGCCACCTGCAACCCGACGATCGGATCCAAGAAGGGCGCCGACGGGATCTACGACATCGTCGGCAAGGGCGACAAGCGCAAGCTCGTCTTCCGTAACTTCTTCAAGATCACGCGGGACCAGGCGGACACCGAGAACTGCGTCGCGCACAATGGCTCGCTGATCCCGGTCCCGGGCAAGGACATCATGGTCCAGGCGTGGTACCAGGGCGGTGTGCAGGTGTGGGACTTCACCGACTCAGCGCACCCCAAGCAGATCGCGTTCTTCGAGCGCGGCCCACTCTCGGACACGCAAATGATCACCGGAGGTTCATGGTCGGCGTATTACTACAACGGCTATGTCTACTCCAATGACATCCAGAAGGGCTTGGACGTCCTCGAGATCAAGGACAAGCGAGTCCTGCCCGGCAAGCTCTTCCGCACCAATGAGCTGAACGTCCAGACCCAGCAGTCCTACGGACGGGACTGAGGGCTGAGCCGTAAAGGTCTCCCGGGCCGCCCGCCCGGGAGACCTTTTCAGCTGCCGGCCTTCGCGGGGTCGCGTCCGGGTCGGTGTATCGGTGAATCCGGTGTCGACAGCACCCGGAGATGCGCGATCATATCGGGGTGAACTTGAGCGTTTCCTCGATCGACGATCTGTCCAAGCGCGTGCTGGCCGCCGCCGCCGAGCACGACAAGCACTTCCCCGGCCCGGCCGCGGGCCGGCAGCAGGTGCACACGGTCTACGTGCCGGCGGACCGCTACTCCGCCACCACCCCCGCGGACTTCGGGGCCGAGGCGCTGCGGCTGCTCAGCAACCACACCCCCGGTGTCGGTTCGTTCGGGGCCGCATTCGGTCTCGACCCCGACATCGCCGGCACCGTGCGCGAGCGCGTCACCGCCAAGCTTGCCGCCGAGCCGATCGAGGACCTGCGCATCGACTTCGAGGACGGCTACGGCGTCCGCCCCGACGACGAGGAGGACGCGCACGTCGACCAGGTCGTCGAGGCCGTCGCCGCGGCCTATGAGGCCAAGGTCCTCCCCCATTTCTGGGGGCTGCGCGTGAAGTCCTTCACCGATGGCGGCCACGAGCGGAGCATGCGGACGCTCGACGGCTTCCTGACCTCACTGCGCGATCGCCTCGGCCGGCTGCCGGGCGGCTTCGTCATCACCTTTCCCAAAACGGTGATGCCGGAGCAGGTCACGATCTTCACCGACTACCTCGCCAGGCTCGAGTCCGCGCTCGGCCTGCCGGACGGCATCCTGCAGTTCGAGGTCCAGATCGAGACCACGGAGGCGATCATCAACCACCGCGGAGACTTGGGCCTCCGCGCGATCGTGGACGCCGCGGCGGGTCGCCTGACCGGCGCGCATTTCGGGGTGTTCGACTACACCGCCGCGGCCGGCCTCCCGCCGGAGGAGCAGCGGCTCGACCACCCGGCCTGTGACTTCGCCCGGCACGTCATGCAGGTGAGCCTGGCCGGCACGGGCATCCGGATGTCGGACGGCTCGACGAACGCGGTGCCCCGCAGCGACAGCGCCGAGGACGTGAGCGGCACCTGGGCCACGCACGCGGCGCACGTCCGGCACTCCCTGCAGAACGGGGTCTACCAGGGCTGGGACCTGCACCCGGCCCACCTGCCCAGCCGATACGCGGTGGTCTACGCCTTCCACCTGACCGGCGCCGAGGACGCGATCGGCCGCGTACGGGCGTGGCAGGAGCACACCCAGAGCCAGAGGGGCGTGCTCGACGAGCCCGCGACGATCAAGGCCCTCACGGCACGGCTGCAGCGGGCGGTCGACTGCGGCGCCCTCGACGCGAGCGCGGTGCCGCAGCCCCGCTGAGCGGGCGCTCGGCTAGGGGCGGCCGAACCCGCGGTCGCTGAGCTGGGCCAGGTCCTCGGGAGTGTCGATGTCGTCCGGGGCGGCGACGTCGTCGCAGGGCACCGGCGTAACCAGCTCCGGCCGCCCGCGCAGGAACGCCCGCGCGCCGACGTCCCCGATGGCCAGCGCCGCGACCTCGGCGAAGTGCTCGCGGGCGATCAGGACGGGGTTGCGCGCACGGCCGCCGTAGGTGGCGACGGCCACTGTCGCTCCCGCCGCGAAGGCGGCCGTGAGCCGGCGTACGGCCTCGGCCGTCACCAGGGGCTGATCGACCAGGGCCACCACGACGGCGCGACACTGCGGCGGCAGGGCGGCCAGGCCGGTGCGCAGCGATGACCCCATGCCGGTACGCCATTCCGGGTTCGGGACCACGACGGCGCCGATGACCTCCACCGGGGCCGCCCCGGTCACGACCACGACCGGCGCGCAGCCCGCCTCCCGCAAGGTCCGGATGCCGGCGTCCACGAGCCGCTCGCCGGCGAACTCGACCAGTGCCTTGGGCGAGCCGAACCGGCGGCCCTCTCCGGCGGCGAGCAGCAACCCGCTGACGCCATCGCGCATGCTCACAGTCGTGAGCGTAACCTCCCGCAGCCCGGCTGTCCTCAGTTGCTCTTCGGGATCTCGTAAGGAGGATTTTCTCCGGCGGCCACGCTGAGGAGATTGGCCGCGGCCATGTCGGCCATGTTGCGTACTGCCTGGGTGCTGAGGTAGGCGCAGTGCGGGGTGATCGTGAGTTTCTCAGGGACCAGGGCGATCAGTCCGTACGGATCGTCGGCCGGCGCTGGGGTGGGCTCACGGTAGTAGCCATCGAGTGCCGCGCCCTTAAGCGACCCGGATTCCAAGGCGGCGCGGAGTGCGGTGGGATCGACGAGCTCGGCGCGGGAGGTGGTGACCAGGTAGCCACCGTCCAGGGCGGCCAGCTCGGAGGCTCCGATCAGGCCGTCGTTGACCCCGGGTTGGTAGTCGCAGGTGACGCTCAGCACGTCCACCTGGGCGCAGAGGGCTTCGACGGTGTCGACTGAGGTATATCCGAGCTCCGCGAGTTCCGGCCTGGGCGTACGGTTCCAATAGCGGACATCCATCCCGAACGCGCACTCGGCCATGCGGGCGATCTCGCGGCCGATGTGGCCCATGCCCACGATGCCGAGCTTTGCTCCGACAAGGGAGGGTGTGGCCTCCTCGCTCCAGCGGCCTTGCGCGAGATCGACCGCCCGTGAGGAGATGCGGCGCACGATGTCGAGCATGAGACCGATCGCGAACTCGGCGACGGCGAGGGCGTTCCCGTGCGGGGTGTAGGTGAACTTCACCGGACCGCGTTCCTCAGGTAGTTCCAGGAAAGTGCTGTAACCGGTGCCGAGGAAACAGACGACCTCCAGGTCCGGCAGTCGTTGCCAGGCTTCCTTGCCGATGCGTTCTGATCCGCCCAGGACATAGCCCCAGGCTCCGTCGAGCTCCCTGATGACGGCACTCTCATCCAGGTCGCCGGGCACGGTGGCCACGGCGAGCCCCTGATCTTGGAGTTGGCGGGTAATCGCGTCGGGAAACGTCGCGCCGGTCACCACGATCTTGCGTTCGGTCATGTTGGGGTCCTTGTGAGGGGCAGGGTCATGCAGCGGACGCCGCCGCCGACCTTGGTGATCTCGTCTAGTTCGACCAGGATGCAGGTGTAACCGTGACCGTTGAGCAGATGCTCCAGGCGGGTGTGCCGGGAGTCCATCATGACGCAGTGAGGCCCCAGCACCAGGATGTTCGCGGCCTGCTCGAGGAACTCGTCCTCGGTGATCTCGATCCAGGTGAAGCCCTCCGGTGCCGCACCGGCGAGTGCGGGGCGGTGGAGGACGCCCAGAGACGGACCCAGCAGGTTCAGCGCGACGTCGAGATGCAGGACTCCGGGCGAGAGCGGGATGCGCACGACCTGCCGCGTCATCGTGGCCAGTGAGGCGCAGCCCTTGAGGTCTGTGCGTTCCCCGATGCCGACGAAGACCTGGTCGGGCGTAACGTTCACATCGCCGCCCTCGAACACTCCTGTGTCCGGGGCCGAGGCGACGACCCCGAGATCGGCGGCGAGCCAGGCCGGTTCGCAGGCCCGGACACTACGTCCCATCCGTCCGAGCATCAGCGTGGATCCGATGACCGCGCCAGCGTCCCGTACATTGAACGCCAGTGGCGCATCGGGCGGTGGTGGTACGTCGACGACCTCGATCCCCTCGGCCAGCAGCGCGTGCCGGACAGCGTCATGCTGGGCGAGAAGCCTGTCGGGGTGCGGCTGTGACTGCGAGCCGTAAAAATGCCGTTGGGTTTCGTTGACCGGGTCGGCGACCCAGAAGTTCGTAGGACGCACGAGGGCCACCGACGTCATACGGTGCCACTCTGCCTCAACCTGCACGACCAGGTGCCTCCCTCCTTGATCCAACGGCCCTTTCACCAGCGGTTCCTTACGACTATCCGGAAGCCGAGATCCCAGTAGCCGTTGCACGGCGGGTCCTCCAGCCGGAAGCTGACATGGCCGGCGAGCCGTTCCCTGCTGTACCACGAGCCGCCGCGTACGACCCGTTTGTCGAGGCCGCCTCGGGCCTCCCGGTCGCGGGGATCGTCCCACGGATAGTTGATGCTGCTGACCCACTCCCAGACGTTGCCGGCCAGATCCTCGGGGCCGTCGGGCTCAAGCCCCAGACGGGTGAATCCCACCGGGATCGCACCGAAGTTAATGATCTTTGGTTCGGTTTCGGTGAACTCGCGAACCAAGCATTGGGTGTCGTCGAAGTTGTCGCCCCAGGGGTAGGCGCGCTTGGTCCCGGTCCATATGCGCCCGGCGGCCCATTCCCATTCGATCTCGGTGGGAAGGCCGACCTCCTCCTCCTCACCGATCAGGTCGAGCGACCTCAGCCTGTGCTCGAGCCATTCGCAGTAGGCCTCAGCCTCCCAGAAATTCACCCCCACGACTGGCGCCGTCGGCAGGTTGAACCGTGAGTCGTGCCAGTACAGCGGGAGATCACGGTCCATCGTCCGTCGTGCGATCCGCGTCGACTTGTGGGCGGCGTATGCGGCGAAGTCGGGTTCGGAGAACTCCTTGACGAAGTTGAGGTCCTTCTGGCTCTCCCATAGGTTGACCAGCTCCTGCACCAGACCCGGCTCCTTGGCCTGCCACCTGCGGGCCTCGGAGCCGTTCCACCAGCGAGGCTCGGAGTAGCCGTCCGCTTCCACGAACTCCGCGTACTCCTGATTGGTGACAGGGAACCTGGCCATCTTGAACGGCCGCACCGTCACCACCAGCGGAGGGCTGGACGGAGTCTTCTTGATCTCCCGCATGTTGAGGGGCTGCGGCGTGCCGACCTGGCCCTGCCCGCCGGGGATCTCCATAAGCCGCGCCGCCACTCCGGCAGGATCGGCGGAAAACCGCAGGTCGCCGATCCGGCTGACGGCCGACAGAGCGCGCATCCGCACCAGCCGGGGAAGGTCCTGCGCCTCTGCAAGGTGAAGAACCGTCCGTACGGCGTAGGGCCAGAGTCCGGTGAAAGCGAGGTCGTCCGAGCCGGGATCGAGCGTTCCGGCCAGGGCGTCGGCGAGCCCCCACTGGCGGGCGGAGTCCGCCCCGAACTCGGCCAGCATCTCCGCCGCGAGGCAGGCGCGCTCCGCGAGCCCGCGTGCGACTTCCGCCTCATCAGGCGAATGCAGGTCGCGGTCCGCGTCCTTGAGGAGCCTACGTATGAGGTTGAACAGGTCACCGGCACCCTGGCCGGAGAATTGGACGATGCTTGCGGCGTAGCCGAAGACCTCGCGCCACTCGGCACGAGCGGCCAGCCGAAGACGCTGGGATCTCTCCGCGTACCGCGTGAGGTACTGCGCGGCGAGGTACTCCTGGAAACTACGGTGCGCGAACTCATACCAGCCGGTCTCTCGCTCCTGCATGAGACCCGCCGAGGCCTGGCCGACGAGGCGGTCGAAGTACGTCCGCTTGGCGTCATCGAGGTCTTCCTCGTCCGAGGCGTCGACCACGTTCTGCTCGACCAGCTGTCCGGCGATGTATCTGCGCAGGTCGCTACGTGAAATGGCGAGTGCGCCCGCTTCAGCCAGCATGCGAAATGCCAGCCTGCTCGCGATCTGGCGCAGGACGTCCCTGTCCACGTGCGACTCCTGGTCGCGCTGGCCGTTGCGCCGCCATTCCGGGAAAGCGAGCAAGTGATCCACGGCACGTCGCAACAGGGTGGCTCGGCCCAGCTTGGCTTCGCGTGGCTGGGACTCCACGATGCACACGACAGCGGCCAGCAAGGGGGTTTCCGCGAGCTCCCGCAGATCGCTATGCGCGTCGAGGAGCCGCCGGGTATGCGAGATGCGCTGGCGGATCCGCTGGGTCCGGCCCGCGCCCGCGTGGTGGTGCCAGTTCTCGACGTACAGGTCGACCTGGTCTTCGGAAAAGCCGGACAGTTCCAGAACAGGGACCCCGGCCAGGCGGCGGTACGGTCGTTCGTTCCAGTAATCGGCTGTCCGGCAGGTCACCGTCAGCCGATTGGGGGCCGCGAGCATGCCTATCTCCACGCGTCGACGCAGCTCCGAGAGCGTCTCCGCCGACACCTCGTCGAGTCCGTCCAGGAAGACCCACAGGTGTCCATGGACATTGGCGTCCATGATCACAGCGCGCTGCTCCGGGTGTTGTATCTGGGGGAGCCGGTGGAGGAGATCTTCCAACGATGACCACACACCGCGCCGGTTCACCATTCGTAGAGAGAGACGCAGCGGGATCCAGCCACGGCCGTCCTGGTTGGCCTCGACGGCATGCTTGTGCGCCAGCCTCGCGCAGAGCGTGGATTTCCCATAGCCCGGCGGTCCGGTCACCACGGCCTTCCGGAACATCCGCATGTTGAGCGCGGCGTCGATCTGGATCGGCTCGCCCTGGTCCAGCAGGCGCCGCTGTGCCGGTGAGGCTTCGGCCCTGACGTCTCCGGCGTCTCGCACCACCACGTCCGGTGGAATCCAGACGTCCTTGAGACGCAAGCGGTCGGCCTGGCCGATTCCCTGCGGGTTGCCGAAGACCAGGTGTTCGGTTTCTTCGATCACACCCGCCAGGTAGTCCGAAAGGGCCGGCGACCGGGTGAGGTGCGGGCGCTCCTCGCGCTCGTCCAGCTCGATCCGGCGGCCTGTCACGCCGACTCCAGGGCAGGTATGGTCGCGGGATCGCGGGCCAGGACCTGCTCGCCGAGGCGTACCTCGGTGAGCCGGGTGAGCCTGCCCGCGGAAGTCCTGCGCCAGCATTGCCCGTTCGAGTCCGCGAAGTCGATCTCGCAGCGGGGCTGGGTAAGGGCGTCCGCTCCGAAAGCGGTCCGGTGCTCGCTGAAGCTCGGTGGGATCGGCTGGACGCGGCTGACATCGAGTGTCCCGGCCGGGTCGTCCTCGTTTCCTTCAAAGACCCGCAGAACCCAGCTGCTGATGGGGGTGGGCGTCAGGTTGTTGAAGAAGAGGTACCAGCCATATGGCTCGGCCTCCTTGAAGCCGATCCAGCAGTAGAGCTGAGTGCGCTCCTTGGCGTCGGTGCGTTCGAGGTCCGCGATCCGGGCCAGCCGCTCCTGCCTGATCTGGTGGAGCGCCACGGCCACGGCGGCGACCGTGCCGATGCTCTGTGCCCAGGTGCCGAGGTCTCCGAATCGGCCGGCATCCAGGCCGGAGCCGAACAGTCGCAGGCCGAATACGTCCAGCCCGAACAAGAACAGGCACAGACCCAGCAGAACGTATCGGCAGACAGGGGACCGCCAGAAGCGGAGTGCTTCCTTCGACAGCCTCCGCATGACACCTCCGAGGGACCAGCCCGGCCATGTCCCAGCGTTTTACCCATGGCCGACGCAGTTGTTCAACCGTAACAATCCGTGCGTTTCCAGGTTTGATCACCAATGGCCGAATCGGCTCTATCGGTCGACCGAAAAGAGAAGGGCTTGTGTATTTTATCACGGGATGGTGCACTTTCTTGTGCCTGGAATCCCCGGGGAGGGTGTCATGAGGCGGCTTGAGCGTCATCGATTCTCACCGGACATCGTCGCTGAATTACGCCTGCTGCACCGACTGGACAATTGGCACGGTCCACTTGCCTTGATCTCGGACTGGGCGGTCGTGATCGGCGTGGTGGTCAGCGCTGAAATGATCGACAGCTTCGTTTTCTACGTCCTGGTGGCGCTGCCGGTCATCGCGACCAGGCAGCGCGCTCTGGCGACCCTGCTGCACGAGGCCGCGCACGGGACGCTCGCCCACAACAGGAGGCTCGGACGGATTCTGGGCACCTACCCATCGGGCTATCTCATCCTGCAGTCCTTCACCGCCTACCGGCGCTCCCACATCCGAGACCACCACGGCCACTTCGGAGATCCCCGAACGGATCCCGACCTGCGCGCTCATCTGCGGGCAGGCCTGTACAGACCGCGTTCACGCAGGCGGTTCGCGTTGAGGTTCCTGCTCGCGCCGCTGGCCGGTGCACAGGCCCCCGCCGTCCTGCGAGAGTTGCTGCTACGCCGACTGCTTGGAGACGCGCGCTCAGCAGGGGTGCTCGCCTATGCCGGGGTCATCACCATAGGGATCTCGACGCTCGGCGGAACCCGTCTGGTCCTCGCCTATTGGCTGGTCCCGCTGCTGCTCGTCTTCCCACTCGTCAACTGGTACATCGAGCTGCTCGAGCATTTTCCCCTGATGGCCGGCGAATTGCTCGACCTGCGGATGACCAGGCATCGTGCGGTCGGGCCCGTCTCACGGCATTTTCTGGGCATCCACAACGAGGGTTACCACCTCGATCATCACCTCTCGCCGGGCATTCCGTTCTGGAACCTTCCCGCAGCGCAGGCTATTCGTCTGAATGACGCCCTTTATGCGAACGTCATTGCGCGAACCGTGCCCACACGAGGAGGAGTCTGGG
This sequence comes from Streptosporangiaceae bacterium, assembly GCA_025964715.1. GTDB lineage: Bacteria > Actinomycetota > Actinomycetes > Streptosporangiales > Streptosporangiaceae > Actinomadura_C. The sequence continues at coordinate 79,391 of JAOPYH010000026.1, read as the reverse complement.
CGCAGTTCGGTGATATCATTCGCGACGTCGAACGTCTGCCCCAAATGGAGCTCTACGCCGATGCCATTCCCGCTACAGGTGAACCAGCCCGTGGCCATCGATCTGTTGGCGCCGTTCCAGCCGAGCCACGCTGAGAAAATCGGCATCGAGGTGGAATGCGGTGCGGTCGATCCCGAGACCGGACGGTCCGTACCCTACGAGACGGTCTATGGCATCCTCGAAGGCGCGTGCGCGACTCTGGGCGGCACGCCGTCCTGGGAAGAGGATGCGCTCACCGGCGTCCTGCTACCCGGAGGAGCGAGACTCTGCCTGGAGCCCGGTGGCGCCATAGAGTACGCGTCGGCGCCCGCAGCCGAGGTCTGCGGCGTCGTCGCGCAAACTCACCAAACCCTCGGCCGGCTTGCCGAGATCGCCGCGGACCATGGCGCCGCTCTGCTCAACGGTGCGTTCCTTCCGTTCGAAACCTTGCAGGACGCGCACTGGGTACCGACCACCCGCAACCGGCTGATGCTCGCCCACTACGCCAGGACCGGCACGTACGGCCAGGCGAGTATGGGTATGTCCGCACTCGCGATCTCTACTCAGGCCACGTTCGATTACCTGTCGGATGAAGACCTGAACCGCCAACTGCGCATGCAGATGGCGGTGTCGCCAATCGTCGCCGCGATGTTCGTGAACTCACCTCTCGTGGCCGGCCGGCTCACCGGCGAGTCGTCCAGGCGCCTGCGCCTGCTTCTGGGAGAGGACCCCAGCCGGTTCGGCTACCCACCCTTCGCCATGTCCGAGTCCATCTCCGCTCAGGACTGGGCGGGGTGGGTGCTGGGACTCCCGATGGTGTACCGCCGCACCCCTGGGGGATACGCGAAAGCGCCCGATGCGCCCTTCCGAGAGCTCCTGCGGCGGGGGTTCGATGACGGCAGCATGCCCACGGAAAGCGACTGGCATATGCAGCTGTCCCAGGTATTCACCCATGTCCGGCTGCGCGAGACCTTAGAGGTCCGCTTGGACGACGGCCCGCCACACCCGTACATCGGTGCGGTCCCCGCCTTCTGGGCAGGCCTGACTTACCACCCCGCGTCGCGCGACGCCGCCTGGGCGCTGGCCCGCGGCCGGACACTGGCCGACCAGCTTCAGCTCATCGCAGATGTCGCCCGCGAAGGCCTCGCCGCCGAGGCAGGGGGACAGTCGGTCAGGCATCTCGCAGCTGAACTGCTCGACCTGTCCCGGCAAGGACTGGAAGCCCGGGTCGCGCGCGGCCTCGAGCAACCGGCCGTCCTGGACCTCCTGACGCCACTGACCCAGATCGTCTCGTCGGGCCGTACCTTCGCCGATCGGTTGGCCGAGCACTGGACCGGTGCCCTGGACCAGCGCGCCGACCGTTACGTCGAGGCGTACCGCGTCGGGTCACCCTTCCGGTCTTTCTGAACATGCCGGCAGGCTCGATGCGGCTGTCTTCAGGTCTCGCCGTGGATCCGGCCGCTGGTGTCGGTGAGGGGGCTTCCCGATCCGCCCCAGCGGAGCTGGATCAGCTCGGCGGCGATCGCGACGGCAGTCTCCTCCGGCGTACGGGCGCCGAGGTCCAGCCCGATCGGCGAGCGGAGCCTGGCCAGCTCGGCCTCGGTCACGCCGACCTCCCGGAGGCGGCTCACGCGGTCGTCGTGCGTACGCCGTGACCCCATCGCGCCGATGTAGGCGGCCGGAGTGCGCAGCGCCACCTCGAGCAGCGGCACGTCGAACTTCGGGTCGTGAGTGAGCACGCAGATCACCGTGCGCTCGTCGACGTCCACTTCCTCCAGGAACCGGTGCGGCCACTTCACCACGACCTCGTCGGCCTCCGGGAACCGCTTGGGGGTCGCGAAGACCGGGCGGGCGTCGCACACGGTCACGTGATAACCCAGGAACTTGCCGACCCTCGCGACGGCGGCGGCGAAGTCGATGGCCCCGAACACCAGCAGCCGGGGCGGCGGTGCGAAGGAGTGCACGAACACGGCCAGCTCGTCGAGCCGCCGCTCCCCCTGCCGCCCGTAATGCCGTTGACCTGTCAGCCCCTGGGCCAGCATGCCGCGCGCGTCGTCGTCGACCGCCGCGTCGAGCCGGTCCGCGTACGGCAGGCCGGGTGCCAGTGAACCGGATGCCCTGTCCGGCCAGATGACGCGCCGCGCACCCACTGCTCCGGGTCCGGCGGTCACCGTGGCCACGGCCACGGCCTCCCCGCGATTCATGGAGTCGGCGACGGCGGCGAATTGGGGGAAGGTGGCGGGGCCGATCGGTTCGACGAGGATGTCGAGGATCCCGCCGCACGTCAGCCCGACGGCGAAGGCGTCGTCGTCGGTGACGCCGTACCGATGTACGACCGGCTCGCCCGACTCGACGACCGACTGCGCCAGCTCATAGACGGCCCCCTCGACGCAGCCGCCGGACACGCTGCCGACGACCTCGCCGTCCAGGGAGACGGCCATCGCCGCGCCGGGGGGGCGAGGCGCGCTGCGGAAGGTGTCGACCACGGTCGCGAGCCCGAAGGTCTCGCCGGAGTCGTACCACTTCGCGATGGTGTCCAGGACGTCGCGCACCGCCGCCTCCTCAGGTCCCTTTCGGCGCCGGACGGGGTGGGGGGCCCGTCCGCCCGCCGCCTCCGGCCCGCCGTGGCCCGAAAGCGGCAGTTCCGACCTTATCCGCCAATTCCTCCAGCGCCCCGACGCTGTGCCCGGCGACGAAGTCGTCGATGTACGGCAAGGCCGCGGCCATACCGGCGGTCAGCGGTTCGTAGCCCGGCCGGGCCTTGTGCGGATTGGCCCACACGACCCGGTGCGCGAGCCGGTGCAACCGGGCCATCTGCTCACCGAGCAGGCTCGCGTCGCCGCGCTCCCAGCCGTCGGAGGCGATGACCACGATCGCCCCGCGGGCGACCCCACGCTGGCCGAAGCGGTCGAGGAACTCCTTGAGCTCCACGCCGAGCCGGGTGCCGCCGCTCCAGTCCGGGATCGCGGCGGACGCGGCGGTCATGGCGCTGTCGGCTTCGCGGTGCCGGAGCTCGCGGGTGAGCCGGGTGAGGCGGGTGCCCACGGCGAAGACCTCGGTCGTGCGCGCTCCCGACCGCAGGGCTGCGTGGCTGAAGCGCAAGAGCGCGTCCGCATAGGGGCTCATAGAACCACTCACGTCCACGAGCAGCACGATCCGGCGAGGTTTGCGGCGGTGTGTCCGGTGGTGCAGCCGGGAGATCTCCCCGCCCTTTCGCAGGACCATACGGACCGTACGCTGCCGGTCGAGCCGGCCCGACGGGGCCGCGGCGAACCGCCGCGTGCGGCGCAGCTCGGCCGAGGCGTCGAGGAGCGCGATGAGCCGGTTGACCTCGGCTCGCTCGGCCAGGGTGAGGCGCGCGACGTCGCGATGCCTGAGCACCTCGACGGGGCTGGCCGTCGCCGCCCGTACGTCGCCGGGGTCGTCGGGGACCTCCTCGTCTGACGGCTCCGCGGGCAGAGCCACCCGCTCCCGGATGACTGCCATGGGAGGCGGCCGGCGCCCGCGTCGCGCCACCTCACCGGAGAAGTACGCGGCGAAGCACCGGTCATAGCGCGCGACGTCCGCGGGGTCCGCGCAGAGGGTGAGGCGCCCGGCCCAGTAGACGTCGCCCGGATTAAGCACATCCACGTGGTCCAGTGCCCGGAGCATGGCCTGCACCCGCTCCGGATCTGCACCGACCCCGGCGGCCCGCAGCGTGCGGGCGAAACCGACCATGGTCTCGGTGACGTCCCACGTGCCGGCCGCCCGGCCGTCCTCGCCTTCTGGCACGCGTCTCAGCCGCCGTTGAGGAGAGCGTCGAGTCCGCGTCCGACGACCCGCTCATGATCCTCCCGGTACTTCAGCACCGCGCCCAGGGTGACCGCTGCGTTGTCGGGCGACAGTTCTCGCATCCCGAGCGTCAGCAGCGCCTCGGTCCAGTCCAGGGTCTCGGCGACACCGGGGGGCTTGAGCAGATCCTCGGCGCGCAGCCGCTGTGCGGCTTCGGCGACCTGGCGGGCCAGCCGTTCGGTGGCCTGAGGGAGCCTCCGGCGGATGATCGCCACCTCACGGTCGAAGGACGGGTGCTCCAGCCAGTGGTAGAGGCACCGGCGCTTGAGCGCGTCGTGCACCTCGCGGGTGCGGTTGGAGGTCACCACGACGATCGGCGGCTCTTGCGCATGGATCGTGCCGAGCTCCGGGATCGAGATCGAGAACTCCGACAGCACCTCGAGCAGGAAGGCCTCGAACTCGTCGTCGGCGCGGTCGACCTCGTCGACCAGCAGGACGCTCGGGGAGGTCTCGAGCGCTTGGAGCAGCGGCCGGGCGAGCAGGAACCGCCGGTCGTAGAGCTCGGACTCCAGCCGGTCGAGGTCGTTGATGCCCGCCGCCTCGGCGGCCCGCAGATGCAGCAGCTGGCGAGGAAAGTCCCAGTCATAGAGGGCCTGCGCGGCGTCGAGCCCCTCATAGCACTGGAGCCGGATCAGCGGTGCGTCGAGCACCTCGGCGAGGGTCTTGGCGAGCGCGGTCTTGCCGACACCCGCCTCACCCTCGAGGAAAAGCGGACGCCGCATCCGCATGGCGAGGTAGGCCGCAGCCGCCAATCCGTCATCGGCCAGGTAGGAGTGCCGGCCGAGCCGCTCCGCGAGCGCCCCGGGTGAATGGATGTCGTCCGTCCGGGACGTGGCGATCTGCGTCACAGACTCAGGTTACTCAGGACGCCCGAGATCTCCAGGGGTGTGAGGCGACGGATCCCGTTCGGTGGCGCTGCCCTGCAGCGGACGCCTGGGCGTCCTCGCCGCAACCGCCTCTCTCACGCTCGGCGGGCTCGCGATCTTCACCCCCACAGCCGATGCGGACCCCATCAGCGCGGCCGGCGTGGACACATTTACGTACACCACCGACTACAACGCGACGGCAGCGTTCGTTAGTTACGGGGACAAGTTCGGTGTCAGAGATGACTACGCCGATGGGTACCGTGCCGTCGGCTACCTAGAGTGGTACGGCTCCGATGGCACGTACTACAAGGCGTCGGTACAGGATGCGAATGGGACGGGTGGTGACTTTGTGTGGAACAACAATCACAACCTGCCAGAAGGCGCCCAAGTGTGGCTCACGGCCTGCCTGCGCAACGGAGCGAACGGCGCGGACTTCCGGTGCCACACGGATTCCCGTGGTCGCGCTTAGACCCTCGCGAGATCCAGGGACCGACCCCTTCTAGTGGCTTGTCACCGAACCTTGGCCGGTAATTCATCTCGGGCGGTGAGCCCGGCAGCCCTGCTCCAGGGCTGTCCTGGCAGGTGGTCGTGGCTCGGAGACCCGAGGTGTTCGTGCGGGCGTTATAGATGGAGGAGTGGCGTAGCTGCAGCGGATCACCCGGACAGCGATGGATCCGGCGAGGTTGCAGATGGACCGCCCTACGGGACCGCCTCGCTGGGTGCAGTGGTGGCCGTGGATCAATTTCACCGGCACCAGCGAACAACCGACCGGCCCCCGACGTCTCAGTAATTACTGTGAGCCGCAACGGCCAACGTCTGGGATGATCAATCAAAAGCATTCCCGATAAAGATTCCAGCCATGACCTGAAATGAGTTCGTATGAATCTCGTCGGGAAGTCCATCCGCATTGCCACCGTCGTCTTGCTGGCCTTGGGGGGGCTGGCAGCATGCTCCTCATCCGAGGGTAACGGGCGTGGGCCGGACGATGGGAACACACAGACAGCGACAGGGAAGACTGACAGCAAAACGGGCTGCCCGGACGAAAAACTGCTCGAACCTGTGTTGGGCACGCCGCGGTTTTCGCTCGCAGGACACAATGAGTCGAACGATGGCGGATGGCACTGTAAGTACGAACCCGCTGGCAACAATTCGATCGGGTACCGCCTGGACGTCTACACCAAGCCGGAAAACTACATTGCGGGTTCGCCAGGGACGCCAGCCAATGGCTACGGGGCATTCCCCGAGTTCGGGCCACAGGCGTGGTTCAGCACCAGTTGCCCCAACGATCCAGGAACAGGACGGTACGACGTCCAATTCCCCCGCAAGGGGCAGCAGACCAACACCCAGGAAATCGTCTTCATGGGCGGCACTGCCATCAACGATTGCACCAAGCAACTCCAGGTGATGCGAGCGCTCACCAAAGTATTCTACGAGAATCCGGTCACCCATCCGGCCGCAGGATGACTGCGTAGGCTGCACCGACTTTCTCCGCACATGCGTGGCTAATTGATCTAGTGGTGCGTCACGCAATCTTGGCCGGGTAACTGGTCCAGGATCGGATGGGTGAGCTGGCGGCGAAGCTGGCTTTGGGCTGGGCCTGGTTGTTATGCCAGCGGATGTAGGCGGCGATGGCGGCGTTCTGCTCGGCGTGGGTGCGGTGGTCGGTGCCGTTGAGGGCGAACTGGCGAAGGGCGGCGAATTCGGACTCGATCCAGTTCAGCCACGATCCGTAGGTGGGAAGGGACACCAGCTCGACGTCGTTGGCGGCCGCCCAGTCGCGGACCGCTGGGTGCTTGTGCGGCCCGTAGTTGTCCAGCACCAGGTAGAGCCGGTCGCCGGGCCACCGATCGCGCAGAGTCTTGAGGAAGGACAGGAACTCCCGCCATCGTTTCCGGGCGCGGATCCGGTAGCGGATCTTCCCAGTGGCCAGGTCCAACGCGCCGATCAGATGCATGACCCCGTGGTGACGGTTGTAGGTAGCGCGCAGTCGGAACGGGTGCCCGGCCGGCCTCCACGCTTTGCCTTTGCGGGGTTGCAGGTTGAGTGGCCCGAACTCATCCACGCAGATCACCCGCCCGTCTTGGGGAGCCCAGTCATAGAGAAGACGACTCCTGGAGCAAGGCTGACGGGCCCACCATCAAAGATCAATTACCGGCCAACGTTCGGTGACGAGCCACTAGACGTCTGAGGGCGCCCCAGGGGAAACGCATGTTCTTTGCGGCTTGGGAGAAGAGAAGTGGAACGACCACGCGCGATCACGTGGGATCAGCGCAACCGGGTGTCCCGGATCACCTGGAACCGGCGGTCGGTCCGCATAGGGGGCTCGCGTTGCGCTTGTATCGGTGAGGGTCCCGCTGATCTCTTGTCTGTCATGGCCGCTTGAATGTAAGGGTGACCCCCGTAGATCTCGCCCAGCGCCTTCCTAAGATCGCGACCGTCCGGGCGCTGAGCCAGTCCTTCAGCAACCTATGTTGACATCCTCGATGAGTCCCGTCGGTGAGGACCGACCCGGCCTGGGCGACTCCGTCCCCCAGGAGTTCGCCGCGCAGATCGACTTCCCCAGGACAGACCGCACCGAAGACCCTGACGGATCGGCCTGGATGTTCGGTCTCTTGGCCGAGGGCACTCCCGAGGTCCCTGTGGCGGGCGAATGGAGGTGTTCAAGCTCATCAAAACCTTGGCACCGAGTCAAACTCGTGGGCCGACCCGTTTGGCCAGGAAGTCTTCCCAGGTCCGGTGACCTACGGCTTGCTTGAGTGCCAGGTTAGCGCCGTCCGCGAACGCGCGGGCGGCCTTGCCCGGGAGCCGGAGCGGCACGATCGGGCGGTGCCGGTGTGTGGCCCGCAGGTATCCGCGGAGCAGGTCGGCGGCGCGGTATGCCCGCGGTCCACCCATCTCCGGCACCAGGCCGGCCGGAGTGTCGAGGGCGAGTTCGACCAGCCTGGCCGCGACATCGGCGGCGTCGATCGGCTGGACCCGGAAGCCGGCTGGAGCCGGTATCAGGGGCAGCTTTGCCATCTGCTGTGCCACTGTCAGGATCAGCTCGTGAAACTGGGTGGCGCGCAGCGTCGTAAAGGGTAGGCCGGAGTCGGCCACGATCCGTTCTGCGGCAAGCTTGGACCCGAAGTAGCCGAACATGGCGCCGTCGACTCGGCTGCCGATCGGGATGCGATCCGCGCCGACGACGGAGATGTACACCAGATGCGCCGCCCGGGCCCGTGATGCCGCCCGTACCAGGTTCCGGGCCTTGTCCTCGTCGCCCTTGGAACTGCCCGCGCAGTGCACGATGGTCCCGGCCCCGTCCACCGCTGGTTCGATCCCCTCCCCGGTGGCCAGGTCGCCGGTGAAGAACTCGATGCCGTCGGCGGCGTCCTGTTGCCGCCGACTGAGGACCCGCACCTCGCACCCGGTGTCACGCAGCCGCGCGACGACGAGCCGGCCGAGCGTGCCTGTGCCGCCGGTGACCAGAACGGTTGCTGTCAAGGCTCTCTCCTCCAGAGGGTTGGTTCTGTGCCGAACCACTCGTGTCGCACGGGATAGTGGATTCCGCGTCGCATCAGGGTTCGGTTTACTGCTGCTATGACGCGCCGCGGCGAGAGAATGTGACCGATGGACGACCTCGACTCGCTGGCCGCGCGCTTTGGGGAGCACCGGACCCATCTGCGGGCGGTGGCCTACCGGATGCTCGGCTCGCTGAGTGAGACCGACGACGCCGTCCAGGAGGCCTGGCTGCGGCTTAGCCGCGCCGAGGTGAGCGGCGTGAACAGTCTGGGCGGATGGCTGACGACGGTGGTCGGCAGGGTGTGCCTGGACATGCTCCGCTCACGCAACTCGCGCCGCGAGCAGCCGTTGGGCGTGCACGTGCCCGACCCGATCGTGAGCCGCGTGGACGGGGTCGATCCTGAGCACGAGGCATTGCTGGCCGACTCGGTCGGGCTCGCGTTGCTCGTGGTGCTCGACACCTTGGCTCCGGCGGAGCGGCTGGCGTTCGTGCTGCACGACATGTTCGCCGTGCCCTTCGACGAGATCGCTCCCATCGTGGGGTGCTCCCTGACGTCGGCACGGCAGCTCGCGAGCCGCGCGCGCCGCCGGGTGAAGCAATCGGCTCCGATGCCGGACGTCGATCTCGCCCGCCAGCGGGAAGTGGTCGACGCGTTTTTCGCTGCCTCCCGCAACGGCGACTTCGCCGCGCTCGTCGCGGTGCTCGACCCGGACGTCGTGCTGCGATCCGATGGCGGGCTCGCGCGACCGAGCGCCTCAACGATCATTCACGGTGGGCCCACCGTGGCCGAACAAGCGCTCACCTTCGCGCGGCTCTCCCCATTCCTGCGACCGGCACTCGTCAACGCAACCGCGGGAGTCGTCGTGGCGCCGCGCGGACGGCCGGTCTCGGTCATGGGCTTCATCGTCAGGAAGGGAAAGATCGTCGCCATTGACGTGCTCGCCGACCCCGCCCGCCTGCACCAGCTCGACCTGGCGGTCTGCGCCGACTGACGAACGCATGTACCTTGCGGCTCACGTCGGGGCCATGACCAAGAGATTCCACACAAAAGCGGTTGACTTTGTAGGGATCTCTGCACATCATCGGTGGCATGGAAGACGACCTCACCGATGAGGCGACCTACGAAGGAGTCCGTTCGGCCCAACGGCTGTCCGCACTCGGCGGCGTGGAAGTGTCCCGGCGCAAGTTGCTGAGGGTGTCGGCCGGGGTGGGCCTGGGGGCGGCGATGGCCGGTACCGCCCAGGCGGTGGCGGGCATCGCGCCGGCGGCCGCAGGTGCGGAAGGGCCGATCGTCAAGCCGCTGCCTCCCGAGTTGTTCATCCCGCACGGCACCAACGCCGAGATGCGCTGGGAGTCGATGTCCGGGCAGGGGTATCTCACCCCGACCGACCGGTTCTTCGTACGCGACCACACGAGCACGCCCCGCATCGACCCGCGGACCTGGCAGCTGAAGCTGTGGGGCTCCGGCCTGCGCGGCTCCCCGCCCGAGGGCCGTCCGGTGGAGTTCTCCTACGAGGATCTGCTCGGCATGCGGGCCGAGACACTGACCGCGTTCATCGAGTGCACCGGCAACGGCCGCAGCTTTTTCACGAGCCAGCAGGGGCACACCGTGTCCGGGACGCCGTGGCGGCTCGGCGCCGTGGGTGTCGCGCGCTGGCGGGGTGTGCGGCTGGCCACCGTGCTCGAACGCGCGGGACTCACCGGCAAGGCCGTCGACGTCATGCCGCGCGGCCTCGACGCCGACTTCGTGGACAAGGGCGTCGACCACGGCCGGGTCCGTCGCCCGCTCCCCGTGGCCAAGGCGCTCAAAGACGTGCTGCTGGCCTTCGAAATGAACGACAGGCCACTGCCACCGGACCATGGTTTCCCGGTCCGGCTCGTCGTGCCGGGATGGGTGGGGATCGCTTCCATCAAGTGGCTCGGCGAGATCCAGGTCTCCGGCGTCCCGTTGTTCTCCCCCTGGAACACCGAGTACTACCGGCTCTTCGGCCCCGGCTACCCAGCGGCCGGAAGCGAGCCGCTGACCCGGATGGTGGTCAAGAGCGCTTTCGAGCTCCCCTGGGACGCGCGGTTCGAGGCCGGCCGGGCCCACGTGCTGCATGGCCGGTCGTGGTCGGGCAACGGCCGTGTCCGTGACGTGGAGGTCAGCGTCGACGGCGGAGCGACCTGGCGGCCTGCGCTCCCCCGCGGCCCCTGGGCCGCACGGGCCTGGTTGCCCTGGGAGTTCCGCTGGACACCCGACCGGACGGGCGCGCAGGTGCTCATGGCCCGAGCGACCGACGAGACCGGGGGGACCCAGCCTGACACGGTCCCCTACAACACGCTCGGCTATCTGTTCGGTGCTGTCGTCCGGCACCCCGTCGTCGTAGTCTGAAGTCTTGTCGGCCCCCCGGTGAGATAAGTATTCGCCCTGCTCGGAGGAGCTCCCATGGCGCTATGGAAAGCCGACCCCACCTTCTACGCCTCGCCCCGGGACGCGGTCGCCGGGCCCCCGGAGAAGCTCGCCTACGTCGCTGCCTTCGACCGGGCCGCTCAGGAGCCCGACGCCATCGCGGTGCTGGACCTCGACCCGGACTCGCCGTCGTACGGCTCGGTGGTGGGGTGGACGGACATGCCCTACACCGGGGACGAGCTGCATCACTTCGGCTGGAACGCCTGCAGCAGCGCGCTCTGCCCGTACGCGCCGCACCCCCACGTGGAGCGCCGCTACCTCATCGTGCCGGGCCTGCGGTCCTCGCGGATCTATGTCATCGACACGAAGGAACAGCCGACCAGCCCGCGGATCATCAAGACCCTCGAACCTGACGAGCTCGCCAAGCGGGCCGGCTACTCCCGGCCGCATACCGTGCACTGCGGGCCCGAGGGGATCTACGTGACCGCGCTTGGCGGGGCCAACGGCGACGAGGGCCCCGGCGGCATCGCACTGCTCGACCACACCTCCTTCGACGTGCTCGGCCGCTGGGAGGTGGACCGGGGCCCGCAGTACTTCGCCTATGACGCCTGGTGGCACATCGCCAAGGACGTGCTGATCAGCTCGGAGTGGGGCACCCCGTCGATGATCGAGGACGGGGTGGTAGGTGAGCTGCTGCTCGGCCGCAAGTACGGGCACTCCGTGCACTTCTGGGACATGCGCAAGCGCAAGCACGTGCAGACCGTGGATCTCGGTGACGAGCACCAGATGGTGCTGGAGCTGCGGCCGGCTCACGACCCCACGAAGGAGTACGGCTTCGTGGGCGTGGTCGTGAGCGTGGAGGACCTGTCGGCGTCGGTATGGGTCTGGCACCGCGACGGCAAGGAGTGGGCGGCCAAGAAGGTCATCACCATTCCGGCCGAACCGGCCTCCGCCGACGAGCTCCCTCCGGTGATCCAGCCGTTCGGGGCCGTGCCGCCCCTCGTCACCGACATCGACCTGTCGGTCGACGACAAGTATCTGTACGTCTCGTGCTGGGGCACCGGTGAGCTGAAGCGCTACGACGTCTCGGATCCGTTCAACCCGGTCGAGGCCGGGTCCGTCCGGATCGGCGGCATCGTCCGCCGCACGCCACATCCGGCCGCGCCGGACGTTCCGCTCTCCGGCGGTCCGCAGATGGTCGAGGTCAGCAGGGATGGCAGGCGCGTCTATGTCACCAATTCTCTATACGGGTCCTGGGATGACCAGTTCTACCCTGATGGCGTGGGCGCGTGGATGGCCAAGCTCGACTCCGGCGAGGACTTCGCCTTCGACGAGCGCTTCTTCCCCCGCGGCGAGGACTTCCGCGGCCGGCGCCCGCACCAGATCCGTCTGCAGGGTGGGGACGCCTCCTCCGACTCCTACTGCTACCCCTGAGGTGCTACCGATGAGGCCCGAGACACGACCATGAACGACGGATCACTCGCGGCGCTGGTGGCGCTGGGCGCCTTCCACGGGCTCAATCCAGGGATGGGCTGGTTGTTCGCGGTCGCGCGGGGCCTGCAGGAGCGCAGCCGCGGGCCGGTCCTGCAGTCGCTGCCGGCGATCGCGGCGGGGCACGCCGCGTCGGTGGGAGTCATCGCACTCGTGGTGACGTTCACCGGCTCGGTCCTGACGACCCGGATCGTCGCCATCGGGGGCGGCGTCGTGCTGGTCGCCTTCGGGTTGTGGCGGCTGCTGTCCAAGCGGCACTTCCGCTGGGTCGGGATGCGGCTGTCACTATGGCAGCTCGCCTGCTGGTCCTTCCTGATGTCCTCGGTGCACGGCGCCGGGCTCATGCTGCTCCCGGTGCTGACCTCTGTCGCGCCGCCCCCCGGACACGACCACGGCCTGGCCTCCGGGCCCGTGAGCGCGGCGGTGTTCGTGACCGGCGTGCACACGCTCGCGATGCTCGCCGTCGCGGGTGTGATCGCGGTCCTGGTCTATGACGTGGTGGGCCTGACCGTGCTGCGCCGGGCCTGGTTCAACCTCGACCGGCTCTGGGCGGTCGCCTTGATCGGCGCCGGAGCCTTCACGGTCCTGACGGCTTCCTGATCACGGCATGATGACCGTCACGCCTGCCGCTGGGCCGGCGTCCATCGCGGCGAGCGCGGCGGGCGCCTCGTCGAGGCCGATCGTCCGGGTGATCAGCAGGTCGGGACGCAGCGTCCCCGCGGTCACCATGTCCACCATCGGTCCGTAGGCGTGGGCAGCCATGCCGTGGCTCCCGGTGATCTCCAGCTCGAAAGCGATCACTCGCTCCATGGGGACGGTGGCCACCCCGGCGGCCGGAGGCAGTAGACCGACCTGTACGTGCCGGCCGCGTCGCCGCAGGCCTTCGATGGAGGCCACGCAGGTCTTCGGGCTGCCGAGCGCGTCGATGGAGACGTGCGCGCCGCCGCCGGTCTCCTGCCGCACCGCCTCGGGTACGTCGTCACAGGCCGCGGCGTTCACGCACGCCTCCGCCCCGAGCCCCAGCGCCAGCTCGAGGGCGGCCGGGGAGACGTCAATGGCCACGACGCGGGCGCCCCGGGCCACGGCGATCATCACGGCCGAAAGGCCGACGCCGCCGCAGCCATGGACGGCCACCCAGTCGGCGGCCCCCACGCGGCCGTGGACGGAGACGGCTCGATACGCCGTCGCGAAGCGGCAGCCGAGCGCGGCCGCACTGCCGTAGGGCAAGCCGGGAGGCAGGCCCACGAGGTTGACGTCGGCGCTGTCGATGGCGACGTAGTCCGCGAACGATCCCCAGTGGGTGAATCCGGGCTGGGTCTGCTGTTCGCACACCTGGTGCTCCCCGGCGGCGCAGGTGAGGCAGCGCCCGCACGCGCAGATGAAGGGCACGGTGACCCGCTCGCCGATCCGCCATCCCGTGACCCCGGCGCCGACCGCCGCGACGACGCCGGCCAGCTCATGGCCTGGTACGTGCGGCAGGGTCCGGATGTCGGGGTCGTGGCCCATCCAGCCGTGCCAGTCGCTCCGGCACAGCCCGGTCGCCGCCACGCTGATCACCACGCCGCCGGGAGCCGGCGCCGGATCCGGCACCTCGGTCACCCTCGGCTGCTCACCGAAGGTGTCGTAGACCACCGCCCGCACCGCTCCACCCTTCTTTCGCCGACAGGCCACGCTATCCGGGCGGCCATCCGCGGACCTCCGGCCCCGGACCACGGCGGCTGCTGTCCGGTCAGGCTTAGGACTTCGGCTGTCCCTCGTCGCCGGGGGGCGGCACCGGCCGCAGGTAGGCCCACGCCAGGAACGCCGCACCGAAGATGAGCATGGAGAGTCCGGTCCACAGGTTGATGTGCACACCCTGGGCCTTGTCGATCTCGGCCTTGGAGTCGAAGAGCCCGGCGATCGTGACGATCACCCCGAACAGGACGAACAGGCCGCCGATGATGACGCGGATCTCCGACAGCAGGCTCAGGAGAGCGGGGCGGTGGTGCACGGGCTGAGGCGTCTTGTCTGTCATCACGTGTCTCCTGGGCTAGATCAGCGGCAGATAGAGGACGACGCACAGGACGAGCGCTCCGACACCGAGCAGCACCGGGGAGCGATACCAGGCCTTGTCACCGGCGATGGAGTCGTCCACCAGGTCGGCCGACTTGATGCCGCGGACCAGGCCCGCCAGCTCGGCCTCCGGCTTCGGCGTCGTCAGGAACGTGACGACCACGGACACGACCACGTCCACGGCGAAGGCGATGCCCGCGCCCCAGAAGCTGGCGTTGAGGTCGGTGCCGAAGTTCAGCACCCCGGCCTTGTAGAGGACATAGGAGGTCATCGCGCTGAGCGTCCCGACCAGCAGTCCCCAGAAGCCCGCCCATGGCGTCATCCGCCGCCAGAACAATCCGACGATGAAGGTCGCGAACAGCGGCGCGTTGAAGAACGCGAACAGCGACTGCATGTAGTTCATGATGTTGCTGAAACCGGCGGCGATGAAGGCGGTGCCGATTCCGCCGATCACACCTGCGACGGTGACCCAGCGGCCGACCTTGATGTAGTGCTCGTCCGGCCGGTCCTTGGCGAAGTTCGCCTTCCAGATGTCGTAGGTGAACACCGTGTTGAACCCGCTCACGTTCGCGGCCATGCCGGCCATGAAGGAGGCGATGAGGCCGGTGAGCGCGATGCCGAGGACGCCGTTCGGGAGCAGGTCGTTCATCAGCAGCGGAATCGCGTCGTTGTAGTCGTAGGCCGTGCCGAGCTGCGGGAACAGGACAAGAGCGATCATGCCGGGGATCACGGTGACCGCCGGGATGACGAGCTTCGGATAGGCCGCCACGATGGGAGTGAGGCGCGCGGCGTTGGTGTTGCGGGCCGACAACCCGCGCTGCACCTCGGCGAAGTTCGTGGTCCAGTAGCCGAACGACAGGACGAACCCGAGCCCGAAGATCAGGCCGATCCAGTTGGCCGCCATCGGGTTGTGGGACCCGACCCCGGCTCCCTGCCAGGCGTGCAGCCCGCCTTCACCCAGTGCCGACGAGCGGAGCTTGTCGCCGAGGCCGGAGAGCCCCCCGACCTTCCTCAGCCCGATGAAGGTCAGCGGCACCAGCCCTGCGAGGATCACAAAGAACTGCAGGACCTCGTTGTAGATCGCCGAGGACAGGCCGCCGAGGGTGATGTAGGCGAGGACGAAGGCCGCGGCGACGACGATCGCGAGCGGCAGCGGCCACCCGAGGAGCGCGCGCATCACGAGCGCCAGCGCGTACAGGTTGATGCCCGCGATGAGCACCTGCGCGACCGCGAACGTGATCGCGTTCAGCTGCTGCGTCGGCCGGTTGAACCGGCGCCGGAGGAACTCCGGCACGCTGTGCACCCCGGAGCGGTAGTAGAACGGCATCATCACGATGCCGAGGAAGACCATCGCCGGTACGGCGCCGATCCAGTAGTAATGGACGGTCATGGCGCCGTACTGAGCGCCGTTGGCCGCCATGCCCAAGATCTCCGTGGCCCCGAGGTTGGCCGACAGGAACGCCAGACCGGTGATCCACGCGGGCAGTGACCGCCCTGACAGGAAAAAGTCGGTGCTGGTCCGCACGGCCTTCCGGGCGACCAGCCCGATGCCGAGCACCGTGATGAAATACAACCCCAGCAGCAGGTAGTCCAGCCCGTTGACCTCCAGGCGCAGACCCTCGGCAGCGATTCCCACCCATCCTCCAAGATCACGTGTTGCTGGGTGGTGCCTCAAAACAGACGCACTAGTCCCGCTATGTACAGATTCCGTAAAGTGTAGTGCCGGTACGATCTACGCGGTCCGTGGCGCTGCATGGAGGCCCGGCCGCGGCCACTGGCGGGTTCCGGGCGCCTGAGGTAAGAATCGCCATGGTGATCGTGAAGGACTCGCCTCAGCGTCTGCTCGAGGACGCGATGAAGTCGGCCGGGTTCAGCAACTATGCCGCCGAGTGGTGGCACCACACCCTCGACGGCTAGCCCTACCCGAACACCTACTTCGACTTCCCGGTGGCCCGCCGGTCGCCGCGGTGAGATCAGGACGGCTCGCCACGGTCACCTTCCATGCCATGGACGTCGCCGGTGATTTCACCGATGCGGCCCCGCGATCAACGGAATGAGACTTCTGCCGACCGCTTTCCGGGATCCCCCCTTCACCTGGAGACGCCCGCAGTGAAGATCTACCTGTGCATGGCCACCGCTGCCGCCTGTGTATTGCTGGCCCTAGCCTCACCGGGCTCCGCCCGGGCGGCCGGCAGCCCCACCTTCGGACCATCCAGCAACCCCATCGTGTTCGTCCACGGTTACAACTCCGACAACACCGTCTGGAACACGATGGCGGCCAACTTCGCCAAGGACGGCTGGCCTTCCTCCTATCTCGACCAGTGGAAGTACAACTACAGCCAGTCGAACGCCACCACCGCCCAGCAGCTCTCCCAGGAGATCGACCGCGTCCTGGCCTCGACCGGCGCGTCAAAGATCGACATCATCTCCCATTCGATGGGTGGCCTGTCGTCCCGCTACTACACCAAGAACCTCGCCGGGGACGCCAAGGTCGACGCATGGGTGTCGCTCGGCGGACCAAACCACGGGACCAACACGGCCAATGCCTGCCTCGACACCTCCTGCGGGGAGATGCGCATCGGCTCCAGCTTCCTCAACGCCCTGAACTCGGGCGATGAAACCCCCGGCACGTCCCGCTATGCGACCTGGTGGTCGCCCTGCGACGCGGTCATCGTCCCCAACAGCAGCGTCGCACTGTCCGGTGCGGCGAACACAAAAACCTCCTGCCTGGACCACTCGTCATTGAAGACCGACGCCACCGTCTACGCCCAGGTCCGGGACTACGTCAACAACTGATCTCTCCTCCACCGGAGCAGCCCCGCCGTAGGGGGCCGCCGGCGCCCACGCCGACGGCCCCCTGTTGCGTACGCCCCCGGTGGCACCCCGGAGGTCAGCCGAACAGTCTGGCCAGCTCCACGCGAGATCGGATCCCCAGCCGGCTGAACACATTGCGCAGATGATGGTCGATCGTGCGGTGACTGAGGCCCAGTCGGACGGCGATCTCCCTGTTGGTCGCCCCCTCGGCGACCAGCCGTGCCACCTGCGCCTGCTGGGCGGTCAGCTCGCCGAGACCGCGCGCGACCGACGGTGCGGTCCGCTCCACGGTGTCCCCTGCGGCGCGCAACTCCGCCCGGGCCCGATCCGTCCAGCGTTCCGCGTCGTAGTCCTGGAAGATCCACAGGGCGGTCCGCAGGTGCTCGCGGGCTGCGCGCGGCCTGCGTCTGCGCCGTAGCCAGTGCCCGTAGAGGAACTCGGTCCGGGCCAGTTCGAAGGCCGAACCGCCATGCCGGTGCAGGCGCAGGGCCGCGCTGAAGCGTTCCTCCACCCTGCCGTCGCCATCACCCTCGGCGAGCAGTGCCCGGCAGCGGTACGCGAGAGCGCTCCGCGCCGGACTGCGGGTGCCCTCCGCCCAGCGCTCGAAGACCTCGAGGGCCCGGAGCGCCGTCGCCGGCCGGCCCGAGAGAACGGCGGCCTCGACCAAGTGCGGGATGGCCAGGACCCGTACCACCGGGTGGCCGGGACCCGAACCGGTCATCTGCCGGAGCCGGCCGGCCGCCTCGGCCGGGCGGTCGTCCGCCAGTTCCAGGCAGGCGCGTGCCCATGAGGCGATGGCGTCGGCACGGGTTGGCCCTCGCCCGCTCGTCTCGACGGAGATGTCGCCGAGATAGCGCGTCGCCGTCTCCCTGTCCCCCTGGAAGGCCGACAGTAGCGCGAGCGTGGCGAGGTGATCGGTCGCGCAGGCAGCCTGTCCTGCCGCGCGGGCCAGCCGCAGTCCCTCGAGTGCGACCGCCAGGGCCGCCCGGTGCCGGCCGAGGAGCAGCTCTGCTTGGGCGAGCACCCACAGTGACCAGGGCACTGCGTTGACGAGGCCCCGGGCACGGGCGTCCGCCAGCGCCCGGGTGGCCAGGCACTGCGCCCGCCGCCCGTCTCCGAGGGTGAGCGCGGCCAGGCTCGCCCGGGTCATGGCGGCGCAGTCGTCGGCCGGCTCCGCGACACGCAGCACGCGCTCCAGCAGTACAGCGGCCTCCTCGTGCCGGCCCCGCAGGGTCGCGGCCATACCGGCGAGGTGATCCCGCATCAGCTCGATGATCGGCGGCCCGCCTGCCGTGCGCAGCGCGGCCGCGTGCTCCGCGACGGCCAGGTACGAGTCCCGGTCCCCCATGGCGCAGGCCGCTTCGCCGGCTTGCAGCAGGGCCGTGATCGCGAGCGTGCCGTCCGCAATGATGAGCCGGTCAGCGGCCTCCGTCAGGATCCGGCCGGCCACGGCCGGGCTGCCGTCGCGCAGTTCGATCTCGCCCCGGAGCAGATCGGCGCGACCCCGCAGTTCCAGGGTTCCGATGAAGGGCCCGGCCTGCCGGAGCAGGGTGCGGGCGCGTCCGGGGCGGCCGGCCGTCCAGGCGTCCGTGGCGGCCTGGACACATCTCTCCGCCCTCGCCTCGAGCGTGGGAGACAGCGCGGCGGCGCGCTCCCAGGCCCGGGACGAGTCCGAAAAGTCGCCCGACCGTCGCGCCGCGGCCGCCGCCGCGCCGAGCTCGTCGGCGATGCGGCCGTCCGGTTCTCTTGTCGCGGCGGCCAGGTGCCAGCTGCGCCGGAACAGGTCCCATTCCCGGTCGAGCACGGCGGCGAGGACGGCGTGCACGGCATGCCGGTCGGCGGGCGAAGCGTCGGCGTACAGGCACGAGCGGACCAGGCGACTCGGCGCTGCCACGGCCTCGCCCTCGAGCCGCACGAGGCCGGCGGTCTGGGCGACCTCGAATTCTCGCAGGTCGACGTCGGCCCGCGCCGCGGCGCGCGCGAGGGTGTCGAGGTCCAGCCGGTCGTCGGCCGCCGCCATGAGGACGAGCCGCCGCGCTCCCTCCGGGAGCCGCAGATACCGCCGTCGATAGTGGGCCCGCAACCGGCCGGACGCCGGGAGCGCCAGAGGCGCCGGCGCCTGGCCGGAGAGCTGTTCACGGGTCAGCGCCGCGGCGAGCTCCACCAGGGCGAGGGGGTTGCCGCAGGCAAGCTCGAGCAGTTCCACGGCGAGGTCCGCAGGCAGCGCGGCGGCGGTCCGATCTTCGAGAATCCGCAGGCCGGCGGCCTCATCGACGCCGCTGAGGGTCAGCCGGGGGATGTCGGCGAGACAGTCCTGCTCCGCAGCGGCCCGTCCGCCCGTTCCAGTGGAGAGGAGCATGATGATCGGGTCATCGGCGACCCGCCGGGCCGTGAAGGCCAGCGCCTCCAACGAGACCCGGTCGAGCCACTGCACATCGTCGGCGCAGCACAGCACCGGGCCGCGCCGGGAGGTCTCCGCCAGCAGCCGGCCTACGGCGCCATAGAGGGCGAAGGGATCGGCCGCGGGGCCGTCCCCGGTCCCCGCGATGGGAGTGAGCGCGGCCGCCTGTGGTTCGGGAAGCCGCCGGATCTCCTCGGACATCGGCCCCAGCAGGCGGTGCAGCCCGGCGAGCGGAAGAGCCCTCTCCTGCCGGACCCCGCGGGTCGCGAGTGTACGGAAGCCGGGCCCCGCGCGTCCTAGCGTCGCCTCCAGCAGCGCGGTCCTGCCCAGGCCGGGGTCTCCCGCGATGACCAGAGCACCGCCGTGTCCGCGCCGGGCCCGGTCCAGCAGCTGGCCGAGGATCTCCAGCTCGCCGTCGCGGCCGTGCAGCGCGATAGGGGAGCCGATCCCGGCCGTACGATCGGCGGAATCGGGCACGACGGCCTCCGCGATGGGGTCGGTGGCATAGAGCATCACACTTGCCCGGGACCGGTCTATATCCGCGGTGGTTACACGATCATGACGGGGTCAGGACGGCTCGGGTGCCTCGCCGCGTTCGTGGAGGAGGGCCTGCAACTCGGTGATGGCCTTGCGGGCCCGCTGGCCCTCGGAACCCTGGATCCCCATGGCTCCGACGGACGTGCCGTCGGCGAGGTCCAGTGTGGGCCAGGGGTCCCCCTCGGCCATGTTCGCCCGCAGCACCTCGGCCCAGTCGTAGCGATGGGTGCGCAAGGGGTTGACGACCGTGAGACCCCGCTCATCGGCCACCACCCTGCTCCTGGCGATCACGTGCAGCAGGCCGACGACGAGGATCCCGAACACCACCAGGCCGATCCGGTCAGCGAGGCCGAAGGGCGGTGGCACGACGATGGCGAGCACGATCATGACCAACATGATCGTGCCCGCCAGCGCGTAGGCGATCACCCGGCTGCGGCGCGGCCGCCAGGTCACCGGAAGGGTTCTAGTCAACGATCTTGGAGATGGGGATCTCGAGGATGTCGCGGGCGCCTGCGGACTTGAGCGATGGGATCAGCGTGTTCACTCCGCGCTTGGGCACGACGCTCTCGACGGCGTGCATCTCTCCGCCGGCCAGCGGCGTGACGGTGGGTGAGGACATGGCGGGCATGATGCCGAGGATCTCCTGCAGCCCGCCGTTGGCGACGTTGAGCTTGAGCAGGACCTGTCCGCGCGCGCGGATGGCACCCTGCAGCAGCAGCGCGATGTCCTCCATCGCCGCCCGCTTCTCGGCGTTCTCGTACGCCTCGCGGTTCGCGACCAGCTCCGTGTAACTGGTGAGGAGCGTGTCCAGGATGCGCAGCCCGTTCTTGCGCAGCGAAGAGCCGGTCTCGGTGAGGTCGACGATCGCGTCGACGATGTCGGGGACCTTCGCCTCGGTGGCGCCGTAGGACGGGACCACCCGGGCCTTCACTCCGTGCTTGTCCAGGAACCGCTGGGTGAGCGCCGGGAACTCGGTCGAGATCCGGACGTCCTCGGGAAGGTCGGAGACCTGCTGCCAGGGCGCGTCCGCCGGCACGGCGATGATGACCCGCACCGGGTTGGAGGTGGCCTTGGAGTACTGCAGCTCACCGAGCGAGACGACGTCGGCGTCGGTCTCGGTGATCCAGTCGCGGCCGGTGATGCCGAGGTCGAACAGTCCCTGTTCGAGGTAGGTCGGGATCTCCTGCGGGCGCAGAACCCGGACCCGGTCGATGCGGGGGTCGTCGATGGAGGCGCGGTAGTCGCGGTCCGACGTCCGGCGTACGGTCAGGTCTGCGGCGTCGAAGAGCTCAAGCGTCGCCTTTTCCAGCGAGCCCTTGGGCAGGACGAGAGACAGCACGGAAACAACCTTTCGTGTGGATTTGGCGGGAAACCAGGCGGGCGCAGAAGCCCAGATGGCCGGGCGCTCAGAGGATCTATCCCCGTGAACTCCCCTAGAGATGCTCGGAGATATGCCCGGCGTGACCGTGATGCCGCAGACCTCGCAGGGTCAGTGCCGTGTCGAGTGCGGCCACAGTCGCCTCCCATCCCTTGTCCTCGCGGCTGTCCACCAGCCCACTGCGATCGATTGCCTGGCCAATGTTCTCACACGTGAGCACGCCGTTGCCTACCGGTGTGGCCTCGTCCAGGGCCACCCGGGTCAGCCCGGCGGTGACCGAGTCGCAGACGTAGTCGAAATGCGCCGTCTCGCCGCGGATCACCGCGCCCAGGCAGACCACCGCGTCGTTGTCGCGGGCGAGTTGCTGGGCCACGACGGGCAGCTCGAGCGCACCGGTGACCCGCGCCACGACCGGCTCGTCGACACCGCAGGCCTTGGCGGCCTGGACCGCCCGGTCGAGCAGCCGGTCGGTGACGTCGGTGTGCCAGCGGGTGCAGACGATGCCGAGCGAGAGCCCCGCCGCGTCCACCCGGGTGTCCTCGGGTCTGCCCACTCCGCTCATGACGGGTCCTCCAGTCCGGCGATCTTGTGGCCGAGACGGTCCCGCTTGACCGTCAGATAGCGCAGGTTGTGCTCGGTGACGTTGGCCGGCAGCGCGACCCGGCCGTGCACCCGCAGGCCGAAGCCCTGCACGCCCTGCATCTTCTTGGGATTGTTGGTCAGCATCCGCACGGAACGTACGCCCAGATCCTTGAGCATGTGCGCGGCGTTGCTGTACTCACGTGCGTCGGCCGGCAGGCCGAGCTGCAGGTTGGCGTCCACGGTGTCGGCGCCGTTGTCCTGGAGGTGGTAGGCACGCAGCTTGGCGATGAGCCCGATGCCGCGGCCCTCATGTCCGCGCAGGTAGAGCACGATCCCCCGGCCCTCGGCCGCGATCTCCGCCATGGCGGCGTCGAGCTGGGTGCCGCAGTCGCACCGCTCTGAGCCGAACACGTCGCCGGTCAGGCACTCAGAATGCACCCGGACCATGATGTCCTCGCCATCGCCGATCTCCCCGTACACCAAAGCCAAGTGCTCGCCGCCGTCGATGGCGCTGGAGTAGCCGACCGCGCGCCACATGCCATGGCGGTTGGGCAGCCGGGTCTCGGCTGCGCGCCGCACCATCGGCTCGGCACGCCGGCGATGTTCGGCGAGCTGCTCGATCGAGATCAGCTTGAGGCCGTGCTCCTTGGCGAAGACCTGGAGCTCCGGTAGCCGGGCCATGGTGCCGTCGTCGTTCACGACCTCGGCGAGCACGCCGGCCTCGGCCAGGCCGGCGAGGCGGGCCAGGTCCACTGCCGCCTCGGTGTGGCCGCGGCGGCGCAGCACCCCGCCCTCGTGGTAGCGCAGCGGGAAGATGTGGCCGGGACGCACCACCTCGTAGGGCTCGGTGGCCGAGTCGCACAGGGTACGGATGGTGTGCGCCCGATCGGCTGCGGAGATTCCGGTCGACACACCGTCGCGGGCGTCGACGCTGATCGTGTAGGCGGTCCGCATCCGGTCACGGTTCTGTGCGGTCATGAGCGGGAGCTGCAGCCGGTCGAGATCCTCCCCGAGCATGGGCACGCAGATCACACCGCTGGTGTAGCGGATCGTGAACGCGAGGAGCTCCGGGGTCGCCTTGGCGGCCGCGAAGATGATGTCGCCCTCGTTCTCGCGGTCCGCGTCGTCGACCACGACCACGGGCTTGCCGGCCGCGATGTCGGCGATGGCCTCCTCGACGGTGGCGAACATGCCGTGGATCTGCTCTTCGTCGGTGTTCACACCGCCACCGCCTCGGTGTCAGGAGCCTGCCGGGTGTGCGCGCGGTACTGCCGCAGCCAGCCGCGGAAGCCGACCAGCACCATCACGAAGAACAAGACGTAGACCGCACCGGACACGACCAGTCCGGACGAGAAGGCCAGCGGCACCCCGACGAGGTCGACCATCACCCACATGACCCAGAACTCCAGGAGCGCGCGGCCCTGCGCGTAGGTGGCCACCGCGCTGCCGACGAAGATGTAGGCGTCCGGCAGCGGGGCCCACGACCAGCCGGTCGCCTGGAAGAACGCGGCCACGAGCGCGGTGCCGACCACCATCGCCGCGATCAGGGCGAGCCGTTCGCGCCCGGTCGCGGGGCGTACGGGCAGGTCCCGGCCGCCACGCAGGCCGCGCGACCACTTCCACCAGCCGTACGCCGCCAGGACGCCGAACAACACCTGCTTGAGCGCGTTCCCCGTGATGTGGGCGCTCACCGATGCGATGAAGAGCAACACCGAGCCGGCCATCTGCACGGGCCAGGTCCAGATCGTCCTGATGTAGGCCAGCCACAGGGTGGCCAGCGCACAGACATTGCCCACCAGATCCGTCCACAGCACCTTGTAACCGAGGATGTGGAACCCCGCCTGTGTCCAGCTCATCGGGCCCCTCCGCTCAGGGGCTGCGCGAGGGTGAGCCGCTCGACGTACTTGGCGATGACGTCGACCTCCAGGTTCACCGGATCGCCGGGACCCTTGATGCCCAGCGTGGTGAGCGCGAGCGTGGTGGGGATGAGCGAGATGGTGAACCGGTCCGCCGCGGCCTCCACGACCGTCAGGCTCACGCCGTCGACGGTGATCGAGCCCTTGTCGACGACATAACGGGCCAGCGGCGCGGGAAGGGAGAGCGTCACGAGGTCCCAGTGCTCACCGGGCTCGCGGGAAAGGATCGTGGCGACACCGTCGACATGGCCCTGGACAAGGTGACCGCCGAGGCGGTCGGCGAGCCGCACGGGACGCTCGAGGTTGACGCGGGAGCCGGGCTCGGTCGCGCCGAGGCTGGACCGGTCCAGCGTCTCCTTCATGACGTCGGCGGTGAAGACGTCGTCTTTGAGGTCCACCACGGTGAGGCAGACGCCGTTGACCGCGATGGAGGCGCCGTGTACGGCGTCCTGGACTACTAGAGGCCCGCGGATCTCGAGCCTGGCCGAGTCCCCGAGGGGCTCGATCCTTACGATCTCGCCGAGCTCCTCGATGATGCCGGTGAACATTCCCGAAGTCTCCTTCTAGGTATGACTCCGGGGGATCGCGAAGACGACGCCCTTGTACAAGGGCGTCACGCGCGCTGCCTCCCATCCGGACTTTCACCGTCGGTCCCGGAATCTCACCGGATCAACCGGCCGATGGCTTCGGCCGGGTCGCGGACTTTACCGCCGGTTCGGAATTGCACCGACCCCGGAGCACGCTTTGCTGACTTCCGTAACCAGTGTGCCATGTCAGGCATTCCCCCTCCGCGTGTGAGGATTCCCACGTCACGGCGGGGTGCCCATTTCCTCGGCTGAGCGCCGGCTTGGCGCGCCTAGCCCTGGGCCAGGGCCGTGGCTCCCCCGGCGGCCGACCGTTCGGCGCGGGCGCGAAGGGCTCGTACGGCCTCGGCGGGGTCGTCCGCGCCGTAGACGGCATTGCCGGCGACGAAGACGTCGGCTCCCGCCTCCGCGCACCGCTCGATCGTCTCGGCGCTGACGCCGCCGTCGACCTGCAGCCAGACGGGCAGGTCGCGACCCTTGATCATCTCCCGGGCGCGACGCACCTTCGGCAGCACGACATCGAGGAAGCGCTGGCCACCGAAGCCGGGTTCGACCGTCATGAGGAGCAGCATGTCGATCTCCCCGAGGATGTCCTCGTACGGCTCCACCGCGGTGGCCGGGTTGATGCCGAGCCCCGCGCGGGCCCCCGCCGCGCGGATCGTCCGGAGCGTACGGATGGGGGCCTTGGCCGCCTCGGCGTGGATCGTGACGCTGCCCGCGCCGGCCTCGGCGTACTGCGGGGCCCAGCGGTCCGGGTCCTCGATCATGAGGTG
Source organism: Streptosporangiaceae bacterium (assembly GCA_025964715.1). Lineage (GTDB taxonomy): Bacteria > Actinomycetota > Actinomycetes > Streptosporangiales > Streptosporangiaceae > Actinomadura_C. The sequence goes on along the minus strand of JAOPYH010000026.1, from coordinate 54,254 downwards.
ACAATCCAGTGGCAGGGGGCTGTGCTTGATGAGCGCCTCCACCACCGGAAGGCCGAGGGTCAGGTTGGGCACGAAGTGGTTGTCCATCACATCGACGTGGACCCAGTCGGCGGCGCCGGCGATGGCGGCGACGTCGTCGGCGAGGTGGGCGAAGTCGGCGGAAAGGATGCTGGGTGAGATCTGTACGGCCATGATGGGTTCGAGTCTAGAAGTGCCGCGGTCCGGCCGCCTCACCCGCTCAGGGCATCGTCGGTGTGATCCGGCTCCTGCTCGGCCTCGGGCACCGGCCGGGCCTCCCGGCGGGCCAGGCCCAGGCGTACGAACACCGCGGGCGCGCCGGCCGTCGCCCACAGCGCCAGCAAGAGGTAGACCCCGAACACGATCAGGCTCTGGTTGCCGGCGAAGAGCCCGGGCACCCAGATCGCGGCGGCACCGGCCATCCCCACTGGTATCCGCGCGAGCCGCCGCACCGTCGATCCGCCGGCGTCGAACCAGCCGGAGTGACCCAGCCACGACAGCCCCACGAGGGCTCCGCAAAGCAGGCCCGTGGCGGCGGCGCCCTGCGTGAGCGTCACGGGCCGGACCGTGCCGCCGCCGACCTCGACCGCCTTCTCCCAGGTCCCGGGCATATGCCAGGCGTGCAGGTTGTCCACCGCCATCGCGGTGGGGATCAGGACGGCCGCGGCGATGGCGAGACTGAGCGCCACCTGCACGGCCAGGCTCCGCCGGGCCCACCACGGCACCACGAACGGTTCGAGGAGCACGGTCAGTCCCAGCAGCCCGGCCCCGATCGCCCAGCCGGCCAGCACCTGCCCAATGGAGTGCACACCGAGATACACCCGTGAGACCCCGACCAGCAGGACCACCGCGAGCACTATGACCCAGACGATCCGCCGCCTGAAGTGAATGCCGAGCAGACCCCACGCCACGGCCGATCCCTGCGCGTGCCCCGACGGCATCCCGAACGAGGCCCTGGACTCGTGGCCCTTGACGGAGGGGTCGGTCCAGTAGGGCCGGGGCGCGTGCCACAGGAGCTTGAGCATGGTATTCAGCGCGCCGCTCAGCGCCAGCACCACCGCGGCGCGGGCGCCGGCACGTGGGTTCAGGCACCAGAACACCACCACGAGCACCGGCAGATAGAAGCCGGAGCTGCCGATGAAGGACATGAATTGCATGAAGCCGGTCAGCACGGCGTCCCCGCGCTGACGGCAGTGGAGGTCTTCTGGCTCATGCCTGGATCATGCCCGGCGCGAAGTAATGGTCGGGCCACGGGCCGGCTGTTTCCGTCCGCATGCCGGCAGCTCGTGTCCGGCCACCGACCTTTGCCGACTCTTGCCGCATTGCGGCAGGACGGGCGCCCCGAAACGCGGTGTTCTGGGAGAGCCCGCCCTGCCTGATGGGAGGTCCCACATGGGTCACGAGATGCACGGCCGGGGAACGACGGATGACACGCCCGCGAAAACATGGGCGGTCGGTCTCATGCTGTTCGCCGTGGTGATGATGGTGCTGATCGGCATATTCCAGGTGATCTCCGGGATCGCGGCGATCCTGGAGAGCCGTTTCTACACCGCCGTGGCCGACTACGTCTTTCGGTTCAACGTCGCCGCCTGGGGCTGGATCCACCTGTTCATCGGGATCCTGGTGGCCGCTGCGGGAGTCTTCGTCTACACCGGCAACGTGTGGGCGCGGGCCACCGGCATCATCGTGGTGGCCGTGAGCGCCATCGAGAACTTCATGTTCATGCCGTACTACCCGCTTCCCTCACTCCTGATCATCGTGCTCGACGTGGTCGTCATCTGGGTGCTCTCGGTGTACGGATACCGCTCCCCGGAGACGGTGCCCAGGGGCTATTGATCCCCGGCCGGCCGGCGCAGCAGGGCGAGGAACATCGCGTCCGTGCCATGCCGATGCGGCCAGAACTGCGCATACGGCCCCGAACCAAGGCCGGACAGCGCTTCGGTGGTCACCCCCGCGAGCGCGGCGGGTGCGTCGAGCCGCTCCACGCCGGGGCGGTCCCGGAGCACGTCCTCCACGACCACCCGGGTCTCCGCCAGGTGCGGCGAGCACGTCACATAGGCCACGACCCCGCCAGGCCGTACCGAGTCGAGCGCGCTGGTCAGCAGGCGACGCTGCAGTGGCCCGAGCTCCGCCACGGTCTCAGGGCTGCGCCGCCAGCGGGCCTCCGGGCGGCGGCGCAGCGCGCCGAGGCCGGTGCAGGGTGCGTCCACGAGCACCCGGTCGAAGGTCCCGGGCGGCCATGCCGGCCTCGTGCCGTCGACCACCGCGACCCCGGCCCGATCGTCAACGGCTCGCTGGACGAGGCCGGCACGGTGCGGCTGGAGATCACAGGCCAACAGCCTGGCGTCCCGTTCGCCGGCGAGCGCGGACAGCAGCCCGGCCTTGCCGCCGGGGCCGGCGCACAGGTCCAGCCAGCGAGCGTCCGGACCCTCGAGCGGCGCGGCGGCGAGCGCCATGGCCACCAGCTGGCTCGCCTCGTCCTGCACGGCCGCGCCTCCCTGGCGTATGGCCTCGATGGCCGCGGGGTCGCCCTCGGGGAGGTAGGCGGCGTGCGGGGAGTACGTCGCGCGCTCAGCGCCCGCGGCGAGCAGCTCGTCGACCGAGGCCCGTCCCGGCTTGGCGATCAAGGTGACCCTCGGCCGGTCGTTGTCCGCGGCCAGCAGAGCCTCGATCTCGGCCCGATCCGGGCCGAGGGCATCGCGCAGTGAGGACACGATCCAGCGCGGATGGCTGTAGGCCACCGAGAGCCGGGCCGTCTCGTCACCGGTCGCGACGATCTCCAGCCACGCGTCGAGATCGCGTGTGGCGACCTTGCGGAGCACCGCGTTGGCGAACTTGGCCTGGCCCGGGCCCGCGACGGACCGGGCGAGCTCGACCGTGGTGGCCACGGCGGCGTGCGCCGGGATCCGGGTGCTGAGCAGCTGGTGGGTGCCGAGCCGGAGCACGTCGAGCAACGGCGGGTCGATCCGGCGCAGGTCACGGTCGCTGCATACGGCCAGCACGGCGTCGTAGGTGCCGCGACCGCGCAGTGTGCCATAGGTCAGCTCGGTGGCCAGCGCGGCGTCACGGCCGGTCAGGCCACGCTCGCGCAACCGGGCGGCGAGCAGCAGGTTGGCGTAGGCGTCGCGGGTCTCGACGGCGCGGATGACGTCGAAGGCGGTGCGCCGGACGAGGTCTTGCGGCCGGCCGGTACGGCGCGGACGGCCGGGACGGCGGGAGTCATGGGAACGGGACGGCATCAGCTCTCCACCTTCAAACGAGCCGATCCTGCTCGGAGCGGCGCAGGCCACGGGCCCAGTCGAGCGCGCTCATCTGCCGCTTTGCCTGTGGCCGCACATCGCCGAGTGCCACCGGGTGAGTGCCGGTGCCGACCAGCAGCTCATGCTTGGACGCCAGCAGCTCGCCCGGGGCCAGCTCGCCGGCCTCGGGTGCCGGACGAACGCGGCCCAGCTTGACACGCTCGTCCTGGAAAGTGCTCCACGGCCCGGGCGCGGGCGTGCAGGCCCGGATCAGGCGGTCCACTCGCATCGCGGACGCGGTCCAGTCGACGCGGGCGTCCTCGGGCGTCAGCTTGGCGGCGTAGGAAACGCCCTCCGTGGGCTGCGGCCGCGGCTCGAGCAGGCCTGACTCGATGCCGTCCATGGTGTCGACGAGGAGCTTCGACCCGGCGTGCGCGAGCCGGTCCAGCAGGTCACCGCTGGTGTCCTCCGGCAGGATGGGCTCGGTGAGGACTCCGTAGATGGGGCCGGTGTCGAGGTCCTCTTCGATCTCGAACGTCGCGGCGCCGGTGACGTCGTCGCCGTGCAGAATCGCGTGCTGTACGGGCGCGGCGCCGCGCCAGGCGGGCAGCAGCGAGAAGTGCAGGTTGACCCAGCCGCGCGGCGGGATGTCGAGCGCGGCGCGCGGAAGCAGCGCGCCATAGGCCACGACGGGGCAGCAGTCGGGCGCGATGGCGCGCAGCCGGTCGAGGAACTCCGGATCGCGGGCCTTCGCCGGCTTGAGGACCTCGACGCCCGCATCCGCGGCTCGCAGGCCGACGGGGCTCGCCACCAGGTGCCGGCCCCGGCCGGCGGGCGCGTCTGGCCGGGTGACCACCGCGGCGATCTCGTGCCGCGACGCCAGCAGCGCCTCGAGGGCCGGCACGGCCGCCGTCGGGGTTCCCGCGAACACAAGCCTCACTAGATGGCCCTTCCGAAGGTCCGGTGCGGTGAGTCCTTGATGGCCGGCGCGGGTTCGCCGAACCACTCCGCGGCGCGGATGGCCTTCATCGCGGCCTTGCGCTGCTCGGGATCCATGCGATCGATGAACAGGATCCCGTCGAGGTGGTCGGTCTCGTGCTGCACGCAACGGGCCAGCAGTTCCGAGCCCTCGAGGGTGATCGGCTCACCGTGCATGTTGAAGCCCTTGGCGACGACGCGCATCGCCCGCGGGGTTGGGAACGCCAGCCCCGGCAGGGACAGGCAGCCCTCGTCACCCTCCTGCTGCTCCTCCGACAGGTCGAGTGAGGGGTTGACCAGGTGCCCCAGGTGGTCGTCGACGTAGTAGGTGAACACGCGCAGGCCCACGCCCAGCTGCGGGGCGGCCAGTCCCGCTCCCGGCGCATCGATCATCGTGTCGGTGAGGTCCTTGACGAGCTGACGCAGCTCCTTGTCGAAGTCCTTGACCGAGTCGGCCGGGGTGCGCAGCACCGGGTCCCCGAAGAGGCGGATGGGCTTGACGGCCAACGGTGGCTCCGTTCGGTGCGGCGGGCGGGATCGTCCTGACAGTCTACGGAGGTACGGAGGGGATCAGATCAGTTCGAGGGGGTCGATCTGGACCCGTACGGTCTCGGGAGCCTTGCGAGCGCTGCGCACTCCCTGACCGGCCTTGAGCGCGTGGGCCAGGGCCGGTCCACCGGCCCGCGGGACCCGGATGAGCGCCCGCTCCTGGGCGCCCCGGCGGGACTCCGGCGTTCCGGCCTCCACCCGGTCCGCGGCGGGGACCGGGACCGGGCCGAGGATCTGCGCCCCGTCGGGCAGCCGGGTCACCTCCAGGAGCTCGCGAAGGGCCGCGGGCGTGCCGGTCAGTGAGGCCATCCGGGCGGCGGGCGGGAACCCGAGCTCGCGACGTTCGTCGAGCTCGCGCTCCGCATGAGTGACCGGGTCCCAGCGCATCAGCGCCTGCACGGGTCCGAGGGCTCCGTCGGCCAGGACCACGACCGGCCCGGCGGGACGCACGAGCGCCGCCGCGTTCATCCACCGGCGCAGGGTCTCCTCGGCCGCCCGGAGATCGGCGCGGCCGAGCAGCACCCAGCCGTCCAGCAGCAGCGCGGCGGCGTAACCGTCGTCGGCGACGGGCTCCGCGCCCGGGGTGGCCACCACCAGAGCCGGGTCGCCGCCCAGCCGGTCCAGCACGCCGTCGCGCCCGGACGTCCGTACGGACACCCCCGGAAAGGCCCGGCCGAGCTCCTCCGCGGTGCGGCGCGCGCCCACCATGACGGCGCGGACCTGGAAGTGGCCGCATTCGGGGCAGTGCCAGTCTCCAGCGATCCGGCCGCACCAGCGGCAGTACGGCGCCGCGTGCGCGGAGGTCACCGACAGCGAGCCCTGGCAGGCCTCACACCTGGCTGATCCGCGGCAGCGGCCACAGGCCAGCGCCGGCAGGTAGCCGCGGCGGGGCACCTGGACCAGGACCGGCCCGTGCTCGAGAGCCTGGCGGGCCGTCCGGAACGCTAGATGCGGCAACCGGGCGCTCTGGGCGGCCTCGTCCCGGGCCAGCTCGGCGTCCTCACCGGCGGGCCGGATCCGTGGCATCGCCTGACGCAGCCGCACCCGGTCCGGGACGAGCGCCTGCGCCCAGCCGGTCTCCACCAGAGCGCTGGCGTCGGTCGTACGCGTGAAACCGCCGATCAGTGCCCCGGCGCCGGCGCGATGCGCCCGCAGGGCCAGCACCTCGCGCGCATGCGGGTACGGCGCGTGCGGCTCTGCGTGAACGTCGTCACCGTCGTCCCAGAGCACGACGAGCCCGAGGTCGCGTACCGGCGCGAACATCGCGGCCCGCGTGCCCACCACCGCCTGGACGGCCCCCCGCCGTACGGCCAGCCAGCGCCGGTAGCGTTCAGCGGGTCCGAGCTCGGCGGTGAGGGCGAGATGCCGCCACGCGGCCGCACCGGGCTCCGGCTGCCGGGCCGGCCCCTCGGAGGGCGCCCTCGCCTCGGCGGTCGCGCCGGCGGGCCCGGCGGTCACTTCCGCGGCCAGTTCCGCGCTCAGCGCCGCGTCGACGCGGGCCACATCACGCCCGTCGGCCACCACCACGAGAGCGCCGCGCCCCCCTTCGAGCGTCGCCCGCACGGCTCGGGCGACGGCGGCGGGCCACTCTTGCGACCCCGGCATGGCGGTCCAGACCGCCCGGGGAGCCCTGCCGTCGGTCAGGGCGGCGAGGAAGGAGGCCCCGGCCGGGTAGGGATCCCACGGCCCGGCGCCGGCCGCCTCCCCGTCCCGCGGTGATCGTGCGGGCGGTCCCGCGGGGTCGGCGTCCATGGGTGAGACCTCCGCCTCCACCCGGGCATGACGCGGCGGGATCGCGAGCCGCAGCACGTCGGCCAGTGTGCCCGCGTAGCGGTCGGCCACCTCGCGGGCCAGAGCCCCGATCTCCGGCGTGACGACCGGTTCAGGCGAGACGACCCGTTCCAGGAACGACAGGCGCCCCTGATGATCGCTTTCCTCGGCGCGCTCCAGCAGGAAGCCGTCGACGAGCTGTCCGGCGAACCGGACCCGCACCCGGCACCCCGGCACCGCTGCCTCGTCCAGCTCGGTGGGCACCAGGTAGTCGAAGGGCCGATCCAGATGGGGCAGCGGCACATCGACGGCGATCCGGGCGACCTTCAGCGCCTCGGCGGCCTGGCGGGCACCCTTGCGTGAACTCTTCCGCGGCCCCTTGCCCGAGGTCGTCTTCGGCGGCCGGCGTCCGGCGTGGCCCACGGGAGGCGCCCCGGGGATGCCCTCCATGCCCGGGATCTCGTCCGGGGAAGGGGAAACGGTCCCGGGCCCGCCGCCGTCGTACGCCACTCCACCGTCCTACCAGACCCCGCCGACCGGGAAGCACACCGCACACGACACCGCGAAGGGCCCCGGCGACTCGCGTCGCCGGGGCCCTTCGCTCTGTGGTTATGCGGTCAGAGACCGGCGGCGGTGCGGAGCGCGTCGACGCGGTCGGTGGACTCCCACGAGAAGTCCGGCACCGAACGGCCGAAGTGACCGTAGGCGGCCGTCTGGGAGTAGATCGGCCGCAGCAGGTCCAGGTCGCGGATGATCGCGGCCGGGCGCAGGTCGAAGACCGTGAGGACGGCCTGCTGGATCTTGTCGGCCGGGATCTTCTCGGTGCCGAAGGTCTCGACGAACAGGCCGACCGGGTGTGCCTTGCCGATGGCGTAGGCCACCTGGACCTCGCAACGGTCCGCCAGTTCCGCGGCCACGATGTTCTTGGCCACCCAGCGCATGGCATAGGCGGCGGACCTGTCGACCTTGGACGGGTCCTTGCCGGAGAACGCGCCACCGCCGTGGCGGGCCATGCCACCGTAGGTGTCAATGATGATCTTGCGACCGGTGAGGCCGGCGTCACCCATGGGGCCGCCCACCTCGAAGCGTCCGGTCGGGTTGACCAGCAGCCGGTAACCCTTGGTGTCGATGTCGAACTCGGCGAGCACCGGGTCGACGACGTGCTCCTTGACGTCCGGCGTCAGGAGCTCCTTGAGGTCGATGTCCGGGGCGTGCTGGCTCGAGACGACCACCGTGTCGAGCCGGACCGGCTTGTCGCCGTCGTACTCGATCGTGACCTGGGTCTTGCCGTCCGGACGCAGGTACGGCACTGTGCCGTTCTTGCGCACCTCCGACAGCCGCTCGGCCAGCCGGTGGGCCATGGTGATCGGCAGCGGCATCAGCTCGGGCGTCTCGCGGCAGGCGTAGCCGAACATGAGGCCCTGGTCGCCCGCGCCCTGGCGGTCGAGTTCGTCGACGCCCTCGCCCTCACGGCTCTCGTAGGCGTCGTCGACGCCTTGGGCGATGTCCGGCGACTGCGCGCCGATCGACACCGAGACGCCGCACGAGTGGCCGTCGAACCCCTTGCTGGAGGAGTCGTAGCCGATCTCGAGGATCTTTTCGCGGATCACCCCGGGGATGTCCACGTAGGTCTCCGTGGTCACCTCGCCGGCGACGTGCACCTGGCCGGTGGTGATGAGGGTCTCGACGGCGACCCGGCTCTTGACGTCGTCTTTGAGCATCGCGTCGAGGATCGCGTCACTGATCTGGTCCGCAATCTTGTCCGGGTGCCCCTCGGTGACGGACTCGGAGGTGAACAGGCGGCGAGACACGTACGTGAACTCCTTGCAGCGGCTGCTGGCTTAGCAGGTCGGATTTCGGGATGTTCGGCCGAAGTCTATCCAGGGACCCCTCGAAGATCAGGCTGCACCTGGTCGGCCGGTTTCGGTGGATCATTCTAGACGGGCGGCCACCAGGTCCCAGACGACGTCCGCGAGCGCCTCCTTCGGGCCGCGGAGAACCTCGACCGCGGCGCCGTCCGCGCTGAGCACGACGGCGGCATTGTCGGGAGCCCCGAAGGTGAGGTTCTCCCCCACCTGGTTCACCACAAGCATGTCGCATCCCTTGCGGGCGAGCTTGTCCCGACCGTGCTCCACCACGTCGTGGGTCTCCGCGGCGAAGCCGACGAGCACCTGTCCGTCACGGCGCTTGGCGACCAGTTCGACCAGGATGTCGGGATTCTTCACCAGCCGGATCGGCTCGGGCCCGCCGGACTCCGTCTTCTTGATCTTGTGGTCGCGATAATCCGCCGGCCGGAAGTCGGCCACGGCGGCCGCCATGACCACCGCGTCCGCGGCCTCGGACGCCGCCAGCACCGCGGCCCGCATCTCCTCGGCCGAGACCACCCGGATCATCTCGGCTCCGGCCGGGTCGGGGAGAGCGACGTTGGCGGCCACGAGCGTGACCCGGGCGCCGCGCGCGACGGCGGTACGGGCCAGGGCGTATCCCTGCAGGCCCGAGGAGCGGTTGCCGATGAAACGGACCGGGTCGATGGCCTCCCGTGTCCCCCCGGCGGACACGACGACGTGCCGCCCGGCCAGGTCGGCGTGGGCCCGGGCCGGCCCGGGCACCCGGCGCGCGTCCGTCTCCCCCGCCGCGGCGCTGCCGCCGCCGGCCAGGACCCGCCGCGCCACCTCGAAGAGGTCGGCCGGGTCCGGCAGCCTGCCGGGGCCGGTGTCGGCGCCGGTGAGCCGGCCCGAGGCCGGCTCGACCACGATCGCTCCGCGTCCGCGCAGGGTGGCGACGTTGTCCCGGGTCGCCGGATGCTCCCACATCTCGGTGTGCATCGCGGGCGCGAACACCACGGGGCAGCGCGCCGTGAGCAGCGTGTTGGTCAGCAGATCGTCGGCGAGACCGTGCGCCGCCTTGGCCAGCAGGTTCGCGGTGGCGGGCGCCACGAAGACGAGATCGGCTCGCTGGCCCAGCCGTACGTGCGGCACCTCGTCGACGTCGGACCACACGTCTGTGGCCACCGGATGCCCGGAGAGCGCCGCCCAGGTCGGCTCGCCGACGAAACGCAGCGCGTCACGGGTCGGTACGACGCGTACGTCGTACCCGGACTCGGTGAAGCGGCGCAGCAGCTCACAGACCTTGTACGCCGCGATGCCCGCGCCGACTCCGAGGATCACGCGAGGCTTGTCCTGCTCACTCATCGGTACGCGCCGGGGGGTGCAGTCGATGAACTAGCCCTCGACGGGCTCGGAGTGCAGCAGGCCCTCGCGGGTCTCGCGAAGCGCGATCGACAGCGGCTTCTCCTGGACCTGCGTCTCGACCAGAGGGCCGACGTACTCCAGCAGGCCCTCACCGAGCTGCGCGTAGTAGGCGTTGATCTGCCGGGCCCGCTTCGCCGCGATGCTGACGAGGCTGTACTTGCTGTCGACGACGTGCAGGAGCTCGTCGATCGATGGGTTGGTGATGCCTTCCACGCTGGCTGCCACGCCGTACGCCTTCCATTAGTCCGGAGTCCGACCTCTGCCACGGCCGAAGCCGGGGATCCGACCGAGAGGCCGGTGGTTGACGCTTCGCGGACCGGCCGTACGGCCAGGTCCCCACGTCCTGTGGCCGCGAGAGAAGCGGCCGGCCGCCTGGTTGTGGCGGCGCCGAAAGCCTACCTCACTCAGCCGGTGCCGGCCGAAGCGCGAACGACCCTTCAGTGTGCCATGAGCCCGACGAGCTCGGCGCAGACCTCCTGCACGGAGGTGTTGACCAGCGTGAGATCGAACTCCTTCTCGGCCGCCAGCTCCACCCGGGCTGCCTCGAGCCTGCGTTCGATGACCTCGGGCGGCTCGGTGCCGCGGCCGGTGAGCCGCCGGACCAGTTCGTCCCATGAGGGCGGGGCGAGGAACACCAGGCGGGACTCGGGCATGGCGCCGCGGACCTGGCGGGCCCCCTGAAGGTCGATCTCGAGGAGGGTCGGCACGCCCATGGCGAGGCGCTCCTCGACCGGCTTGCGGGGGGTGCCGTAGCGGTTGCCGGCGAACTCGGCCCATTCGAGCAGCTGTCCTTCGGCGACGAGCCGGTCGAAACCGGCGTCGTCGACGAAGAAGTACTGCACGCCGTCCACCTCGCCGGGGCGGGGAGGCCGGGTGGTCACCGAGACCGACAGCCACACCTCGGGGTGGGCACGCCGGATCTCGGCGACGACCGTGCTCTTGCCGACGCCTGACGGCCCGGACAGGACCGTTAGGCGCCGAGCCGGAGACTCATGCGTCACAGGCCCGACCGGCGCGTATGTAGATGCGCCGGAAGGGGGCGGGATGGAGCCTGCATACGGCGAGGGTACGCCGTTGCCGGCCGCGGCGGTCAAACCGTCGCGCCCGCCCGCGCGACGTTCGTCAGCGGTTGACACCGCCGCCGAACTCACGCTCCAGGGAGGCGCGCTGGTTTGCGCCGAGTCCACGCACGCGGCGGGACTCTGCGATACCGAGCCGCTCCATGATCTGCTTCGCACGGACCTTGCCCACACCGGGCAGGGATTCCAGAAGGGCCGACACCTTCATCTTTCCGATGACGTCGTCAGTCTGCCCATCCTTGAGGACCTCGGAGAGCGAGGTACCCCCGTGCTTTAGCCGGTTCTTAACCTCGGCCCGCTCCTTGCGAGCCTTGGCAGCCTTCTCAAGGGCTGCGGCGCGCTGTTCGGGGGTTAGGGGCGGAAGAGCCACGCCGGGTCACCTCGTGTTTCCACTCGACGGAGTCGGACGGGTTGGGAAACTAGCGAGTTCAGACCCCATAAGGCAACGTGAAGCTCCGTTTCGCCCGTCACAAAATAGCGAATACTACTCTTCGTAATGTCCTGAATACGAACAGTCCCTAAACGGGGGCCCTCGGACGCGGATTCGCATGTCGGACCCGACTTTCGCGGGACGGCCGAATCCGGCGCGCCCAGGCCCTCCGAGGGCCCACGTCCTCAGCGGGTGGCGGCGCCCGTACGCCGGAGCGCGGCGGCGATCCCGGCGGCCGCCGCACCGGGGTCGGACGAGCCCGTGATGGGGCGCCCGATGACGAGAAGGTCCGCTCCCGCGCTCAGCGCCTCCTCGGGAGTGGCGACCCGCGCCTGATCTTGCGCTGCGGAGCCCTGAGGGCGCACTCCAGGCGTGATCAAGGTGATCTCCGGTCCCACCTCCGCCCGGACCGCAGCGGCCTCCTGAGGCGAGCACACGAGCGCCTGGGCCCCCGCCCCCACCGCCATGACGGCGAGGCGCCGTACCGCGTCCAGCGCCGGGCCGGCCAGCCCGATCTCGGCCAGGTCCGCGTCGTGCAGAGACGTGAGCACCGTCACCGCGGCGATCTTGGTCATCGGAGCGGCCTCCGCCGCGGCCCGGATCATCGCGGAGCCGCCGGCGGCGTGCACGGTCAGGTAGGCGGGCCTGAGCCTGGACACCACGCGTGCGGCTCCGGCCACGGTTGCCGGGATGTCGTGCAGCTTGAGGTCCAAGAAGACCTCGACCCGGCTGGCACCCCGCACGCTGGCGACCACGTCCGGCCCGTACCGGAGGTAGAGCTCAAGTCCGACCTTGACGGTGCTGACGTGGGGGGTCACGAGGCTCGCCCACCGGGCGGCCGTCTCCAGGTCGGGCGCGTCCAGGGCGACGGCGATCGGGGCTAGCGAGGTCACGGAGTCGGCTCCTTGGGGTTGTCTTCGGCCGTGTCCGCACCTGGCCCGGGTATGGACCGCGGCGCGGTCCGGGGCTCCGGCCGGATCTGCCGGGGTATGCGGCCGGCGCGACCGCCGGCCATGGCCTTGTGGGCGAGTCCGACCGCGTCGGCCACCCGGTCGATCCGCCGCTCGGCCAGGGCGTCCTCCAGCTCACGCAGGATGCGCGGAGCCGCCGAGGGATCGTGGAACAACGTCGTGCCGACCGCCACGGCCGACGCCCCGGCGAGAATGAACTCGAGGGCGTCGAGTCCGGTCGCCACCCCCCCGACGCCGACGATCGGCGTGCGGGGAAGCGCGGCGTGCACCTGGTAGACACAGCGGACCGCGATGGGCCTGATGGCGGGGCCGGAGAGGCCTCCCGACACGCCGGTGACGGCCGGCCGCATGGTCTGGGGGTCTATCACCAGGCCGACCAGGGTGTTGATCAGCGAGAGCCCGTCAGCGCCCGCGTCGACGCAGGCCAGTGCGACGGTGACGATGTCGGTCACGTCCGGGGAGAGCTTGGCCAGCACCGGGACGCCGGGCGGGGTGTGGGCGCGCACCGCCCGTACGACCTCGGCGGCCGCGGCCGGACGCGAGGCGAACATCAGCCCGCGGTCCTCGGTGTTCGAGCAGGCGACGTTGACCTCGACCGCGCTCACGCCCGGCGCGTCGTGCAGCCGCCTGGCGACCGACGCGTACTCCGCCACGCTGTTGCCGCCCACCGAGACGATCGTCCGGGCCCCCTGCTCGACCAGCCATGGCAGATCGTGATCGAGGAAGGTCTCCACACCGGGTCCCGGCAGGCCGAGGGCGGTGAGCATGCCGCTCGGGGTCTCGGCGACCCGCGGGGTCGGCCGGCCCGCTCGCGGCTGGAGCATAACGGATGTCGTGACGAAGGCCCCTAGTTTCGCGACATCGAAGAACTGCGCCAGCTCACGGCCGGTGCCACCACAGCCCGAGGCGGTCATGACTGGATTGGGCAGCTCGAGGTCGCCCAGCCGGGTGGTGAGGTTCACCGCGCCCCTCCGATCGCCCGCGGTCCCTCGGACAGGTGCATGGCCCGCGGGGCCCCGAGCGCGTCGAGCGGGATCGTGCCGAGGTCGCTCCACCGGACCCGCTCCCCGCGGAGCACGGGCCCGTCGGCACAGGCGCGCGCCATGCGCGTGACGCCGTCGTCACCCACGACCGGCAGCACGCAGGTCATGCACAGTCCGACGCCGCAGGCCCCGGTCTGCTGGAGGAACTCCTCGACCGAGACCTGTGACGGGATGCCATAGGAGGTCGCGATCGAGCTGACCGACCGCAGCATCTCGGTGGGCCCGCAGGCGTAGACGACGTCGGCGCCGGTCCGCTCGATGACCTGCGGCAGCACATCCCCCACCGAGCCGGTCGTCCCGCGCGAACCGTCCTCGGTCGTGACGGTGGCGGAGTCACCCACCCGCTCGGCCGACCGGGCCCCGAAGACATGCGCCGCGTCGGGCCCGCCCAGCACGAAGTGGACCTGGCAGCCACGTCGCCGTAGGGCGTCGGCCAGGGAGAACAGTGCGGCGCCGCCGTGCCCGCCGGCGACCAGGAGACAGCGCACGGGATCGCGCGGCAGCGGGAACGGCCTGCCGAGCGGGCCGATGACGTCGACGGAGTCCCGGGCCCGGCGCCCCGTCAGCCATCGCGTACCGGGATCACGGTCGGCGAAGACGAACTCCACCGAGCCGCCGTAGTCGGACTTCACCTCATAGACCGCGAAGCACCGGCGCCGCAGCCTGTTCGTGTGATCCCCGCCGACGGCGAGGGCGACGAACTGGCCCGGCCGGAAGCGCTCGGCGACGGCCGGGGCCACGAGCGTCATCGCGTGGAAGGCCCCGACCTTACGGACCGTGAGCACCGTGCCGGATGCCTGCACGGGTATGTCACTCACCGCGTCTCCCGCCGGCCGACCGGGCGCTTCGCGCCTCCGCCGGCCCCCTCAGCCGCTCGCCCTCGGTGCAACCCGCTCGCACACATCTCCCTCCGCCGGGGCCGGTCCGCGGCCGCCGCCTGTCACTCCCGTGCCCGGCCCGTCACCGGTGCCGCGCGTTCACATCCGCTCCCAGGCGTCCCTCAGGCGCTCGCCGTGCTCCTGAAGCGACCGCACGCCCACGTCCCCGCGGCCGATCGCCTCGATGCCCTGTACCGCGGCGGCGAGTCCCTGCACCGTGGTCACGCAGGGGACGCCGCGCAGGACGGCGGCGGTACGGATCTCGTACCCGTCCAGCCGAGGTCCCGACTGGCCGGGACCACCGAAGGGAGTATTGACGATGAGGTCCACCTCACCGTCGAGGACGCGCCGGACGATCGTGGGCTCCCCGTCCGGGCCGGGTCCCGCACTGTGCTTTCGGACGATCTTGGCGTAGACGCCGTTGCGGCGCAGGACCTCGGCGGTCCCCTCCGTGGCCAGGATCTCAAAGCCCAGATCCGCCAGACGCTTGACCGGGAAGATCATGGAGCGTTTGTCGCGGTTGGCCACGGAGACGAACGCCCGGCCCTTCGTCGGCAGAGAACCGTAGGCGGCCGCCTGCGACTTGGCGTAGGCCGTGCCGAACACCTCGTCGATGCCCATGACCTCGCCGGTCGAGCGCATCTCCGGACCCAGCACCGTGTCGACGCCCTGGCCTTCGCTGTTGCGGAAACGGTCGAACGGCAGCACCGCCTCCTTGACCGCGATCGGCGCGTCGAGCGGCAGCGTGCCGCCGTCGCCCCGCGCCGGCAGGAGGCCCTCCTCGCGCAGCTGCGCGACCGAGCTGCCCAGCATGACCCGCGCGGCCGCCTTGGCCAGCGGCACGGCCGTCGCCTTGGAGACGAACGGGACCGTACGGGAGGCCCGCGGGTTGGCCTCGAGCACGTACAGCACACCGGCCGACAGGGCGTACTGCACGTTGATGAGACCCCGCACGCCGATCTCACGGGCGAGGGCATCGGTGGACGTGCGGATGCGGTTGATGTCCTCACGTCCGAGGGTGATCGGCGGCAGGGCGCACGCCGAGTCGCCTGAGTGGATGCCGGCCTCCTCGATGTGCTCCATCACGCCGCCGAGATAGAGCTCCTCGCCGTCGTACAGCGCGTCGACGTCGATCTCGATGGCCTCGTCGAGGAACCGGTCCACGAGGACCGGGTGCTCGTTCAAGAGTTCGCTGTGCGTCTCGAGGTAGGACCGGAGCGTCGCCTCGTCGTAGACGATCTCCATGCCGCGGCCGCCGAGGACGTAGGACGGCCGGACGAGGACCGGGTAGCCGATCTCGGCCGCGATCTCACGGGCCTCGGCGAACGAGGAGGCGGTCCCGTGCTTGGGCGCCAGGAGCCCGGCCCGGGAGAGGACCCGGCCGAAGGCGCCCCGCTCCTCGGCGAGGTGGATGCTCTCGGGAGAGGTGCCGACGACGGCGACGCCGGCGTCCTTGAGTTTCTGCGCCAGGCGCAGCGGGGTCTGCCCGCCGAGCTGCACGATCACTCCCACCACGGTGCCGCTCTGCTGTTCGGCGTGCACCACCTCGAGGACGTCCTCGAGTGTCAGCGGCTCGAAGTAGAGCCGGTCGGAGGTGTCGTAGTCGGTCGACACGGTCTCGGGGTTGCAGTTGACCATCACGGTCTCGTAGCCCGCCTCGGCCAGGGTGAAGGAGGCGTGCACACAGCTGTAGTCGAACTCGACCCCCTGGCCGATCCGGTTCGGCCCGCTGCCCAGGATGATCACCTTGGGCCGGTCGCCCGGCGGCACCTCGGTCTCCTCGTCATAGGTCGAGTAGAGGTAGGGCGTCTCGGCGGCGAACTCGGCGGCGCAGGTGTCGACCGTCTGGTAGACCGGCCGGACGCCCAGCGCGTGCCGCACCTCGCGCACGACCTCCTCCGAGAGCCCCCGCAGCCCGCCGATCTGCGCGTCGGAGAATCCGTAGCGCTTGGCACGCAGCAGCGCCCGCTTGGTCAGGGCGTCCTCGGCGGACCGGACCTGCTCGGCCACCTCATTGATGCCGTCGATCTGGTGGAGGAACCACGGGTCGATCCCGGTGGCCTCGTAGAGCTCTTCGACCGTGGCACCGGCCCGCAGAGCCTGCTGCACGACGCCGAGCCGCCCGTCATGCGGCGTGCGGCTGCGCTCTACGAGCTCATCGCGGTCTGAGACGGCCCCGGCCCAGGAGAACGCCGCTCCGGGCTGCTCCAGCGATCTGAGGGCCTTCTGGAGCGCCTCCGGGAACGACCTGCCGATGGCCATCGCCTCGCCCACCGACTTCATGTGCGTCGTGAGAGTGGGGTCGGCGCCGGGGAACTTCTCGAAGGCGAACCGGGGCACCTTCACCACGACGTAGTCGAGGCTCGGCTCGAAGCTGGCAGGGGTCTCGCGGGTGATGTCGTTGGAGATCTCGTCGAGGGAGTAGCCGACCGCGAGCTTGGCGGCGATCTTGGCGATCGGGAAACCGGTGGCCTTGGACGCCAGGGCCGAGGACCGGCTCACCCGCGGGTTCATCTCGATCACGATCATGCGCCCGGTGGAGGGGTGGATCGCGAACTGGATGTTGCAGCCACCGGTGTCCACGCCGACGGCCCGGATGACCGCGATGGCGACGTCGCGCATCCGCTGGTACTCACGGTCGGTCAGTGTCATCGCCGGCGCGACGGTGATGGAGTCGCCGGTGTGCACGCCCATCGGGTCGAGGTTCTCGATCGAGCAGATGACCACCACGTTGTCGTTGCGGTCGCGCATCAGCTCGAGTTCGTACTCCTTCCAGCCGAGGATCGACTCCTCCAGTAGGACCTCGCTCGTCGGGCTGGCGGCGAGGCCCGTTCCGGCGATCCGGCGCAGGTCCTCTTCGGCGTAGGCCATGCCGGACCCGGCGCCGCCCATCGTGAACGACGGCCGGATCACCATGGGGTAGCCGAGGTCCTCGGCCGCGGCCAGGCACTCGTCCATGGTGTGGCAGATCAGCGAGCGCGCGACACCTGCTTCGAACCGTTCGTCGAGCGACTGGACGATGGCCTTGAACCGCTCACGGTTCTCACCGGCCTGGATGGCGTCGATGTCGGCGCCGATGAGCTCGACGCCGTACCGCTCCAGGACACCTGCCTCGTGCAGCGCCATGGCGGTGTTGAGCGCCGTCTGGCCGCCGAGCGTCGCCAGCAGCGCGTCCGGGCGCTCCTTGGCGATGACCTTTTCCACCACCTCGGCGGTGATCGGCTCGACGTAGGTGGCGTCGGCGAACTCGGGGTCCGTCATGATCGTCGCCGGGTTGCTGTTGACCAGTGAGACCCGCAGGCCCTCGGCCTTGAGCACGCGGCACGCCTGCGTGCCCGAATAGTCGAACTCGCACGCCTGGCCGATGACGATGGGTCCCGAGCCGATCACCAGGACCGACTTCAAATCTTCGCGTCGGGGCATCAGGCGCTCCTGCTGGTCGTCACGGTGGGTCGCTCCATCAGTTCGCAGAAGCGGTCGAACAGCCCTGTCGCGTCGTGCGGGCCGGGGGCCGCCTCGGGGTGGTACTGGACGCTGAACGCCGGGTGGTCGAGCATCCGCAGTCCCTCCACGACACCGTCGTTGAGGCACACGTGGCTCACCTCAGCCCGCCCGTACGGGGTGTCGAAGGGGCCGTCCACGGGCGCGTCGACAGCGAACCCGTGGTTGTGGCTGGTGATGTGCACCTGACCGGTGCCGCGGTCCTTCACCGGCTGGTTCACGCCGCGGTGCCCGAACCGCAGCTTGTAGGTGCCGAGGCCGAGAGCGCGGCCGAGGATCTGGTTGCCCATGCAGATGCCGAAGACCGGAACGCCGGCGTCGAGCACGCCACGCATGCACTCGACCGCATAGCCGGACGCGGCGGGGTCACCCGGTCCGTTGCTGAAGAACACGCCGTCCGGCTCGCGGGCCAGGATCTCCTCGGCGGTGCTCGTCGCGGGGAGCACATGGACCTCGCACCCGCGCTCCGCCATCTGGCGCGGGGTCATCGCCTTGATGCCGAGGTCCACGGCCGCCACGCGAAACCGCGTCGGCCCGACGGACGCGACGACGTACGGCTCGGCCGTGCCCACCGTACGGGCCAGGTCGGCGCCCTCCATGGAAGGGCTGTCCAGGACCCGGGCCACCAGCTCGCGCTCGTCGGCCGCCACGGCGTCCGCGCCGCTGAAGATCGCGCCGCGCATGGCGCCCCGGTCGCGCAGGTGCCTGGTCAGCGCACGGGTGCCGGGCATCGCGATCCCGACCACGCCGTAGGCCCTCAGCTCGTCCTCGAGCGACCCGCGCGACCGCCAGTTCGAGACGGCGCGGGCCGGTTCCCGGACGACATAGCCGGCCACCTGGATCCGGCCGGATTCCGGGTCCTCGTCGTTGACGCCGGTGTTGCCGATGTGGGGGGCCGTCATGGCGACGATCTGTCCGCGGTACGACGGGTCGGTCAGGGTCTCCTGGTAGCCCGTCATGCCGGTGTTGAACACCATCTCGCCGAAGGTCTCGCCCTCGGCGCCGTAGGCGGACCCGTGGAAGACCCGTCCGTCCTCCAGGACGAGTAGCGCGGGCCGGTCCAGTGGCTCGTACATTCGATCACTCTCTGTTATTCTGTCGTCACCGGACGGGGGCGTCCGGCTCCGGCCGCTATTGCTTGATGGCTGGCGAGATGTCACGACAGCTTTCCCTCGAGGACCGTGGGGCGACCGCGCAGGAAGGTCGCCACGACGCGGCCCGGCAGCTCGAGCCCGGCGAACGGGCTGTTGCGGCTCTTGGAGGCGAAGGCCGTGGGGTCGACGGCGGCACGCGCCGCCGGGTCGTACAGCGTGATGTTCGCCGTGGATCCGGCCGTGAGGCCCTGTCCCTGGCCGGCGAGGCGGCCGATGCGGGCCGGGCGGTGCGACATGCGATCGGCGACGCCGGCCCAGTCCAGCAACCCGGTGTCCACCATCGCCTCCTGCACCACCGAAAGCGCGGTCTCCAGGCCGATCATCCCCATGGCCGCCACCGCCCACTCGCTCTCCTTGGCCTCCACCGGGTGCGGCGCATGGTCGGTCGCGATGCAGTCGATCGTGCCGTCGGCGACCGCCTGACGCAGTGCCTCCACGTCCTCGCCGGTGCGCAGCGGCGGGTTGACCTTGTAGATCGGATCGTAGTTCCGCGCGAGGTCGTCGGTGAGCAGGAGGTGGTGCGGGGTGACCTCGGCGGTGACCTGCCAGCCCTTGCTCTTGGCCCATCGGACGATCTCCACCGAGCCCGCCGTGGAGACGTGGCACACGTGCAGCCGCGAGCCGACGTGTGCGGCCAGCAGGCAGTCGCGCGCGATGATGGCCTCCTCGGCGACCGCGGGCCACCCCTGCAGGCCGAGCTGGGCCGACATCACGCCCTCGTTCATCTGGGCGCCCTCGGTGAGCCGAGGCTCCTGCGCGTGCTGGGCGACCACCCCGTCGAAGGCCTTGACGTACTCCAGGGCACGGCGCATCAGCACCGCGTCCGAGACGCAGTGGCCGTCGTCGGAGAAGACCCGGACCCGGGCGGCGGAGTCGGCCATCGCGCCGAGCTCGGCCAGTTTCGTGCCCTCGATGCCCCGGGTGACCGCGCCGACCGGATGGACGTCGCAGTGCCCGGCCTCCCGGCCCAGCCGCCACACCTGCTCGACCACGCCGGCGGTGTCGGCGACCGGCTCGGTGTTCGCCATGGCGTGCACGGCCGTGTAGCCGCCGAGCGCGGCCGCCATGGTGCCGGTCTCCACCGTCTCGGCGTCCTCCCTGCCCGGTTCGCGCAGGTGGGTGTGCAGGTCGACCAGACCGGGGAGCGCGACGAGGCCGTCCGCGTCCACGGTCTCCGCGCCCCGCTCGTCCAGGCCGGAGCCGACGCCGGCGATGACGCCGTCGCGGAGCAGCAGGTCGGCGGTGCGTCCGCCGAGGATCCGGGCTCCCTTGATGATGTAGGTCGGCATCTGTCAGGCGTCCCTCTCGCTCGAAACCGGGGTACCCAGGGCGACGGCGCCGCCGATGGCGGGTTCGGAGCCGCCGAGGAGGAGATATAGGACCGCCATGCGGACGGTCACGCCGTTGGCGACCTGCTCGACGATCGTCGAGCGCTGTGAGTCCGCGACCTCCGCGGCGATCTCGACGCCGCGGTTCATCGGGCCGGGATGCATCACGATGGCGTCGTCGGGCATCCGCCCCATCCGCTCGCCGTTCAGGCCGTAGCGCCGGCTGTACTCCCGTACGGTCGGGAAATAGGCGGCGTTCATCCGCTCCTGCTGGACCCGCAGCATCATGATGGCGTCGCTCTTCGGGATCACCGCGTCGAGGTCGTAGGAGACCTCACAGGGCCAGGACTCGATGGCGACGGGGATCAGGGTGGGCGGCGCGACCAGCGTCACCTCGGCACCGAGCGTGTTCAGCAGCAGCACGTTCGACCGGGCCACGCGGCTGTGCAGGATGTCGCCGACGATGGTGACCCGGCGGCCCTCGAGATTGCCGAGCCGCCGGCGCATGGAGAAGGCGTCGAGCAGCGCCTGTGTGGGGTGTTCGTGCGTACCGTCTCCGGCGTTGACCACGCTGCCGTGCACCCAGTTCGCGAGCCGGTGCGGAGCCCCGGAGGCGTTGTGCCTGATCACCACGCCGTCGGCTCCCATGGCCTCCAGCGTCAGCGCCGTGTCCTTGAGGCTCTCGCCCTTGGAGACGCTCGATCCCTTGGCCGAGAAGTTGATGACGTCCGCGGAGAGGCGTTTGGCCGCCGCCTCGAAGGAGATCCGCGTACGGGTGGAGTCCTCGAAGAAGAGGTTGACGACCGTCCGGCCGCGCAGGGTCGGGAGCTTCTTGATCGACCGTTCCGCCACCTGGGCGAGCTCCTCGGCCGTGTCGAGGATGAGCAGTGCGTCGTCGCGGCTCAGGTCGGCCGCGGAGATGAGATGCCGCTTCACTTGACCTCTGTGTCCTCTCCGCCGCCGTGCCGCGCGCCGGCCTCGGTGCCGGGACCCAGCAGGACCGCGTCCCGCTCGTCCACCTCGGCCAGCAGGACCCTGACGTTCTCGCGGATCGAGGTGGGCAGATTCTTGCCGACGTAGTCGGCCCTGATGGGCAGCTCTCGGTGGCCTCGGTCCACGAGGATCGCCAGCTGGACCGCGCGGGGACGGCCGAGGTCGCTCAGCGCGTCGAGCGCCGCGCGGACCGTACGGCCGGAGAAGAGCACATCGTCGACGAGCACGACTATGCGTCCGTCGATCCCACCTGTGGGCAGCTCGGTCCTGCCGAGCGCGCGGGCGGGTTTCATGCGCAGGTCGTCGCGGTACATCGTCGCGTCCAGGGAACCCCACGGAACGGGGTTGCCCTCGACCTCCTCGATCCGCTCGGCCAGCCGGCGGGCGAGCGTCACGCCGCGGGTCTGGATGCCGAGCAGGATGACATCGCCGCCACCCTTGGTGCGCTCAAGGATCTCGTGGGCGATGCGGGTGAGCGCGCGTCTGATGTCGGAGGCCTCGAGGACGGCCTTCCCATCGCCTACCGCGGCACGCGCCTGCGCCGAGCCCGGGGCAGCATTCACCACAGAAACTCCTTTCCCGCCTCACGGGACGGGTCTTAAAGGACGCTTGTCCCCATCACGGTAGCAGTCCCCGGCTCCTGCTCCACACCCGGTGTGACCGGTGTCTTACCAGGTGAGAGCAGTCACACATGAGGTGGCCGCCGGCCGCGGGCGGGGGCGGAGCGGGGCGCCCGTGAGGGCCCGCAGCGGCGGCTGGGACGGGGCTTTCGCTCCTCCCGGAGGCCCGCGATCGTAGGTGACCGGTTCGATCACTTTTTTCCAATCGGCTTGACCTATCGGCGTCCCCGTTTTACCGTCACTGTCCGTAACCATCCTAGGAGATGGATCCCCAGGCAGATCCGGCCCCTTGTCACCCAAGGCGCACGTCGGCCAGGAAGCGTGAGTGGTGGAACACTCCGAGATCCGTTTGCTGGGGACGACAACGACGCCAAAGTGAGCCTGGGGGGCCGCAAAGATGCCGTCTGAATACGCAAAGGCTCTCGGCGCGAGGCTTCGCGCCATTCGCACTCAGCAGGGGCTGTCCCTGCACGGTGTGGAAGAGAAGTCCCGTGGCCGCTGGAAGGCAGTCGTCGTGGGTTCGTACGAGCGGGGCGACCGCGCCGTCACCGTTCAGAAGCTGGCCGAGCTCGCCGAGTTCTACGGCGTGCCGGTATCCGAGTTGCTGCCCGGCGGAGCCGCGCCGAGCCCGCTCGGCCCGACACCGAAACTCGTCATCGATCTCGAGCGACTGCAACAGCTTCCGAAGGACAAGGCCGGTCCTCTCGCCCGCTACGCGGCGACGATTCAAAGCCAGCGGGGAGACTACAACGGAAAGGTTCTGTCCATTCGACAGGAAGACCTTCGGTCGCTCGCGGTGATCTATGACAAGTCACCGGCGGAGCTGACCGAGGAACTGATCAGCTGGGGCATCCTCGACCCCGAGGCTCGCCGCGCCGTCGAATCCCTCTGAGGAGGCGCAGACGGCGCGTGATGATCTTCTGACAGGTGCGGCGGCCAGATGCGACGGCCAGATGCGAAGGCAGGACGCACCTGCCAGAAGATCATTAAAGTGATCACCACATCGTGATCAAAACGGACCACCGCGCGACCCGAGATTCAGCTCGCCCTCGAATCGGCGAGGGGCAGAGTCGGCTGGGTTGGAATGCCCAGGGTCTCCTCGACCAGGGACACGAAGATCTCGGCGTCGTGCATGAGCTCGTTGGCCTCGCGCATCGTCACCGCACGCGGCAGGCCGGCCTCCGCGGCGGCCCGCTTGTCGGCGCCGGCGGCGAAGAAGGCGGCCCACTCGCTCAGCGCCGGGTCCGCCTCCGGAAGGAGCACCCACACGCTCCGCGGACGGCTCCGGCGACGGGCGTCCATTGGCTCCCTGGTGGTCAGAACGGCGGCCGCCGCGCGCAGCGCCGCGAGGTGTGCACAGACATAACGGACATGAGCCGACGTCGCCTCGGCCGCGTCCGCCAGTCCCTGCCTCGATGACCGGAGCTGCGTCAGAGCGGACTGGGCGACCCGGCGGGTCGGGAGCCGTCGCACGGTGCTCGATGCGGACATTGAAGGCCTCCTTCCGGCCGGCGGCGCCCTCAGTGTCCCTATGACACGGCGGGCCCCGCCTCGGTACGCGATCCGCGGTCCGCCTCGGGGAGGCCGGGCGAAGAGCTTCCCCTCACTCCGCCCGGCCCTCCGGGCACGGTCCGCGAGTCCCGTACCACCTCGAACAACAGTTCGACGCGTGTTCAGTAAATCGCGCTGCCCGCGATTCGTCAATACGTTCGA
This sequence comes from Streptosporangiaceae bacterium, assembly GCA_025964715.1. Lineage (GTDB taxonomy): Bacteria > Actinomycetota > Actinomycetes > Streptosporangiales > Streptosporangiaceae > Actinomadura_C. The sequence continues at coordinate 30,739 of JAOPYH010000026.1, read as the reverse complement.
ACCATGTCTCGCGGCGTCCCGGATCCGACCAGATCGGACCAGGTCACCGGCACACCCACAGTAGAACAGCCGGGTACGACAAAACCGCTCCCGGCCGTTTCGGACGGGAGCGGCCCTGTGCCGCCCTGGGCCCAAGGCCCCGCACCTGGCCCCCGGCAGGGGGTCGGCGATGGGCAGGGTCAGGCGGTACGACGCACGTGGACGGCGACACCCGTCCCGACGAGCTGCTGGAAAAGGTCGGCGGTGTGCATCGGCACCCGCACGCAGCCGTGGGAGACCGGCGTCAGCGGCACCGAGGGCAACCCGTGCACGGCGATCCCGCCGTTGAAGTACACCGGCTTGTACAGGCTGCCGAGCGGCCCCTTGTCCCAGTCACCGACCCGACGGCCGGTCAGATAGTCACCGGTCGGGGTGACCGAGCGACGGCAGCGCGGCGTCTTGGCACCCGGGTCCGTGGTGCAGAAGCGGTAGTCGCCACCCGAGGAGATGTGCGAGATAAGCACGATCTTGCCCCCGCGGTAGACGTAGAGCAGCTGCCTGCTCAGGTCGATCTCGACGCGTTCCTTTTCACCACCGCGAACGAGGGGCTGTGGGCTCCGGGGGGCGTCCAGCGCCTTCCAGACCGTGTCGCCCACCGTGCCGTTGAGGCTGAGCCGGTTGACCTTCTCGAACGCGAACAGCGCGAGCTGGGTCGGCTGCCCGTACCGGCCGTTGACCGTGCCCGGATCGTAGTGCAGGGCTCGCAGCCGCTCCTGCAGCTTTGTCACGTCCGCGTTCGAGTCACCGAACCGCAGCGTCCGCGGCTGTGTCCCGGTCGCTGGGACGGTCGCCGAGGCCGCACGCGGTGAGGTGACCGCGGCCGAGGCGGACTGCCCCAGGTGCTCGGCCATACCGGCCTGCGCAGCGGCGGCCACTAAGACAGCGCCGCCGGCGACCAGAACCTTCGCGACCTTTACCCGTATGCTCATCGCCATCCTTTCGCGCGCCCGTGCAGGTGCAGGGGCGTCCGTCCGACGTACGCCGTCCCGAGGCGTTTGCCGGATTTTGCCCCACTTTAAGGTGCCTTGATGCATGCAAACGCCGTACGTGTAGCCGCCTACCTGCGGGAACACGGCGCGACCGGCGAGATCGTGGAACTGCCCGAATCGGCCCCGACGGCCGTCGCCGCGGCGGCTCAGCTCGGCTGCGAGGTGGGCGCGATCGCCAACAGCCTGATCTTCTCGGCCGACGGTTCCCCGCTGCTCGTGCTCACGAGTGGCGCCCACCGGGTCGACACCGCCAAGGCGGCGCGGCTGGTGAACGCCCGGAAGGTCACGCGAGCCACCCCGGAGTTCGTACGAGAGGCCACCGGGCAGCCGATCGGGGGCGTCGCGCCGATCGGGCACCCGCGGCCCGTCCCTGCCCTCGTTGACACCTGGCTCGACGAGTACGAAGTGGTCTGGGCTGCCGCCGGTCACCCGCACACCGTCTTCCCGACGTCCTATGCCGAGCTGCTGCGCCTCACCGGCGGGAGCCCGGCGGACGTGGGCGACTGAGCCCGGGGCACGCCCCAGATCACGGTGGCCGATAACGGACACACCTGCGACCTTGTGCGAAACGCGATCGCCCGTGACAGGCGCAGAGGACGCGTGATACACACGTGCTTCAGGGGAACCATCCCTGTTGCCAAGGCGTCACGAACCCCGTCAAGCGACCCTCCGGAGCACCGATGGGCGGGAACAACGGCGGCATGCGGGCCGCGGCTGGGCGCGATCCGGACTTCCGGGGCATCGATCCGGACGCACTTGGCCAGCTCATCACGCAGGTCAGGGACGCCGGCGCCGCGATCACGGCGTGGCTGAACACGCATCGGCCACCGCCAGGGGTTCCTACGGGCGGATACCGCCAGGCCGCACAGACCGAAGAGTGGGCCTCCGCGCAGGTCGGCATGCTGGCGCGGCGGCGAAACTACGCGATCACTCATCCTGACCGTGCCGGCGGTGTGCGGCCCCCGGCCGTACCGCCGCGGATGCGCGGGTCCGGCGGCCGGCATGGTCCGGCCGGCGGCTCGGTGGCCGGTGGACCCGGCACCCGCCGTGGACCCGCACCCGGTGGCGGTCCCCGCACGGGCGGCCGACCCGGCGAGCCGGGCACGCCGAGACCTTCGCGGACCACCCCCGCGGGCGCCGGCAAGGAGCTGGGCAACTACCCCACCGAGCAGGCCGCGGCCAAGGCGGCGAGGACCGACGTCGCCGCGTTGTCGCTCGCGGCCAAGGACCGGACCCCCGTCCCCGAGCGGGTCTGGCGGCGGCTCGCGGCCGACGCCGGCGACCCGGACTACACCACCGGCTTCTATGAACGCCTCGGCCCGGCGGGGACCGCGGACCTGGTGGCCGCCGCGGCTCGTGAGCACGCGGGTGGGGGCGCCCACCTCAAGGCGATCGAGGACTCCCTCGGGACCGCCGATCACCATGTCGGCATGAGCGAGCGGTGGCTACGGGACGTGCTGGCCCGTGCCGACCACAACGGCCACCGCGCCGCGGTCGTCCGTCTCCTCGACGCCGCCGACCTGAGCGAGCGGACCGACCGTGCGCTCGATCGGCTGCGGTCGATCCCGAGGGAGCCGTGATGGCCGCCGCTCCCCCACCGCCGGGATCGATCCCACCGCCGTTCGAGCGTGCCGCCGCGGCGCGGCTCCCGCCGGGCCAGCGGCCCAACCCCGCGTACGAGCAGCTCTACCAGGCCTATCGGGACGCCTACGGCAGCATCGACGGGCTCCGCCGGGCCCTCGACGCACCGGTGCGGACCCTGCAGGGCACGGATGCGTGGCTGGGTCCCGAGGCACGGCAGTGGGGCGGCCGGCTGGCCGACGGCCGGCAGACGCTGGGCAAGGCCGCCGACCGCATCCTCTGGGACCTCTACAACACCCTGACGGCGACCGACCGCGTCCTGGTCACGGCGACATGAGACCGTTCGGGGCGGCCTCGGGTGAGGCCATGGCGATTATGCTCGGGGCGGTGAGAGAGCCGAACCTGCGTGAGCTGGATCAGCGGGAGTTCGTCAAACGCCTCGGCTCGCTGCTGGACGTCTACGCCGCCGCCATGAATCCACCCCGCGAGCAGATCCCAGGCCGCCGTACGATCATGGAGCGGCATGCCGCCTATCCGGCCTTCCGGGCGTTCGTGTTCGAGCGGCGCCGCGTATCTCTGCGGCTGCCACGGCCCGCGGGGCTCCCCCCGTCCGTGGCCGACGTTGCGGGGTTCGCCTACGGCTTCCGCGGTCTGCCCGGCCAGTGGTGGCACGACGTCGTGCGCGAGGCTCTGGCCGACGCCGCGGGCAAGCCCCACGCCAAGAGCTGGATGGACGACGCGTTCGAGGTCGCCGAGCTCCATGTGCATCCGGCCTATCAGGGGCACGGACTGGGGCGCCGGCTCCTGGCGGCCCTGTGCGCCGATCGGGACGAGCGTACGGTCGTGCTGTCCACGCTCGATCGGGCCGGCTCTCCGGCCCGGCGGCTCTACTCCTCCGTGGGCATGACCGACCTGCTGCGGGACTTCGCCTTCCCCGGCGGCGGTCAGCCCTACGCGATCATGGGCTCGCCACTGCCACTGGCCAAGTGATCACGCCGTCAGCGGCGGCGTGAGGTAGGAGGCGGCTCCGAGCAGGTTGTAGACCTCACGCGTCGCCGTGGACTTGTTGAACGTGATGAAGTGAATGCCCGGCGCACCCTGCTCGAGCAGCTCGCGGCACAGCTCCGCCGCGTGTTCGACCCCCAGCAACCGTACGGCCTCGGGATCATGGGCGACGGCCTCGAACCGGGCGGCGAGCTCCCGGGGGAACGGCGCCCCGGACAGCTGCTCGGATCGCTCGATCGTGCTGAGCTGGGTGACCGGCATGATCCCGGGGATGATCGGCGTGTCACACCCCTGTGCGCTGACCCGGTCGCGCAGCCGGAAGTAGTCCTCGGCGCGGAAGAACATCTGTGTGATCGCATAGTCGGCACCGGCCCGGCACTTACGCACGAAATAGCGTGTGTCGCTCTCGATGTCCGGCGAGCGGGGATGCTTGTAGGGGAACGCGGCGACGCCGACGGAGAAATCTCCCGAGCTGCGGATCAGTTGCACCAGATCCTCCGCGTAGGCCACGCCGTCGGGGTGCTGGATCCACTCCCCGAGCGGATCGCCTGGCGGGTCACCGCGCAGGGCGAGCATGTTGCGCACTCCCACGGAGGCGAACCGGCCGACCAGGTGGCGGAGCTCCCGGATCGAATGGTTGACGGCGGTGAAGTGCGCGACCGGGGTGAGCGTCGTGTCGGTGGCGATCCGCTCCACGATGTCCACGGTCTTGTCCCGGGTGCCGCCGCCCGCACCGTACGTCACTGACACGAAGGTGGGACGCAGCGCCTCGAGCTCACGGATCGCCCGCCACAGGTTGCGCGCGCCCTTGTCGGTCTTCGGCGGGAAGAACTCGAAGGAGAACGACCGGCCCCCGCCGGCGAGCAGCTCGCGGATCGTGGGCACACGCTGGGGGCGCAGGGGACTCATGCCGGACAGATTACCGGTGCGAGACCCGGCTGGGCGCGGTCCCGGCGCCCGGAGCAGGGCCACAACGAGGGCCACGGCCGCGTGACGGGGCGGCGCATTCAGTTGCCCCCGGTCGATACGCTCGTCTTCATGTCCTCCAGCCGCGTACGCAAGGAGGTCGACGAGGCGCTGCGCGTGTTCGTCGACCGGCAGCGTCCCGGGGTGCTCGGGATCGACGACGATCTCGCCCCGATGCTGTCCACTCTGCAAGATCTGCTGGCCGGGGGCAAACGGCTGCGGCCCGCCTTCTGCTACTGGGGCTGGCGGGGTCTCGGCGGGCAGGACGGCCCGGCGATCGTCACGGCTGCGGCGTCCCTGGAGCTCCTGCAGGCCAGCGCGCTCATACACGACGACGTCATGGACGCCAGTGACACGCGGCGCGGCCTCCCGTCAGTGCACCGGCGGTTCCAGGCCATGCACGAGGCCGCGGGCTGGCCCGGCTCGGCGGAGGGCTTCGGGACCAGCGCCGCGATCCTGCTCGGTGACCTGGCCCTGGCCTGGGCGGGTCAGCTGTACGACACCAGTGGCCTCGCCGAGGACACGCTCGTCCTGGGCCGGCCGACGTACGACCTCATGCGCACAGAGGTGATGTGCGGGCAGTACCTCGACCTGGTCGAGCAGGCGCACGGCGGACCGACCGGTGACGGCGGGCCGCGGGGCCGCGGAACGGTGGCATCCGCGTTGCGGGTCGTGGAGTACAAGAGCGCGAAATACAGCGTCGAGCGGCCGCTGCAGCTCGGTGCCGCGATGGCCGGCGGCGGCCCGGAGACGATCGCGTCCCTGTCGCGGTACGGCCTTCCGCTGGGCATCGCGTTCCAACTCCGTGACGACGTGCTCGGAGTGTTCGGCGACCCCGCCGAGACCGGCAAGCCCGCGGGTGACGACCTGCGCGAGGGCAAGCGCACCGTGCTCGTGGCACTGGCGCTCGAAGGGGCCACGCCCGCACAGGCCGCCGTGGTGCGGGACCGCCTCGGTGACCCCGCCCTGGACCGGGCCGGCGTGGACGAGCTCCGTTCGATCATCGTGGACACGGGCGGCCTCGCCGCCTGCGAGTCGATGATCGGCGAGTACGCCGGGGAGGCCCACACAGCGCTCGAGACGGCACCGATCACGGAGGAGGCCAAGGTGGCGCTCGCGGATCTCGCCATCGTCGCCACCGCCCGCCGCGGCTGAGCCGACAAAAACACACCGTTATGCCCGACTAACCCCGTCCGGCGCGATACAAATAGGGCGATCTCCACCCCCACGTACGCCGGAGCGTCGAGTGCACCATGACACCACTCTCGGCCCGGACGACCCACGCCGTCTGGGCGACTACGCAATGCTCAAACGCCTTGGGCAGGGCGGCCAGGGCGTGGTCTATCTGGCCCGCAGCGGTCAAGGAGAGCTCGTGACGGTCAAGCTACTGCGCGGCGGATGGGCGGCCAGCCAGCGGGCACGGACGCGGTTCGTGAAAGAGGCGGCGGCCGCACGGCGGGTGGCCGCCCCGCACACCGCGCGGATGCTCGAGGCCAGGGTGACCGGCGACCGGCCGTACATCGTCAGCGAGTACGTCGACGGGCCGTCGCTGCAGCAGCTGGTGGACCAAGAAGGACCCTTGGCGGGCGTTCCGCTGCGCAAGTTGGCATTGCGCACTGCCGGCGCCCTCTCCGCCATCCACCGCGCGGAGATCGTCCACCGTGACTTCAAGCCCGGAAACGTGCTCCTCGGCGCGGGCGGGGCCAAGGTCATCGACTTCGGCATCGCGCGGGCCCTGGATAGCGCGACCCCGATGACCACCTCCCCCATCGGCACGCCCGCCTACATGTCACCGGAGCAGATCGAGGAGGAGCCGGTCGGACCCCAGAGCGATGTGTTCGCCTGGGGTGCCACCATGGTCTTCGCGGCGACGGGCCGGCCTCCGTTCGGCCTGGGCCCGAGCGCCGCGGTGATGCGGCGGGTGACCGAACGGGCCCCAGATCTCGGGGAACTGAAGGGGCCGCTGCGCGACCTCGTCGAGCGCTGCCTCGACAAGAATCCCGCGGCCCGCCCGTCGGCGTCCCAGCTGCTGCGGGATCTTCGCGCCGACGCCAAGCCGGCCCCCGAGACCAAGCCCGAGCGCATCCCGGCCTATCGCTGGCGGATGATGGTCGCGCTCGCCCTCGTCGTCGGGATCGGTTTCGCGCTGGGCGTGCTGCTGCCGGCCGGAAACAGCTGAACGGCGGGCGCCGCGGCTACCAGTGCGGCGGACGCTCCTCGATGAGGTGGGAGTCATCGTCGCCGGACTCCCGCCAGTCGCCCCAGCCCTCGTCGGTGTCGTCGCGGGTCTGATCCGGCAGGATCTCCATGTCCTCGGTCAGCTCGACGAGCCGGTCATCGTCAGATGAGACGCTCATGGCCCCCATTGTGCGGCATCGGTCGCCGCCGTGCCCCGGTGGGTAGGACGTGGTGGGGAGGGGCGAGCGGTCAGCGGCGGGCCCGCCTGGCCAGCGCCGCGGCGGCCGTGGCGGGATCATCGGCGTCGGTGATCGCCCGTACCACCACGATGCGGTCGGCTCCGGCCGAGAACACCTCGTCAAGGTTCGTGAGGTCGATGCCGCCGATCGCGAACCAGGGCCTGCCGCCGCTGTGGGCGGCGACGTACTTCAGCAGCTCGGGGCCCGGCGCCTCCCGCCCGGGCTTGGTCGGGGTCGGCCAGACGGGACCCGCGCACAGGTAGTCGACCCCGTCCTCCACCGAAGCGGCCGCGGCCTGGTCCTCGGAGTGCGTGGACCGGCCGATGAGCATGTCCGCGCCGACGATCTCGCGAGCGAACGGGACCGGCAGATCGTCCTGTCCCAGGTGCAGTACGTCCGCGCACGCCGCACGAGCGATGTCGGCCCGGTCGTTGACGGCCAGCAGGGCGCCGTGCCGGTCGCACGCCGCGCGGAAGACCGACAGGTGTTCGAGCTCCTGGCGTGCTTCGAGCGCCCGCCGCCCCGGGCCCTTCTGCCGGAGCTGGACGATGTCGACGCCGTTGGCGAGCACGGCGTCGAGGAACTCCGCCAGATCCCCGCGGTCTTCCCGGGCGTCGGTGCACAGGTAGAGGCGGGCCCGGTCGAGCCGGGCCCGCAAGGAGGCGGCGTGATCCGACAGCAAGCGCTTCGGCACGATGGGGTGTTCGGTCCTTTCGGCTGATACAGGCCGGCTTCGACAGCCCGCTGAGGCGGCCGGCCTAGAAGGCCAAGGCCTGCGCGCGCCGGCGGACCTCGGTGCCACGGTTCTCGATGAGCGCCTGGACCGGGGTGCCGGGGAGGGTCTCGTCAGGGGTGAACAGCCAGCGGAGCGCCTCCACGGGCTCATATCCGGCGTCCGTCAGCAACATCAGCGTGCCGGGAAGGCCCTTGAGGATGTGTCCTTGCTGCACGAAGGCAGAGGGGACCTGGTCCGCACCATCCCGGGTCATGCCGATGAGCTTGTGGTCGCGGAGGAGTTGCTTGGTCCGGCTCAGGTTGATGCCGAGCCGGTCGGCCGCCTCGGGAAGGGTGACCCACTCCCCCACCAGGGCGTCTGTCTGCGAGTCCAACATGCTGTCAACAGTAGTGTGCGTCTGCGTCACGAAGCCTGCCTACCATCTCCAGGGGGGATTGAAACCGTTAGACACGCGCCGCATTCCGGACCGGAACGTCCAGATCGGTGAGCCGGTCCGGATCAACGGGGGTGCCGGCGGCCATGAGGCGGCGGCCCTGCACCAGGTCGCGGGGCCGGTTGACGGTGGCGATGGCCTCCAGCCGCGTCCCGGTGAGCCAGCACGCGGCCCACTCCTTGCCGGCCGGGTCGCCGCGGAAGACGAGGCGCTCGGCCCCCGCGTGCTGGCCGGCGTACTGCACCATCCGGTCGAACTGCTCCGACCAGAAGTACGGCACCGGATCATACACGGCCGGTTGCCCGAGCAGCGAGGCGGCCGCGGCCGCCGGGGCGTTGAGCGCCGTGTCCCAGTGATCGACGCGCAGCCGCCGGCCGTACCTGCCCGACCACCACGCCGCGCAGTCGCCGGCCGCGACGATCTCCGGGCGGCTCGTGCGCAGTGAACTGTCGACCACCACCCCGTCCTGGAGGTCGAGCCCTGAGCCGGACAGCCACCCGACCTCGGGGCGGACGCCCACGCCGACGACGACCTCGTCCGCGTCGATCCGGCCACCGTCCCCGAGTGCCAGGCCCCCGTCGTCCACGGCCGCGACCTTCACCCCCAGTCGTAGCTCGACGCCGGCCTCGGCGTACCAGGCGGCCGTGTGCGCGCCCACGTGCGAGCCGATGGACCCCGCCAGGGGCGCGTCCGCGGCCTCCACGACCGTGACCGCACAGCCGGCCCGCGCCGCCGCCGTCGCGGTCTCGGCGCCGATCCAGCCCGCCCCCACGATCGCGATCCGCGCACCCTGCCGCAGGCCCGCCCGCAGGGCCCGGGCGTCGTCGATGGTACGGATCGCGTGCTGTGGTCCGCCGCCCGGGAGCCGGATGGGTGCCGCCCCGGTGGCGATCACGAGTCCGTCGAAGGGGAGCGGGCCCGCGGTCGTCTCCAGGGTTCCGCCGCGGACGTCCGCGAGGCGCAGGCCGGTCGCCGTGTGGCCGAGGACGAGATCGCAGCGGAGTGCCTCGAAGTCGGCCACGACCGTCGTGTCGTCGGTCCGGCCCATGAGGACGGCCTTGGACAACGGCGGCCGGTCGTAGGGCCGGTGCGGCTCCGCGCCGACGAGGGTGAGCGCGCCCTCGTAACCCTTGGTACGCAGGGCCTCCGCGGCCCGGATGCCGGCCAGCCCGCCGCCGACGATGATCACGCTGTCCATGACCGCACTGTAAGGCAGTTCCGGGGCAACGGCTGGCATAGGCTTGGGACGACAAGCGCGGGAGTCCGGTTCGACCGGGCTGAGAGGGCGGCTGACCGGGCCGCCGACCGCCACCACCTGATCCGGATCATGCCGGCGAAGGGAGCGCGCACGTGGACGTCGTGATCGTCGGGGCCGGAGTGATCGGCCTGGCCACCGCCTGGCGGGCGGCCGGCCGTGGCCTCGATGTGACCATCGTGGACCCGCACCCGGCCAGTGGGGCCTCACGGGTCGCCGCGGGCATGCTGACCCCGGTAAGCGAGCTGGCCTACGGTGAGGACCCGCTGCTGCACCTCGGCATCGCCTCCCGTGACCGCTATCCCGGCTTCGTCGCCGAGCTGGAGGACCTCACCGGGCAGGACACCGGATATCGGGACGACGGCACCCTCCAGGTGGCCTTCGACAGCGATGACCTCGCCTACCTCGAGGACCTGCGGCGCTTCCAGGAGACGCTCGGCATCCGCACGTCGGCGCTCAGTGGCCGTGAGTGCCGTCGCCTCGAGCCGATGCTGACCCCGTCCGTACGCGGCGGGCTGCTCGCCGAGCGCGACGGCTCGGTGGACCCGCGGCGCCTCACCGCCGCCCTGCTCACCGCCGTGGACCGCGCCGGGGTCACGCTCGTACGGGAGCGCGCCAAGGACGTGATCCTGGAGGACGACCGCGCCACCGGCGTACGTCTGGCCGGCGGGCGGGAGCTGCGCGCGGACCGGGTCATGCTGGCCGCCGGCCCCTGGACCCACCAGATCGGCGGCCTCCCGGACGGCGTCGTGCCGGTGATCCGGCCGGTCAAGGGCCAGGTCGTACGGCTGCGCACGCGCGTGCCCTTCCTCACCCGCTCCACCCGGGGCGTCGTCAAAGGCTCGTCGATCTATCTCGTGCCGCGCAGGGACGGCGAGATCGTGATCGGAGCGACCCAGGAGGAGATGGGCTATGACACCACAGTCACGGCCGGCGGCCTCTGGGAGCTGATGAGGGACGCCCGAGAGCTCATCCCGGGCATCACCGAGCTCGAGTTCGCCGAGGTCAGCGCCGGACTTCGGCCCGGATCCCCGGACAACGCCCCCCTCATCGGCCCCTCGGTCGTGCCCGGCCTCCTGCTCGCCACGGGGCACTTTCGCAACGGGGTGCTTCTCGCCCCGGTGACGGCCGAGCTGATGGCCGACGTGCTCGTCAGCGGGGAGGTCCCCGACGTCGCGAAGGCGTTCCGGCCTGACCGGTTCGCGGAGGAGACGCAGGCATGAAGGTGATCGTCAATGGCGATGCGCGGGACGTTCCGGACGAGGCGACGGTGGCCTCCGTGGTCGAGGACGTGACCGCGGCGAGCGCCGGCATCGCCGTCGCGCTCAACGGCGAGGTCGTACGGCGGTCCGAGTGGGCGGCCACGGCCGTACGCGAGGCGGACCGGCTGGAGGTCCTGACCGCGGTGCAGGGAGGCTGAGACGTGACACAGGGACGGCCCCGGCCGGAGAGGACGGAGACCATGAACACCGACCCGGACCCGCTCGTCATCGCGGGCGACGGCTTCGACTCGCGATTGATCATGGGGACGGGCGGCGCGCCGAGCATGCACGCGCTCGAGGAGGCGCTCGTCGCCTCCGGCACCCGGCTCACCACCGTCGCCATGCGGCGGGTCGACCCGTCCGCACCCGGCTCGGTGCTGGACATCCTGCGCCGCCGTGGCATCCGGTTGCTGCCCAACACCGCCGGCTGCTTCACCGCCGGTGAGGCCGTGCTGACCGCAAAGCTCGCCCGCGAAGCCCTGGGCACGCACTGGGTCAAGCTAGAGGTGATCGCGGACGAGCGGACGTTGCTGCCAGATCCCATCGAGCTGATCGAGGCGGCCGAGCAGCTGGTCGACGCCGGCTTCGTCGTGCTGCCGTACACCAGCGACGACCCCGTGCTGGCCCGCCGCCTGGAGCAGATCGGCTGTGCGGCGGTGATGCCGCTCGGCTCCCCCATCGGATCGGGCCTGGGCATCCGCAACCCGCACAACATCCAGCTGATCGTGGAGCAGGCAGGGGTCCCGGTGATCCTCGACGCGGGCATCGGGACCGCGAGCGACGCCGCGCTGGCCATGGAGCTGGGCTGTGACGCCGTGCTGCTCGCCACGGCCGTGACGCGGGCCCAGTCGCCCGCGGTCATGGCGGCCGCCATGCGGCACGGGGTCGAGGCCGGCCGGCTGGCCAGGCTGGCGGGCCGGATCCCCAAACGGCACTACGCCCAAGCCTCCTCCCCCTGGGAGGGCCTCAGCGGCTCTTAGGCCGGCCCCCCCGTGGCGGGATCAGCCGGCGCGGAGCCTCTTCAGCACCTCGATGTCCTTGCGGTGCGGATCCGGGGAGCGGCCCGGGGTCTCGATGATGAACGGCACCCCCGCGGTGAGCGGATTGCGGAAGAGGTCGGCGAACGGACCCTCGCCGATATTGCCGGCCCCGATGTTCTCGTGCCGGTCCTTGGCCGAACCGCACACGTCCTTGGAATCGTTGGCGTGGATCAGCTTCAGACGGCCCGCGCCGACCGTGGCCACCAGCGCGTCCAGGACGTCGGCGACCCCGTCCTCGGCGGCGAGGTCGTGCCCCGCCGCGAAGACATGGCAGGTGTCGAGGCAGATGCCGAGCCGCGGATGGGAGTCCAGCGCCTCGAAATAGGGCGCCAGCTGCGGCACGGTGGCGCAGAGCATCCGGCCCTGGCCCGCCATCGGTTCCAGCAGCAGGTCCGGGCCATCGCCCGGGATCTCCTCGAGGATCGGCAGCAACTGCTCACGGACCTGCCGCATCGCCAGGTCGTAGGACTGGCTCACCGCGGAGCCGGTGTGGACCACCACTCCCCTGGCCCCGATGGCGCGGCCCCGCAGCAGCGCGTGGCGCACGGAGTCGACCGACCTGGTCAGCGTCTCCGCCGTCGGGGAACCGAAGTTGATCAGGTAGTTGGCGTGTACATAGACCGGGACGCCGCTGTCCCGCAGTCTCGCGTCCTCGGCCGGCCTACCGGCCGCGAGGGCCCAGCCGCGCGGGTTGGAGACGAACACCTGGACGGCCTCCGCGCCGATCTCCGCGGCGTATTTCAGGCCACCGGTCGCCAGGCCCCCGCCGACCGGGACATGCGCGCCTATCGGGCTCTTCTCACGGGACGTCATAGATGCGCCAGCTTAGCCGCGGCGCGGAGGCCCTCAGCCCCAGATCGTGACGGTGGAGCCCCGGGGTGCGTTGCCACCCGGCGGGTTCTGGAAGACGACCTGACGACCTCCGGGCCCGTGACGGTCACGGCGGCCGGGGCCCTTCTTGGCCACGACCTGGAAGCCGGCGCCCTCCAGCATGCCCTTGGCCTCCTCCATGCTCCGTCCCATGGTCGTCGGCACGGAGACCATGTCCTGCGGGCTGGCCCCGTTGTTGCAGAACGGGTTCACGTCGGGCAGGAAGCAGTTATTGGCTTTGTTGACCTGCAGCGTCACCTCGTCGCCGCGGGAGACCGGCGTGCCCGCCGCCGGATTCTGCGCCAGCACCGTGCCCGGCGGCTTGGCGGGGTCGGCCTGCTCGTCGATCTTGACGTTGAGGCCCATCGCCTTGAGCTGATTCTCCGCGGCGTCGCGGGGCTGCCCCACCAGGTTGGGCAGTGCCACGCCGTTACTGAGCACGATCCCGACCGGCTCGTCCGGGGACTGCTTGTCACCGGCCTTGGGGTCCGTCCGCACCACCGCGTCCTTGGGGACCGTCTGGGAGGCGGCCCTGCTGAGGTCGCCGACGGTCAGGCCCTTGGACTGGAGGATCTTCGTGGCCTCGTCGAGGGACTTGCCGGCGACGTCGGGCACCGGCACGGGCGCCCGGCCCCTGGACAGCGCCAAGGTGATGATCTGGCCCTGCTTCACCCGCTCGCCGGGCGCGGGGTCGACCGAAGCGACGTGATCCTTCTTGATCTGCTCCGAATAGGTGCTCTTGCCCCGCTTGAACTGAATGCCCTCGGCGGTGAGCCGCTGCCGGGCCTCGTCGAACGACATGCCGATGAGGTTCCGCGGCACATGGGCGTATTGCCCGGCGGTTTGGTACCACACCGCCCAGCCGATCACCAGGACGGCGATCAGACCGAGCCCGATGAGCACGAACCGCCCCGTGACGAAGTCGATGGCCCGGTCCATGAACGGTGCCCGCGGCGGCTCCACCGGCCTGGAATCGGCCGGGATCACGCTGGTGTGCGCCGCCGGATGCGAAGGCGAGCCGGCGTGCGGACGCGTGGGGGCCGGCGGGGCGGTGTGCAGGACCGAGGTCGCGTTGGAGACCGTCTGGTCGATATCGAAGGGGAGGTCGCGATGCGTGTCCGCGACCGCGGCGAGGAAGCGGTTGGCGTCCGCCGGGCGGTTGGCCGGCTCACGGCTCGTGGCCGCCGCGACGAGCGCGTCGAGCTGCGGCGGGATGCCCGGGATGACGCTCGAGGGCGGCGGCACGACCTCGTTGACGTGTTTGTAGGCCACCATGATCGGGGTCTCCCCCTCATGCGGCTGGCGGCCGGTGAGGAGCTCGAAGAGCATGATGCCCGCGGCGTAGACGTCGGAGCGCACGTCGGTGTGGCCGGTCAGGACCTGCTCCGGAGCGAGGTAGCCCACCGTGCCGATCAGCATGCCGGTCTTCGTCTGCTTGCTCGCCGTCTCGGCCCGCGCCAGGCCGAAGTCGGCGACCTTGAGCTGGCCGTCGGCCATGAGGAGCACGTTCTCGGGCTTGACGTCGCGGTGCACGAGCCCGGCCCGGTGAGCCGCGCCGAGCGCCGCGAGCACCGGCTGCATGATCTCGAGCGCCTGCCGCGGGCCGAGGCGGCCACGTTCGTTGAGCAGGTCGCGCAGTGTGCGCCCTGGGACGTATTCCATCGCTAGGAAGACGTGCTGGCCGTCGGTGCCCTGGTCGAACACCGCGACCACATTCGGGTGCGACAGCGCCGCCGCGGACTTGGCCTCACCGATGAATCGCCGGACGAAGTCCTCGTCCTGGGCCAGACCGGGATGCATGACCTTGAGCGCGATGGTGCGGTCGAGCTTGAGGTCCTTGCTGAGGTAGACCGTCGCCATCCCGCCGCGGGCCACGCGCGACTCAATGCGATAGCGCCCGTCCAGCACCTGGCCGACGAGTGGGTCCGCAACGGTCGTGTCCATCGATGAGAGTGTACGGGCGAATCGATCCCTGTCTCATCAGTCGGGAGCATGACGCCCCGGAAAGACGCCACGCGGTCCGGCGGACGGGAACGCGAAGGCCGCCGTCCGGACGCCGGTGTGCATGGCGTGCACATGCGGCGGACCAGCACTCGGACGCTGCTGAACAACCCCCCGACTGTCCAGCAGCGCCCGAGCGGACGCCGTCGAGCCCCACCCCCCCGGTACGGGGCCCGGCGGCCTTGCCCCAGCGGGCCGGTGTCACATACGGCGACGCGCGCGTGTCCGGGCCTTGAGCTCCCGTCCACGGCGCGGCAACGCGCCTCCGACCTTTGCTGGGTATCCCTGGTCGCTCATGTTGGGGGTGGTGCGGCGATGGCGCGGGTCACGCACCTGCGCCGCCCGCGTCCCCCCGAACGCGGTGTAAAGCTTGCCAGCACGGCCACATTAGGGCGCGGGGTCCGAGCCGGGCGAGAGCTCACGGCGGCCCCGCGACCAGCGGTGCGCCCCCAGCGCTATACGTAGCGTAGCCGGGCGACGGACGGCTGATTAGGCACGACGAACGGCATTGAGACACTGCCTGGCACGGTAAGTGCACGTCCGTTGTGGACCTTCGGTGGAGTGGCATCCGTCGCGGTGCGGCCCCCGGCGCAGGGCATGCGGGTGGCCGGACGCGGCCCGAAGGCCCGGATCCTCAATTCTGCTGGGGGTTCTCCGGCCCATGGTGGAAGCGCCGGACCAGCAGGTCACGGACCTCACGGGTGTGCCGGCGGCTGACCGTCAGCAGCCGCTCGCCCACCTGGACGATCGCCCTGCCCCCGTCGAAGCGCAGCTCGCTGATGTGACCGGCCGAGACCAGGGTGCTCCGGTGGATGCGGATGAACCCGGCGGTCTCCCAGCGTTTGGCCAGGGCCGCGAGGGGCATCCGGACGAGGTAACTGCCCTCCGCGGTGTGCAGGCGCACATAGTCGCCATGGGCCTCGGCGTAGGTCACGCTCGAGCGCGTGACGAGCCGGGTGCGCCCCCCGAGCTCCACCGGCACGACCTCGTCGACGGCCGGTGACGCGCAGCCGGGGCACACCGCCGCCTCCACGCGCCGCACGGCCTCGGCCAGGCGCTCCGGCCGTACGGGCTTGAGCACGTAGTCCAGGGCACCGAGCTCGAACGCGGTGACGGCGAAGTGCTCGTGGGCGGTCACGAAGACCACGGCCGGCGGCGCCGCGAAGCCTGCCAGCAACCGGGTGAAGTCGAGCCCGTCCAGACCGGGCATGCGGATGTCCATGAAGACGGCATCAAGGCGGTCCCCGGAGACCAGGACCCGGCTGAGGATGCGCAGGGCCTCGGCCGCGTCGGGCGCCTGGGTCACCTGCTCGATCCGCGGATCCTCCCGGAGGAGGTAGGTCAGCTCCTCCAGCGCCGGCGCCTCGTCGTCGACGGCAAGGACGCTAAGCATGGGAGGACCTTGCCGTCGATTACAGTACGAGCGCAAGTGATTTCGCTATGTGAGCGCGATCCATTGCCCGAAGATCGGCATGCCGACACCTGGGTCGGACGGTTAGGTCACAGAGCGGCGTCAGCGCGGCCCGGAGCCGTCCTGCTCCTCCTGATAGGCGTAGCGCTGCTCATCCCACGGATCCGCGACGTTGTGATAGCCGCGCTCCTCCCAGAACCCGCGCTGGTTGCGGACCAGATACTCCACGCCCCGCGCCCACTTGACGCTCTTCCAGGCATAGAGGTGCGGCACGACGAGGCGCACCGGAAAGCCGTGGTCGGGACTGAGCCGCTCACCGTTGCGGTGGGTGACCAACAGCGTCGCGTCGGCCAGGAAGTCCGCCATGCGAATGTTGGCGCTGTAGCCGTACTCCGCCCAGACCATGACATGGGTGACGTCCGGGTGCGGCGGCGCCAGCTCCACCAGGGTGGAGCCCGAGATGCCCTCCCAGACGTTGTCCGGGATGGTGAACTTGGTGACGCAGTGGAAGTCGGCGGTCGCCTTCGTGGTGGGAAGGCGCTGGAACGCCTCCCAGCTCCACTGGTGCCGCTCGCCTGACTCCGTGGCGCCGAACACCCGGAAATCCCAATCGTTCGGACGGAACTTCGGCACCGGGCCATAGTGCAGGACCGGCCAGCCACGGGGGACGTACTGTCCGGGTGGCAACCGTTTCTCGGGCGGCGTCATGTCCCGGCCATCCTGCCATCCCGGTGAAGTGGCGCACATCCGGCCCCTGCCGCTCGCGGCTCTGGAGGGTTGTGTAGCCTGTAGCCCGTGCGCAGCATCCACCGTTATGGCTTTTGGTATGGCAACCGACCCGGACGGGTGGTGGCCGGCCTAACGCTGCGCTGAGCGACCACTGACGAAAGCCCCGGGCCGGACGGTCCGGGGCTTTCGTCGTTTCAGACCGAATTAATCGCGGAACCCCTTGCGGGACAGAGGAGAGAAATGGTTGTCGTGATGGCCCCGGAGGCCACCGAAGCGGACGTCGAGGCAGTCGTGTCGCTCGTCGAGACCGCCGGCGGGGACGCGTTCGTCAGTCGCGGTGTGAACCGCACCATCGTCGGCCTGGTGGGCGACGTCGAGCAGTTCGGCACGCTGAACCTGCGTGGCATGAGCGGTGTGATCGACGTGGTGCGGATCTCGGTGCCCTACAAGCTCGTCAGCCGCGAGAACCACCCGCACCGTTCCACCGTCCGCGTCCGGGACGTCCCCATCGGGCCGGACACCATGACCCTCATCGCGGGACCCTGCGCGGTCGAGACGCCGGAACAGACCCTCCTCGCCGCCCAGATGGCGCAGGCGGCCGGTGCGACCCTGCTGCGGGGCGGCGCCTTCAAGCCGCGGACGTCGCCGTACGCGTTCCAGGGGCTCGGCGAGGCCGGCCTGAAGATCCTCGCGGATGTACGGGAGGAGACCGGGCTGCCGATCGTCACCGAGGTCGTCGACGCCCGCGACGTGGAACTCGTGGCCTCTTACGCGGACATGCTGCAGATCGGCACGCGTAACGCGCAGAACTTCGCGCTGCTGCAGGCCGCGGGCGAGGCCGGCAAGCCGGTGATGCTCAAGCGCGGCATGAACAACACCATCGAGGAATGGCTCATGGCCGCCGAGTACGTCGCCCAGCGCGGGAACCTGGACATCGTGCTGTGCGAGCGCGGCATTCGCACCTTCGAGAAGGCGACGCGCAACACCCTCGACATCTCGGCCGTACCCGTGGCGCAGCGGCTCTCGCACCTTCCGGTCATCGTGGACCCGTCCCACTCCGGCGGCCACCGCGAGCTGGTGCTGCCGCTCACCCGGGCCGCCATCGCCGTGGGTGCCGACGGTGTGATCATCGATGTGCACCCGCACCCGGAGACGGCGCTGTGCGACGGGCCGCAGGCGCTCGTCGACGGCGATCTGCGCCAGCTGGCCAAGGTCGTGCGGGACCTCCCGCCGATGGTCGGCCGTTCCCTCACCCGGGCGCCGGACAGTCTCCACGCCTGACCCCACCCGGCCCTTCCGGGGCCGTGGCCGTTCCACTACCGTGATCTTGTCGCGGCGGTGCTGGGGGCCGGCATCCTCGGCGAGCGGCTCGGCCCCGTGGGGGCGGGAGGGCTCGTGCTCCTCGCGGTCCCGTTCCGTACCGTCCCGCATGCGTGATTAGCCTGCGGGAGGCGCGGCGGTACGGGCAGCATGCAATCCATGGCCAGCGGCGACGACGCACTCGAACGCGACTTCCACGACCTGATGGCCGCCGCGCATCCCGTGTCGGCCATGGCCGAGGCCGACGCGCTCCGGGCCGTCCGGGCCTATCCCCAGATCCTGCTGGCCGGACCCATGTTCGGGATCGCCGAGCAGGCGCGCCGCGGCTGGCGGGTGTCCTGCCTCGGAGAGAACACCCCGCAGGGTGCCAGGGACGCGCTCGCCGAGGATCTTCGCCGGCTGGCCACGGCGGCCGTGGACCCGAGCACGCGCGAGGACTTCCGCACCGTGGCGGCGCTGCTCGCTTGTGAGCGTCGTGACGACCTGACCGTCGCCGGACGGCGCTTCCGGATTCTGCGGGTGGAGCAGGTCGTGCGGATGAACACCGGCGTCCCGGAGCCGCCCCGGCCGACGGATCCGGATCCGCGACCCGGCGGTCGCGGCGTCATGCCGCGAACGCCCGAGTTCCTGCCGGCTGCGGGAGAAGACCTGCACGGGACCGCGGCGGCCGAGCTCACCGGCCGGTACGAGGACACGGTTCCCGACGCGGGCACGGTCCCCGTCGGTGTACGAGGGGACGCCTGCCGTGCGCTGACCGACTATCCGAGGCTGAGGATCATGGCACCGACCTTCGCCGCGACCGAACGCATCGACGGGGGCTGGCGCTCGGCCACCATGCCCTGTGACACGCCGCAGCAGGCCCGCGACACGTTGGCCGCCTACTTCAGTCACGTGGTCCCCGCGGTGGAGCACCCCGGGGAGGCCGAGCGCGCCCACTACGCGGCCGCGGCGGAGCGGCTCCACCGCGACCGCGTGGACGACCTCACGGTCGCGGGCCGGCGGTTCAGGGTCGTACGGATCGGCAGGATCGTCCGCCTGGGCACCGACGGACCCGAGCCGCCCCGGCGCTCGGACTTCGACCCCGAGCCGCCGGCCGGCGCCTGACCGCTAGGCCTGTTCTCCGTACGACGGGCGGTGCTGCTGGACCGAGGCCGCGAGCTGCTCGGCGAGTTCGCCGGCGTCGAGCCGCCGCTCGATCTGACGCAGGTCTTCGATCTTCGCCCGGGTCTCGGCCCGCCGGGGAGTGAGCATCGTGCAGCAGTCCTCGTCCGGGAGCTCGGAGATGGCGAGGGTTTTGACCCGGCGTGCCTCCGCCATGATCTCGGTCTTGTCCATCCCGATGAGGGGGCGCAGGATCGGGAGCTGCACGGCGTCGTCCAGCGCGGTGATGTTGGGCAGCGTCTGGCTGCTGACCTGACCGAGCGAGTCACCGGTGATCAGCGCCGCCCCGCCGAGCCGCGCGGCGAGGGTCTCTCCGGTCTTGAGCATCAGCCGCCGCTGCGCGATGATCTGCAGGCGCTCCGCGCCGGAGGACTTGATCTGCTGCTGTGCCTTGCCGAACGGCACCACGAACAGCCGCGAGTCGCCCTGGAACTTGTCGAGCTCACGCACGAGGGCGTAGGCCTTGTAGATCGACTCAGGGCCCGTGAACGGCATGCCCGAGAAGTGCAGGAAGTCGAGACGCAGGCCCCGGCGCATCATGCGGTAGGCGGCCACCGGTGAGTCGATGCCCCCGGACATGAGCACGAGCCCGCGGCCGCTCATGCCGACCGGCAGGCCGCCCTGTCCGTGCAGACCGTCGGTGAAGACGAAGACCTCGTCACGGTCGACCTCGATGGAGACCGTGATCTCGGGGTGCTTGAGATTGACCGGGAGGTCGTAGCGCTCCTGAACGGCGGCGCCGACATGCACCGCGAGCTCCGATGAGGTCATCGGGAACCGCTTGTCCCGGCGCCGTGGCCGGATGGCGAAGGCGGCCTTGCGCGCGAGCGCCGGGTGCCGGCCGACGAGGTCGATCGCCGCCTGCACGGTCGGCTCGACCTCCTTGGCGACCCGCCACGCCCGGTGCACCCACACGATGCCCATCACGTCGGCGATCCGGCGTGCGACGGCGTCGACGTCGGCCTCGTCACGGCTCTCGGCGCGCACGACCATCACGCCTTCGCGCTGGGTGACCTGGACCTTGATGCCGAGGCCCTTCACTGCGGCTCGGATGTTGTTCTGCAGCCGCCGCTCGAAGAGATCACGGTTCTTGCCCTTGAGCACGATCTCGCCCAGCTTGAGCAGCACGCATGGCTCCCCCGCGACCGGGGTGCGCCGCGGTGCGCTCATGGTCACATCCCCCTGGGACGGCTGGGGGACGTGGGGGGACGTCCCCCCCGGAGCGGTACCGAGCGTGGGCATGCGTGATCCTCCTGCGAGATATCCGGGTGCGCTTCCAGTGTCGCCTACGGAACCGAACAGCGCGACCGGCAACGCTTGTTCCGCGGTCCTCCGCGGTCACCGCGGAGGACCCTGTCCGTGCTGGTCGCTCAGTTGTCGCGGAGCCGACGGCCTTCGGAGTCCGCATCACCGTTGACCAAGATCATGATGCCGTCCACCAAGGGCCAGATGGCCCCCGCACCGTGCTGTGCCGGGTGGCCGTACTGCTGCTGCTGACCGTACGGCTGGACCTGCCGGCCGTACCCCTGCCCGTACGGCTGGGGCTGCCGCCCGGACGACGGCGGCTGCTCGCCATAGGACTGGGGCGGTTAGTCATGATCGACAACGTTAGCCAAAAATGGCTATTGAGATGAAACGGACTCCAACGAAAGCCGCATGACGATCCGGCATACGGCGACGACCCGCGACCTTGGTCGCGGGTCGTCGCCGGTCTTTTCGGCAGATCACCTCAGCCGAAGAAGACCTCGGCTTCGTTGTAGCGCTCGATCGGGACCGTCTTGAGCTTTTCCGTCGCCGCGCTCAGGTCGACCCGGACGATGTCGGTGCCCCGGAGCGCGACCATCTTCCCGAAGTCGCCCTCCTGGACGGCGTCGATGGCCTGCAGACCGAAACGTGTGGCGAGGACCCGGTCGAACGCGCTGGGCGTGCCGCCGCGCTGGATGTGACCCAGCACCGTCGTGCGGGCCTCCTTGCCGGTGCGCTTCTCGATCTCCTTGGCCAGGCGCTCGCCGATGCCGCCCAGGCGCACGTGACCGAACGAGTCGAGCTCACCGGCCTGCAGCTCCATCTGGCCGTCGAGCGGATGCGCCCCCTCCGCGACCACGATGATCGGGGCGTAGCGGGTCTTGAAGCGGCTCTCCACGTACTCGCAGACCTTCTCAATGTCGAAGGGCTGCTCCGGGATCAAGATGACGTTGGCCCCGCCCGCCATTCCGGCGTGCAGCGCGATCCAGCCGGCGTGCCTGCCCATGACCTCGCAGATGAGCGCGCGGTGATGGCTCTCGGCCGTGGTGTGCAGCCGGTCGATCGCCTCCACGGCGACGCCGACCGCTGTGTCGAAGCCGAACGTGTAGTCGGTGGCGTTGAGGTCGTTGTCGATCGTCTTCGGCACGCCGACGACCTTGACCCCGTCGTCGTACAACTGCCGGGCCACTCCCAGGGTGTCCTCGCCGCCTACGGCGATGAGCGCGTCCACCCCCAGCCCGGCCAGGTTGTCCTTGATCCTTTCGACGCCGCCCTCGACCTTGATCGGGTTCGTCCGGGACGAGCCGAGAATCGTGCCGCCCCTCGGCAGGATGCCCCGGACCGCCTGGACGTCCAACGCCACCGTGTCACCCTCGAGCGGCCCGCGCCATCCGTCCCGGAACCCGACGAACTCCAAGCCGAAGACCTGTACGCCCTTACGGACCACGGCGCGGATGACGGCGTTGAGACCGGGGCAGTCCCCTCCTCCGGTCAGCACTCCGACGCGCATGCCGTTCCCCTCCATTGATACCGAGCCCCTAGATCGACCCGGCCAGATTAGTGGCCCGCGCGCGACTTCAGGAGCAGGCGCCCACCAAGGTGTGGCGCGCTTCACCGGATATTGGTCTAGACCATAGCCGGTTGGCCTTACCTTCATGCTCGCATTACCTGGAATTTTTGGCATTCCTGGCATGGTGCACAGGCCCGTACCTCGCCGGCCACACTCAGGGAACGGCGGCGACCATGGCACCCCCGGGGCCGCGGCCGCGCCTCATCGGGGGTTGTGGGGGCCGGGCCCCGCAACCCGGCCCCTCACTCCATAGATGCGCCGGCCCCGCTGAAGGTTCCCTCTCCGCCCGGAAAACCGCGGGCGGCCGTGGTGATCCCGCGCGGCGCCGGGGCACTATGGGACAGGAGTTCGTGGATCCGCTCCGAGCCGCGCGTCAGCCTTCGGCGCCGGCCGCCCGGTCCTGGGGCGGGCCGTCGTCGCCCTCGCCCTCGTCGGCGGACGGGGGACGGTGACCCGAGCCCGCGGCGCGCGGCCTCCGCTCCATCTCGGCCTTGACCTCGGCCGCGTAACGGTCCACGTACTGCTGCCCGGAAAGCTCCCGGATCGCATGCATGATCTCGTCGGTCACCGCACGCAGGACGAGCCGGTCCTCTTCCTTGCCGTAGTAACGGGAGAAGTCGAGTGGTGGCCCGAATCGGACACCAGGGCGGACACCGAGCCGCGGCCTGCTCCGCCCGGGCGGCATCAGCTCGAACGTATTGATCATCGCCATCGGGACCACCGGGGCGCGGGACTCCAGGGCCAGCCGGGCGACGCCGGTCTTGCCGCGGTAGAGCCGGTCATCCGGCGCGCGCGTGCCCTCGGGATAGATCCCGAGGAGCTTCCCCTCGCTCAGGACGCGCAGGCCCGTGCGGAGTGCGGCCTCACTGGCCCCGCCCCCGGTGCGGTCCAGCGGGATGACGCCGAGCCCCGTAAAAAAACCCTTGCTGACCAGGCCCTTTATCCCCTTGCCGGTGAAATACTCACGCTTACCGAGAAACACGATCGGGCGTCGCAACGGGAGCGGCCCGAAGAAGTGGTCGGCGAACGAGAGGTGGTTGCAGGCGAGAATGGCCGGCCCGGTGCGCGGGACATTGCCCTTGCCCTCGGTGCGAGGACGCCACACCAGCGTGAGGATGGGCCCCAAGATGGCCTTGACCACCCACCAGAACATGCCGCCACCCTTCATGAAACGCACTATCGGCAGCCTGCCGAACCGGAGATGATTGGACATCCTGCCATCTCGCGCGGAGGTCGCCCACACCTTTGGTGTCCTGGCGCACCGCATGGGACGATTCGAGCCGTAGGCTCGTCTCGGAAACGCTTGTCAAGGGGAGGCGAGGGCTGTCATGGCGCTCAGGCCGGGGCCAGCAAGGGAGCCGAAGCCGTGAACCGTCGTGGCAATGGCCTGTCCGCCGACACCTACGCGCCACTGATCGACCTCACCGGCGAGCTCGCCGACGCGATGCTGATGGCCCTCGGCCAGGCCGGCGTGGCGGCTTACGCCACGTCGCGCACGGCCGGGACCGCCGGCGAGCCGGCCTCCGAGGCATCCCTGGACCGGGTCTTCGTCGACACCTCCATGCGCTCCATCGCCGAGCGGGTGCTGACCGCCCAGATCGACCGGCTGCGGGAGGAGCTCGCGCTCGGCTCCGGGACCGGATCCCGGCCCGTGGACCCGGACCCTACCGCGACGCCGTCCCCCGCCGTGGAGGCCGGGCCCGGCACGGCCGAACGCGATGACGATGCCGTCTGGGCCGAGATCGTGGCGTCCTTCGAGTCCTCTCCGGAGGACGGCGCACGGCCCTGGCCGGATCAGGAGGACATCGACGAGACCCGCGGCGAGCAGCCGCCCGAGGGTGAAGGCCACGATCGGGAGGGGCGGCTGCCCACCGCTCGCCTCATCAAACCGGCCGGGCGGCCCGAGGCCGTGCCGGGCGGCGGGTCCGGGGACACGTCGGCCTCGGACGACGACGGGCACTACGTCCCGCCGACACCGCCACCACTGCCCAGCGGCGACACCGTCGCGCGTTCGGCCTGGGCGGCCCTGCTGGGCGGGCCGCTCTACCTGCTGCTGACCGTGCTGCTGGGCTGGGAGGTGCCCGGCTGGGCCGCTTTCACCGCAGTGGCCGCGTTCATCGGCGGCTTCGTGACCCTGGTGCTACGGATGGGCGACGATCCCCCGGGACCCGATGACGGGGCCGTCGTCTGATCCCCCTGTGAACCGCTCTGCGAGCACACCCCGCCGGACGCCGGCACCGCCGGACACAGGGGACCACTGAGCTCCTAACGCCGCACGCTGAGGGTCGCGAGCACGGGCCGGTGGTCGGAGGCGAGCGGATAGTCCGGGCTGAGCGACGGCTCGGACGGCACGCCGCAGCCGATGATTTCCAGCTCCGGGTCGGCGAAGAGCGCGTCGATCCGCTGCCGTGGGCGTCGCGCCGAGTAGGTTTCGCCCGCGCCGGACGGCGCCACGGCGTAGGCGTCCTGGAAGGTCCGGGAGAGCAGGGTCCAGGCCGCTCCGCCGGGCTCCTCGTTGATGTCGCCGGTCAGCACGACAGGCGCCGCGTAGCGATGGCGGGCCCGATCGAGGAGTTCGAGGATCTCGGCGGCGTGGGCCAGCCGCGGCGCGTCGGCGAGGTCGAGATGGGTGCTCGCCGCGATGAGCCGGCGACCCTCGACCTCCGCCACGGCGAGCGTCAGGCCGCGCCGGTGCAGCCGGGGTGCCCGCGACAGCGGGTGGAACTCCCGGTGCAGCACTCTCATCGCGGGACCGGCCAGCACGGCGAGGCCGGCGGCACGGCCGCCCGCGGCCACCGTCAGGTCACAGCGCCGCGCAAGCCTCCGTCGCCGGGTCCGCCAGAGCATGAACCGCGGGACCTCCTGGAGACACGCCACGTCGGCCCGGCAACCCCGGACGACACGGGTCAGCGCGTCGGTGTCGTCGCGCAGCGACCTGACGTTGTAGGTCAGCACCCGGACCGTAGGCACGTCGGGCAACCTATCCCGCCGCCCCCAGGTGCCGCACTCGAGGCCGGCGTGGCGAGGGTCAGATGCGGGCCAGATCGGCGGCGCCGACGATGCCGGCCGCGGAGCCGAGCTCGGCGATGCGGACATCGGCGAAGGTGCGGTGCCCGCGTCCGGTCAGCGCGGTGTGGAAAGCCGTGCGGACGGGATCGAGGAGCAGGTCACCGGCGTCGGACAGGCCTCCTCCGATGATGAACACAGCCGGGTCGAGGATGGCGGTGAGGTCGGCCAGCCCCTGGCCGGTCCAGGCCGCGATGGCGCGAAAGCACTCCAGCGCCGCCGGATCGCCCTCACGAGCGGCCTGTGTGATCTCCGGACCATTGATCCCGTCGGGCCTGCCATTGCCGAGTTCGAGCAGTCTCCCGGCCAGGGCCGGAGACACCCGGGCCAGCTCTCGTGCTTCGGCGACAAGGGCATTGCCGCTGGCGTACTGCTCCCAGCATCCGCGGTTTCCGCACCCGCAGCGCCGGCCGTCCGGCACGACCCGGAAGTGCCCGATCTCGCCGCCGATTCCGAACCGCCCCCGGTAGAGCGCGCCGTCGACGACGATGCCGCCGCCGATGCCGGTTCCCAGGGTGACGCAGACCAGGAACTTCTCACCCCGCCCGGCTCCGTAGCGCGCCTCGCCCCAGGCCATGGCGTTCGCGTCGTTCTCCACCACGACGGGGAGTTCGACGCGCCGTTCGACCTTCTCCTTGATCGGCTCATTGCGCCAGGCCAGGTTGGGCGCGAACTGCACGGTGGCCCGGGTCTCGTCGACGAAGCCGGCCGCACCGATGCCCACGGCCTTCACGTCCTCGTACTTGCCCTTGAGGAGGTCCACGACCTCGGCGATGACCTCGGCGGTCTGCTGGGGGTTCGTGGACGGTGTGGGCCGCCGTACCTGTTCCAGAATCCGGCCACGGTCGTCGACCACACCACCGGCCACCTTTGTGCCGCCGACGTCCACGCCGATGGTCAACGCCATGAACCACGTCCTCCTGTTCGCCTCCGGTGGGCCTCACGCCGCCGGGGGCTCGTCACTGCTCTGTCAGCGGATGTCGGTCGGGTCGCCATCCGACCCGGCACGGGCCGGGCGGGAACGATCGTAGGCCGCCACGGTCTCCCGCATGGCGGCGATCAGCGACTGCCCGGCGTCGACCACGTGGCCCACCACGTCCGTGCCGGAGGCGCGGGCGGCCGCGATCGTCCGGCAGATCGGGCAATACTGGCACTCGGGGGCCCCGGTGGCGAAATGCGATCCGGCGGCGGGCTGGTGCGTCGCCCAGCCCCACGGGTCGTCATCCGCGGGTCCGTTGTCGTCGCGCATCCGGCGGCGCAACACCGCGAAGAGCTTCACGGCCTCTTCGAGGACGTAGGCTGGCTGCTCGCTCATGGGAACATCATCTACCTTGTCGTGGGCGGGAAACCGTACCCCCCTCGCGGGGATACAGGGCATCGCTCAGCGCTCGGCGTGCCGTTTCAGGCCCTTGAGCGCCGAATCAATGATCATCTTCTCGCCCTTGCGCTTCACGAGCCCGATCATCGGGATCCGCGAGTCGACGGACAGCTCGTAGGTCACCTGGGTGCCCCCATCGCGGTCGGCGAGCCGGTAGGAACCGTTCAGTGACGTCACCACGCTGCCCGGCTCGACCAGGATCCAGCGCACGCCCTCGTCGCCGTCCCACTCGTAGGACAGAGCGATGGTGTCCTTGATGGGACCCGCGTCCAACGTCATGCGCGCCTTCGCCGGACGGCCGTCGTCACCCATCTCGAGGACCTCGATGGAGCGGATCCCGCCGGCCCAGTCGGGGTAACCCTCCAGATCGGCGATGACCGCCGTGATCTCGGGGCGCGCCGCCTTGATCATGATGTTGGAACTCGTGCGATCGGCCATCCGGGCCTGCCCTTCACCTCGTCGTGCCACCCGCCGTACGCCCCTGGTGAGCCACGTGGAGCGTACCCCCAGAGCCCACGGCTCCTAAACCGTCAGAACGTACGGTGCGCCGCTGGCCCGGAAGTGGCCGACGTTGACGCATTCGGTCCGGCCGATGCGCACGCGCCGCGCCAATGGCTGGTGCACGTGGCCGAAGAGCACGTACCTCGGCTGTGTCTCGTGGACCAGCCTGAGGACCGCCTCGCTGCCCCGCTCGAACCGCCGCGCGACCGTGTCGTACAGCAGGTCCGGCACGGCGGGAGGGATGTGGCAGCACAGCACGTCCACCTGTCCCACCGCCGCCACCTTGGCGGCGTAAACCTCGTCATCGACCTCGTTGGGCGTGTGGTACTCCGTCCGCAGGCCGCCCCCGACGAAGCCGAACCGCAGGCCGCCGAGCTCCACCACCTGCCCGTCCAGCACCTGATGCCCGTCTCGCAGATAGTCCCCCCACAGGCGTGGGATGTCGACATTGCCGTACGTCAGGTAGGCGGGCGCGGGCATCGCCTGGAACAGTTCGGCGTACTGCCGCCGCACCGCGCGCTCGACATGCGGCCACGCCTCGCCCTCGAGTGAGGCCCACAGCTCCTGAGAGAACCGTCGCGCCTCATCGAACCGCTTCTGCGTGCGCAGGGTGATGAAGCGTTCGGCTTTCTGCGGGCCGAACAGCTCGGCGAAGATCCCCTGACCGTGGTCGGAGTAGTCGACGAACAGGATGAGGTCCCCGAGGCACACGAGCGCGTCCGCGCCGTCGCCCGCGCGGGCAAGAGCCTCCGCGCGGCCGTGGACGTCGCTCACGACATGGATCCGCATGTCCCCAACAGTAAGGGGCCACAGGCCCGTGCGCCCCGCCTCCGCGGGCGCCGGAACGGCCGCCGTCGACCGAGCACCGGTCCCGCCCGCCTTCACGATGGGCCGTGCCACCGAATAGGACATTTTGGACATAATGCGCGAACTACATCAAGGCTACTTCTTTCAACTCTAGCAAACCGGTCAAGTCGGGCATCAGCCGGTTTGTACTACTTAGGCCCAGGGGATTGCGTTAGAGAAACAAGTGTCATGGAGTCAGGTGAGAGTTATCTGGCCCGACAACAACAGATTCGAGGGTCGATGTCGTCCAGACGCACCCGGTCCATGACAAAGCACGATTTGAGCCTTCAGGGCGCGAATTCTCCAAGGAGGAAGTTCCAATGAGAATTCCCAAGCACACGGCACATGTCATATTCGCTGTGGCCTTCGCAGGAGCGGCCGCCGGCACGATGGGCGCCACCGCCCACGCGGCCACCGGCACAACGGCGCAGGTCCAGGCAATGACCGCCCCCGACCGGCCGATGTTGGGCAACGACTTCTTCGTCGCGGACGACGACTTCTTCCTGTTCGAGGACGACGACGACTGGTGCTGACGTAAGCACAACGGCAGGGGTCCCGCGCATTCCGCGCGGGACCCCTCCGCGTATTCATTGGTACGCGCGTTCTCGGCCGCCCTCGCCCTCCGGGGTCGCTGGGCCGATGTGGCCGAGGGCTCAGTGCCGGGTGGCCGCGGCGACCAGAGTGCGCCACTCCCGGACGAGTCGCGCGCTCACCGGCGTCTCCCAGGCCCCCTCGGGCCGCGCGGCACACCCGATATGGAACGAACCGACTCCCGCGGCCGCCAGCAGCGCCACGTGCTTGCGCCGCAGCCCGCCCCCGGCCATGAGCAGCCGTGCCGAGTCGCCGGCCTCCGCGGCCCGGCGCACCAGCACGTCCACACCCGAGTCCACGCCGCGGGCGGAGCCCGCGGTCAGGATGGCGTCCACGCCCGGCAGCTCCTTGACGGTGCGCCAGGCGAAGGCAGGGTTCGCGGCATGGTCGACGGCGCGGTGGAACGTCCACGGGAGGGGCGCGACCACCTCGGCGAGCTTGCCCACCGCGCCCATGTCCACGTGTTCGAGTGAGTCCAGGAAGCCGAAGACGAACCCGTCCGCGCCCGCGTCCTTCAGGGTGTCGGCCACCCTGCGGAGCCGGTCGAGCTCCGGTGCGGTGGTCCGGAAACCCGCGTTGGCCCGCAGCATCACCCGGAGCGGAAGGGACGTGACCTGACGTATCCGCGCCACGACCACGGGGTCCGGGGTGAGCCCGTCAGCTGCCATGTCGGCGATGACCGCCAACCGGTCGGCGCCCCCGTCCCCGGCGGCCCGCGCGTCCGCTACGTCCAGTGCGATGACCTCGAGCAGAGCCATTGCCTTCCCCGATCCCCCGGAGTTCCCCGAGGTCAAGAGTAGGTGAGTCGCTCCGTCAGTCCTGGATCGGCACACACGCTTGACCTGCTTGTTAGCAAGCCCCGTGACCCATTCGTCGTTACTCGGTGCGAAAATGACACGATTGTGAACGCTCTCACCCGCTGTGTGCTACCCATGGGTAGGTCTACGCGGTAACGTCCATCCGTCCCACTGCAGTGCTGATAGGAGTGAGTGTGCGCGAGTCCAGCGTCCCCGCCTTGGTGGATCTCCCCGGCTCCACCAATCTGACCGACGCGCCGTTCACCCGCGCCAGCGAGGATCCCGAGCAGATCGTGGCCCGCAGGCCGGAAGGCTCCGGCTGGGAGGACGTGTCCGCCACGGAGTTCCGGGCCGACATCATCCGCGTCGCCAAGGGCCTCATCGCCGCGGGTGTCGAGCCGGGCGACCGGGTGGCGCTGATGTCCCGGACCAGGTACGAGTGGACGGTCGTCGACTACGCCATCTGGGCCGCGGGCGGCGTCACGGTGCCGATCTACGAGACCTCCTCGGCCGAACAGGTCCAGTGGATCGTCGGAGACGCCGGTGCCAAGATGATCTTCACCGAGACCAAGGGCCACGCGGCCACCGTCGGGTCCGTGCGCGGCAAGCTCCCGGACCTCGCGCACGTGTGGACCATCGATGCCGGGGATCTCAAGAGCCTTTCCGCGCAGGGCGAGAGCCTGGGCGGCGAGGTCGTCGAGGAGCGCCGCCGGACCCGTGGCGCCGCGGACCTGGCGACGATCATCTACACCTCCGGGACGACCGGCCGGCCGAAGGGCTGCGAGCTCACCCACGCCAACTTCGTCGAGCTCGCGCGCAACGGCATGGAAGGGCCGCTCATCGACATCGTGCGGGCGGACGGCGGCTCGACCCTGCTGTTCCTGCCGCTCGCCCACGTCTTCGCCAGGCTGATCCAGGTCCTGTGCGTCGAGGCCGGCGTCATCCTCGGCCACGCGCCCGACGTGAGCGACCTCCTCGGCAACCTCGGTTCCTACCGGCCGACGTTTCTGCTCGCAGTGCCCCGCGTCTTCGAGAAGGTCTACAACGGTGCGGAGCAGAAGGCCTCGGCGGAGGGCAAGGGCAAGATCTTCCACGCCGCGGCGGACACGGCCGTCGCCTACAGCCGCTCGCTCGAGGACGGCGGCCGCCCCGGCCTCGGCCTGAAGCTCAAGCATCGGCTGTTCGACGCGCTGGTGTACGGCAAGCTACGCACCGCGGTCGGCGGCCAGGTCGCCTACGCGGTGTCGGGCGGCGCCGCCCTGGGCGAGCGGCTCGGCCACTTCTTCCGAGGTGTTGGAATCACGATCCTCGAGGGCTACGGCCTGACCGAGACCACCGCCCCGGTGACCGTCAACACTCCTAGCGCGATCAAGGTGGGCACGGTAGGCAAACCGCTCCCGGGCGTGACCGTGGCCATCGGCGAGGACGGCGAGATCCTGGTCAAGGGCGTCAACATCTTCCGGGGCTACTGGCACAACGAGGCCGCGACCAAGGAGGCCCTGGACGACGGCTGGTTCCACACCGGCGACC
>JAOPYH010000524.1 GCA_025964715.1 Streptosporangiaceae bacterium | reverse complement strand
GTGAGTAAGTTGGCACCTGTTCATGTAGGTCGAGCGCCATCAACGCCGAGGCCTCGAACGGCGGCAGGTCAAGGTAGCTCGCATGAGCACTCGGGGAATACAGCGCTTCCTTCCACCAAAGCAGGTTCGTGCGGCGCTGCAGACCTGCCGTCGCGCCGCTGAAGCTGGCTAACGCCTTGTCAACGTGAACGGTGACCGCCTTCGCCAGCGTAGCCAGCGGGCCCGAGAGGTCGACGGGAGCTGGCGCAAGCTCCTCGGCCATCCCATCCAACGCCTCTGAGATGGCTACGCTCATCCTGTTTGCAAATTCTTGCGACCACGAGTTGGGATTGTTATGGGGCTGATGAGGATTCGGGTTGGTGGGCCCCCAAGGCCCCGCGGCGGAATGGATTTTTGCCTTGAGCTTATCCCGATCGACAGTGGGTTTCTCATAGTCCATAGACACTGGGGTTGGCGGGGTGTACTGCAACGGATCGACCGTGACCATCTCCGGCGTTGCCCACTCTGCCTCAGCGCGCGCATCGACCTTCGTCTCAATTTCGCTAACAGCTTCGCGCCAAATCTCAGCTTCGTCGGACGTTTCGGCGTAAGCCAGGGCATTGCGCGCCGTGTTGACGAAGGCGACGGCAATCGCATCGTCCGAACGAGCCGCCTGCACGATCGCGTCTAGCAGGATGGCTCGCAAGACGCCAACGGGGCGCCCGGCAAAGGCGTTTGCAACAGTCTCCCATTGTCTGCGGAGGGAGGCCATTGCCTCATCTACCGTTGGGTCCGTGGCTGCAATGTTGGGGTCGGCCGCCACCATTGTAAAGCTGGCGGTCTTCGAGGGCGCCTTTCGAAGAGCGGCTGACAGGTCTTTGGCAGTGGACCGAAGCTTGTCGAGTTTGGTGTCATCGCCTTTGAGGTCGATAGCTCCAATTTCAAGAAACCTCAACAGAAATTCTTGTCCCATCCCCTAGCCTCCCGATTTTTGTTATGATGCCGCGAGATGATACTTGAGCCGCCTGGTTCGACATTGGGAACCGCTCGGTTCACTCCATGTCATCCTGACCGCGCACTGTTCGCCCCATCTCTGCGAAGTATTTGTAATCAGATTATACATGCGCCAATTTCCAGCTCGCACCTGCCGTGGCGGAGAGGGACGGGAGCGGCGTCGAACCGCTTGCAAAGAACAACGCGCGCCGGACCATTGCCAAGCATCTGAACTACATTCTAGATTGGCAGATCTAATTGATTCCGAGATCGCGTCCCTTTGACCGCCAAGATAACTGATCACCCAATGGTCGCGATGTGGCTGCAACCGTGCACTCAGTGCTCAACTATCGAATGACAGCAACCGCTGCATAGCAGACGTTTAATAAATCCATGTGGCTGGCCCGCTATGGGTCGATAGCGCCAATTCGCCAACGCGTAGTAACGAACCAAAGCGGAAGTAAGCTTCTCCTCCAAAATCAGACGTTTAATGCTGAAGATATCCCATCTAAATTGTCCAACGACGGGTCGTCCACCTGTTTTGAGCGGTTGAGGCCCTCTGCGATCTTCGCAACTTTGTCTGGATCGATACAATGCAAGATCTGCAGGCGAACACAGGCACGTTCTATCTGCTCAGCTTCGTTGTCATCAGCGTTTTCAATTGCTTGCCGGATTGCCGCGAAGGTGTGGATGACAGCGTGGACCCGTTGTTTGACAGGGCAGCAGTCGCAAGCAAATTAGTTGAACCGTTCCACCAGAAAATCCACAAAGCTGCGCAGCTTGGGCGACCGATACCGGTCCGGCAGGTAGACCACGCTCATCGGCCGGCTGGGGAGTTCATGTGTGAGGAACAGTCGGACAAGGCGACCCGCCCGAACATCGGCCTCCAACAGAATCGCCGGTTGCAGCACGATACCCAGGCCATGTAACGCCGCAACACGCAGCGCCTGCCCATGATTGACCTGCAACCGACCCGAGACAGGAACACGGCATGCGCCGTCTTGGTCCGTCAAGCGCCAATGCGCCAGGGCTGCGGGAGAGAAAGACAGGCACTCATGCTGGCTGAGATCCTCTGGCTTGCCCGGTGTGCCTCTGCGTGCCAAGTACTCGGGGGATGCGCAGATCATCAGCCGATAAGGCGCCAGCGACTTGGCGATCAGCGCCGAATCCGGCAACTGACCGATGCGGATGGCCGCCTCGAATCCTTCTTCCACCAGATCCACCACGCGGTCGCACAAGGCGACATCGACGCTGACCTCGGGATAACGATCGAGGTATTCCGACAAGGCGGGCATCAGTGCTTCGGTGCCGAAGGTGACGGGTGCGGTGATGCGCAGCTTGCCCGAGGGTGCCAATTGCAGGTTCTGTGCCTGTGCATCGGTTTCGGCCACCAGCCTGAGGATTTCCTTGCAGCGGACGTAGTAGTCCTCGCCGAAGGCCGTGAGGTGCTGGCGCCGGGTCGTCCGGTTGAGCAGTCGCATGCCCAGGCGCTTCTCCAGCGTCCGCAGGTGGTTACCCGCCATCGTCGCCGAGATGCCGCAAGCCGTGGCGGCAGCGCTGAGGCTGCCTTGTTCGACGGCCAGAACGTACACCTTCATGCTATCGAGCAAATCCATTAAACATCCCTGATTTCAAATATATCAACCAAATCGTAGTTTATCTCCGATTGATTTTAAATAAAACTGACGCCTTCCTCGCAAGCAGAGTGGCCAATCGCCGCTCAGGCAAGCTTTGTGATTCAGAAATCACAGGGTAAGCAGGCTTGCAGTCACTTCTCTATCGGCAAGGAGCCGTCATGGACTTGAATCTCGAAGGACGCACCGCGCTGGTTTCGGGTGCCAGCGCCGGTATCGGTGCTGGCGTCGCGCGGGTACTGGCCCGGCAAGGCGTCCGGATCGCCATCGCCGCGCGCCGTCGCGATCTGCTTGACCATCTCGCCGCGCAGATCGCCGGTACAGACGTCGAAATGCCCATCGTCGTGGCCGGCGACGTCACCGATGCGGAAGAAGCGAAGCGCATCGTTGCCGAAGCCGCTGCCGCGCTCGGCCCTATCGACATCCTGGTCAATTGCGCCGGCGGTTCGCGCCCGACGCGGCAGGATGCGCCGGACGCGGACTGGGATGAAGCCTTTGCGTTGAACTTCACCGCAGCGCGCCGGCTGTCGCAGGCCGTGCTGCCGTCGATGCAGGCGCGGCAGTGGGGCCGCATCGTCAACATCAGCGGCTCGATGGAGCCGCGCTCGCTCAATGCTGCCAGCGCTGCCAAGGCGGCACTGCATCTGTGGGCCAAGGGGCTGTCCTGCGACGTGGCAGCGGATGGCATCACTGTCAACACCATTCCGCCCGGCCGGATCAACAGCGAGCAGATCCTCGGCAAGCTGCACCCGAACGAGGAAAGCCGACGCGCCTTCATCGCCCGCAACATTCCCATCGGCTACTTCGGCGAGCCGGAAGACATCG
Source organism: Streptosporangiaceae bacterium (assembly GCA_025964715.1). Taxonomy (GTDB): domain Bacteria; phylum Actinomycetota; class Actinomycetes; order Streptosporangiales; family Streptosporangiaceae; genus Actinomadura_C. The sequence continues at coordinate 1,609 of JAOPYH010000524.1, read as the reverse complement.
GGCACTTGGTGGCCTTCCTCGCCTCGCCGCTGGCGCGTTACATCACTGGCGCCGTGATTCCGGTGGATGGCGGCATGCACTTCTTCGCGCACTGAGTTTCCCCACTCAACACTTGTTTCATTTCAGAGAAAAGACCATGAAAGCCATTGAACTCACCGCTCCCATTCTCACCGCGTTTCGCCAGACCGAACTGCCCGACCCGAAGGCCGGTCGTGGCGAGGTGCTGGTACGCCTGCGCGCCGCCACGCTGAACTTCGTGGACGTGGCCATCGCGACGGGCCACTTCCCTGGCGCGGGCTTTCCGATGATTCCGGTGGCCGATGGGGCGGGCGAAGTCGCCGCGCTGGGTGAAGGTGTCAGCGGCCTGACCATTGGGGACCGGGTGATCCCGCATTTCATGTCGAACTGGCAAGGCGGGTCCATCACGCCGCGCAATGTGGCCGCGATGCGCGGCATTACGCTGCCAGGTTCGCTGGCCGAATACGTAGCCGTTCCGGCTACTAGTCTGGTCGCGTTGCCGGCCCACCTGGATTTCGTCCAGGGTGCGGCGCTGCCTATCGCGGCCACGACAGCCTGGAATGCCGTGCGTTCGGCTCAGGTGCGCCCCGGCTCGGTAGTGGTGTTGTTGGGAACGGGCGGTGTCAGCATCTTTGCCTTGCAATTCGCCAAGGCATGTGGCGCCACGGTGATCCTGGCGTCGTCGTCCGACGAAAAGCTGGAGCGTGCACACCGGATCGGCGCAGATCACCTGATCAACTACCGCGCCACGCCGGCCTGGGACGAGGAAGTGCTGAAACTCACCGAAGGGCGCGGTGCCGACCTGGTGGTAGAGACGGTTGGTGGGGCGACCATCGTGCGCTCGCTCAACGCGGCAGCGGTGGGCGGCACGGTATTCACAGTCGGCTTTGTCGGCGGCACGGCATCCTCGATCGACCTGCTGCCGATCATCGTCAAGGCCTTGCGCATCGTCGGCAACAACACCGGCTCCGTGGCCGACCTGGCGGAGGCGGCCCGAGCCATTGCCGCCCACCGCATCGTGCCGGTCATCGACCGTGTTTTTGGCATCGACGACACCAGCACAGCGTATGCCGAACTCAGTGCCGGCGGGCGGCACTTCGGCAAGCTCGCCATCGCCCATTGAACCACGGGCAGACAGCCCGAATCCTGATCAATCATTAACGGGTGGCGTGTCCACCCATCACTCGGCAAGCTTGGCTCGCCGCTTAACTTCAAGGAAATCACAATGTTTTTGCTTAACGTCAGTTACACCAAAGCACCTGCCCAAGTAGAGCCTCAAATTAAGGCGCACGGGGATTGGGTTACCCGCTATCTGAACGAAGGTATTTTTCTATTTGCTGGTCCCAAAAAGAGTGGCCTAGGTGGTGTCATTGCTGTGAAAGCCATCGAGAAAAAGAGACTGATGGCCATCCTGTCGGAAGACTCTTATGTGCTAACTGACGTCGCCGAATATCAAATTATCGATTTCGATTGCAAGATCGCTCACTCGGCACTTGAATCCTTGAAACAGGCATAACACCGTTCATTCACCGGTGGCTGTGCCGCCCCATCACTCGGCTTGCTTGGCTCGCCGCATGGAGATATTGAAAAT
>JAOPYH010000511.1 GCA_025964715.1 Streptosporangiaceae bacterium | reverse complement strand
CCCGTTCGGGCCGCATGCCGATCTCCTGCGCGATCATCACGGAGCCGCGGGACACGCGCTCGCTGTGGCCGCGGGTGTAGTAGTCCTTGGTCTCGACCGCCTGGCAGAGCGCCGCGAGCGTGGCCTCATGGGCCTGGTGTTGGGCGCGCGTCTGCGCGAGCGCCGACCGTGCCATCACCAAAGGCAACCCCAACAGCACGAGCACGACCGGGCCGAGAGCGGGCCACAGCCCGGCGATCAGCATCCCCATCGACCCGTAGCCGAGGATCCCCACGGACAGCTGTCCGCTGTCACGCACCAGCTCCCACCAGGTGGCCTGACGGCTCAGCAGCAGCACACCGGCAGCCAGGAGCAGGTTCACGGCGACGTAGGTGACGAGAGCGGCGGCGAACGGCCCGATAGCGTGCTCCACCCAGTGCGGCTGCGCCGGTTGGTAACGCATCCCGCCGCATACCTTGTAGACGGTGCCGGCCGTGTAGCCGCACAGGGCGAACTGCGCGCCGTTGAACAGCCGTTTGATGGGTGATCCGATCCGCTGGCCTGTGGCCATGGCAGTGGCGCCGACGAGCGCTGCGCCGACCGGGCCGAGGAGCACCACCGAGGCGAGGCCGGCCGCGTAGCTCATGCTGACCCGTGCTCGCTCGAGCGTGAGCCGGGCAGGGACGGAGTCCAACAGCACGAAAAGTAACGCTAGGACGATCCAGGTCCGCAGACGCAGCCCCTCGTAGGGGGACATAGCGGGCAAGGCTGCCGCAGTGATGACGACTCCACACACATACATCCACGCGATCCGAGGAAGTCCACGCACGGCCACCTCCGGGTCATGCCCGCTGCTCACTGTCGGGGTGAGGGTAACCACGGAGCGAGAGGCCACGCTGGGGATCGCAGAACCGTGAATGGGAGGTGACAGGACCGTGGCTTAAAGGTCGGCGCCAGTAGCGAGGTACTGCACCACACCGTCGGCAGGAGCAGTGAACCGGCGCCCGCCGCAAGACTCGATGATCCGGATCGAAGCAGCGTTGCTCGTCCCGACGGTCAGCACCACCGGGTCTATGCCGATCCTGTTGGCCTCCTGGAGCGTCGCGCGCAGCAGCGCACGGCCGTGGCCCTGGCGGCGCGCGGACTCTCGGATCTCATAGCCGACGTGGCCGACCAGCCGGATCGGCAAGCCGCGATCGGTCGGGTGCGAGCCGTACTCCGGCGTCAGGTCGGGCCTGATCGTCGACTCCCCGAGATACTCCTCGCCCTGGCACCACCACAGCACTCGCATCCGCCCGCCGGCGTAGGTGTGCTGCCACTCCAGCGACCCAGCCGCGAGCGCCCTGCAGTACAGCTCGAACGCGGCCGGGTCGGCGAGGGCATCGAGGTCCAGGCGGGCGCGCAGTCCGTCTGAGACCTCGCCAGCCGCCGTCAGGTAGGAGGTACGGACCCTCGGGTCAGGCGCGATCAGCTTAGGCACACCGGGCACCGCCCGACAGTAGGACAGCAGCGATCCGGTCCGTGAGAGGCAAACCGGTCGCCTCCTCAACGAACCCCCACAGGCCCGTCGGGTTGATCTCGAGGAACACCCAGTCGTCCTCGGTGGCGATGAAGTCCCAGGCGCCGTACGTCAGCCCCCAGTGACCCATCAACTCGCTGACCAGAGCGCGGATACGGTCTGGCGTGCGTACCGGTGTGAGGACACCGGGGTCGAGCTGGTGCAGTCGCCAGTCCACGTCCCCGTCTGCGTGGATCGCTGCAGCATGCATCTCGGTGCCGATGACGGTCAGCCGGATCGGTGTCCCGGGGATGAGGCGTTGGAAGATGGAGGCGGCGCCCAGTTCGTCCGGCACATCCTCAGTGATTCGGCGGGCCAGCACGATCTGATTGCGTTGGGCTGTCGGCCGGAACGGTGCGCGGAATGCCTTGTAGATGTGGTCCACGCTGGGGTCCATCCACGTTGCTGCGGCAGCGCCGCGTGTGGCGATGAGCGTGTCCGGGACCGTCAGGCCCACCCTGACCGCATCCCGCAGCTGAAGCGGCTTGGAGTATTCCACTGCCGCGATGGCGTCGGGATGGCTCATCCAGTAGGCGGGGAGGCTCCTCAGCACGCCCAGGAGCCCGTCACGGTCCTCAGAGGCGGCCCATGCCCGCTCGGCGGTGCCGGCGATATCCGGATGGCCGGGCATCGTGGCGGTCACACCCCAGCGCCACAGCACAGCGGTCACCCTGTCGAGGTGCACTTCCCTGCCCGTACCGGCCTGGATCGTGCCCTGCCACCGCCCGTCCCGGAAACGGCAGTCCATGTGCAGCGGCACGGCGCGCGGGCTCAGCCGCACCACGTCGCCGCCGGTGGCCGCTACTGCGAGGACTACCTTGTCAGACGAGAGGTCGTCCTGGTCAGCGACGACCAGGACGACCCCTTCAGGTGGAGCGTGTGTCACTGGGTGTCGCCGTTCTCGCCCCACGTTTTTGCCCAGGCCCCCAGCAGATGGGGCTGCTCCACTACGGGCGCACCGCCGACCATGGATACCTGCCGGGCGTTGCAGAACGCGACGCCGGACATGTCAGGGGAGAAGCTGCCAGGTAGCGGGGCCGCGGCACGCAGGCCGTACGGAACCGTCATGATGCATCCTTCCGTGATGCTGCTGTGACCAACACAGTCGACCTCATCTCATCCGGGCCGCGTAGATGGCAGGCTGTGGCAGGTGTTAGGCCCCGCGGGGACCTGCCCCACGCCGGATCAACCGGCGGGTCCCGAACCCTCACCGCATCCCCGGCATTGCGCGGAGCTCCACCGCCTCCGTGCTCTCATCGCCGCTGGCGAGCCAGCCTCGCCGCCGGCCTCACTTGTCCATGACATCGCCGCGCAGATCCGAGGCTGCTGCGGCCACAGCGGGCTCAAGGCGCATCGTCTCGCTCACGGGTGGACGGTCCGAGAAGCCATCCGGCAGCTAGCCGACGCCTGCCCGCACAAGCCCGCCCGTGGCATCTGTGAACGCTCCTGGCGGAAATGGGAGGCTGGCTCCACCATCCCCGATATCGACTACCAAGACCGGCTCAGCCGACTGTTCGCCGCGAACGTCGTGCTGCTCGGGTTCGCCGCCGACTACACGCCGAGGGCAACCACGCCTCGGTGAGTGCCCAGCCCAACACAACGAAGACGCCCCGCTCCCCCGGCGACGAGGAAGCGGGGCGTCGCTACGTTTGCGCGCATAACCAGGCGAGCCAGATGGCGAGCAGGGCCAGGGCCGCGAGTCCGTACAGGAACGTCATGCGGTGACGGTAGGCAGCCCTGCCGTACCGGCGGTAGGCCCTCCGACGAATGTGGATAACCCCGGGCACGCAAAGACAGCCCCGACGCCTCCCCCTCAGGGAAGGCGTCGGGGCTGTCTCATGCCCACTGCGAACCTCGCGGTCAGGCTACCCGCCGTACGGCCGCACCGCAGGCTACTCGACGGGCTTAGGGGCGTTCGGCACACGCCACACGCCCACGGCCGCGACCAGCGCCACGCCGATGGCGACCCACTCGGGGGTCGTGACGGTGCCGGCCGTGTAGCCGCCTGAACCGCCAGGAACACCGGAGTTCCGACGGCGATGACCGCCTTCCAGTACTGAGCGAACTTGCCCATGAGCATGCCTCCTAGACATGCGAAGGGCCCGCCGGAAGCGGGCCACGCCTGTGTGGGGATGGAGCCGGAGCGGGTCGGCTCAGATAGGGACGCACTCGCCAGCGAGATCCGCGGCCTCCGCGAGACACTCGATCGCGAACTCCCGGGCTGGCTTATCAGGAAGACGGACCAGCATGTCCTGGGCGATAGCCCACAAGAACCCCCGGAAATAGGCACCTTCCGCCGGCTCGCCAGACGGCGGCAGGAAGATGCGGTTGAGTTCCGTGAGGTCGATCGCCGAACCTGCTTCCAGCCGCGGGGGATGCCCTCGATCCTAACCGCGAGGTACGACAGTTGACGCTACTTGTCGAACAACCGTTCCCACGTCCGTGGACCACAGACCCCATCGACCGCCAGACCCTTGGTGCGCTTCTGGTAGGCGCGCACAGCCGCCTCGGTAGCCGGGCCGAAGTCGCCGTCCTCAGCGAGACGAGGCTTTGCGCCGAGCGCGTTGAGACGCTTCTGGACAGCCTTCACACCCTCGGAGTCGTGCCAGCCGAGGCGCATGAGGGTGGAGCCCTTGTATGGCCACCTCGAGGTGGCCGTGAAGGGCTTCGAGGGGGTCCCGCTCGAGAGCGTCCCGTTGTTGATGAGCCCACGCAGGATGCCCCCACAGCACGACGTGGAGATGAAGGACGAGTGCGGCTTAATCGGCGACCCGACACCCTTACCCCTCAGCCAGGACCGCAGCTCACGGAACGCCTTGACCTGAGCGTCGGTCGGCTTCTCGGCATCGCCGGATCCGAACGTCACCGAATACCACGTCGAGTTGCCGCCGGGCTGGGCCGCCTGCTGCTTGTTCAGCCCGCGCCCCTCGAGGACGATGCCGTGCGGACACACCATGAAGGAGTAGCCGATGTCAGCCCAGCCCCGGCTCGAGCCCATGTGGAACTTGCGGGTTCGGGCCCAGTAATCGCGGCATGCGGCGTGTGTCTTCTTCGCCAGGCTCTGGTTGTTGCCGTCATAATGACAGGCGATCCCGTTCTTCGGATTCGCGTATCCGGCGGCCGATGGCCCCCATCCGAAGACCGAACGACTCTCGATCTTCACTCCGCATCCACCCCTTCGCGGTGAGTGTCGGCGCTCGAGTCGATGACGCCGTCTTCGGCCTCGTCCGGCTCGGGCACCTCGGGCACGTCGATCTCCTCGACGCCCGACTCATTCAGTTCGGTCATGTCACGCCCCTTTCTGTGTCGCGTAGATGGCGACGGCCAAGCTGGCCACTGCAACCAGCGCACCCAGCAGCACCGAGAACCGGGCGACAGGCGTCCACCGCTGCTCCGACACATCCCTGCGGGCACGCTCAGCCCGGTCCCGGATCTCGTCGGCTTCCTTGAGCGCCTTCGCCGTCGCCAACGCCGTGGCATTGCTGGCCGCCGCCTGATCCGCGAGCCGCTGCAAGGACAGGTCGATGGACTGCAGGTGTTCGTTCATCCGCTCCAACGACCCGTTGATCATCTGGAAGTGGCTGTCATGGCCCGCCAACCGGGTGTCGATGACCCCTGCGTCGACACCCCGGTTATAGGCGTCGCCCGGGCTCTCGGTCACGGTTCGTCCGTCGTGCACGTCCACGGGCCCGCGCCCGGCACAGCCGGCGGCTGGCAGAACACCGTCGCGGGCGCCGGACCCGGCGGCCCATCCTTCCCATCGCTGCCGTCCTTGCCGTCCGCCCCGTCTTTGCCTGCCGGGCCGGGGGGGCCCGCAGGCCCCGGCGGGCCGGTGATGGTCGCTCCCGCCCGCCCGGTGGCGCCCGTCTTGCCGGGGCTACCCGACGGTCCTGGCGATCCGATGACCGACCGCCCTGGCTGGCCGGGAGAACCGGACACGCCAGGCGGGCCCGGGGCGCCGGACGGGCCCGGCTCCGGGGATACCGACGGCGTACCACCGAGACCGCGTACCTGCTCGGCCAACGTCGACACGTCCCGCTCCAGCCGGGCGTTCCGCTGGCTCTGTGCCGCCAGCGTCGACAACCCCCACGTCAGACCGCCGACCACAGCCAGCAACACCACCGCAACCGCCACGTACTGCCACATCGACCGGCGGCGGAACCGGCGCGTGGAGGCGCTCACGACAGGCCCCGAGTCACCATGTAGACGACGACGCCGACGACGACGGGGGCGATGAATGCGGTGACCGCCAGCGTCGCCATGAGCACCCGCGTGGACCGGGCCCGTTTGAGTTCCTCTTCGATCGTCTCGAACCGGACGTCGCGGCGGCGCTCGTCGGAGTTGTACACCTCCCGCAGCACGAACTGGTCCAGGCGGGCGAGGATGCCTGCGTAGTCGTCGCGGACCTCGAGGTGGTTGCGCTCGATGAGGCGCTGCAGCTCACCGTTCGATGGCTCATCCACGTCGCCGCCTCACGGTCAGCCGATCAGAGCGCGTCGTTGGCGGAGGTAACCGGTGACGGCGAAGCGTCCGACAGGCTCCCGGTAGCGCCGGAGTACTGGAGGGTGTTGCCGTACCGGTGGATGTTCGAGCACGTCGACTCGATCCACAATCCGTATTTGGCGGCGTTGCCGGACGCGCGCTTGCGGACGGTGTTGCCGGTGATCCGCAGGTAACTGGAGCCGACCGCGTGGATCCCGCCGTAGGTGGCGTTGGCGGCTGTCCCGGATCCGATGATGTCATTGCCGCGGATGTTGATCTGCGAGCAGTCGTCGCTGATGTAGATGCCGTTGCGGGCGGCGTCCATCACTTCGTTGTTGATGACCTCGGCATACCGGGTGTTGTACTGCACCGCGATGGCGTCGCCGGCGGCGGCTTGCACCTGGTTCTTCTCGACGATCACGCTGTCCCACCAGTAGGCGCGGACCGCTGTATCGACGCCGTCGAAGATGCAGTCGGTTACCTTGATGTTGCGGTGCCGGGTGGTTGGGGCGGTGTGTGTGCCGACCCCGCGAGGCCACGCCCGGGTGCCGGGTGTGCCGCTGCCGCCGAACCGGCAGCTTCGTACCTCGACCCCGTCACAAACCGTCTGGTCGTACGGCCCGAACCCGCCGAACGTTCCGGTCGAGATGGCCGCGTCGATCTGGATGGCCTCCGAGAATCCGCGCGTGCCGGAGGCGTCGACGAAGCCTTTGAACGTGCAGTTATCGATGAGTACGGTCCGGGCTGAGTTGATCTCCAGGGCGTGCGTGTCCGGGACGTTGAGGATGGTCACGTCGCGGATGGTGATGTCCTCGCAGTGGCCGAAGCCGAGACCGCCGCCCGGCGGGATCGCCGCCGTCGCGTTGACGTCCCACGTGCCGCCCTCGATCAGGATGTGCCCGTGGCCGCCGTAGCCGCCGTAGTTCTGGGCCGCGTCGCCGTTGATGAGCATCCCGCCGCCGTACGCCCGCAGGATCGTCGCCTGAGGGTCGAGGGTCAGCCGGGTGTGCGAATAGATACGCAGCGGCCCCGAGGCGATCGCGTACACGCCGGGCGGTACATACACCCACCCGCCGATGTCCAGCGCGGCCTGGATTGCCGCCCTGTCGTCGGTGACCCCGTCGCCAACGGCCCCGTAATCACGTACGTCAATCATGCAAAGCACTCCTGATCAGATGTTGATAGCGGCGTTCAGCGCCGCTCAAGGTTCGCAAGGCGACGGCCAAGCAGCGACGGGATCCGACGCGGGTCAGGCTTCGGGCCGCCGAGTGTGACCTGGACAGCCTCGCTGCCGTTGTCGCCGAGGGTGAACGCGATCTCATAGACCCGCATGATCTCGTTGACGAACGTCCCGCCGGACACCACCACGACCCGGACGGAGTCACCGACCCAAATGTGGTCCGGCCCATCCCAGGCGCCCTGCTTGAGTGTGAGAGTGACGACCGGCTGGACAATCTGCGACTGGGCTATCTGCCAGTCCGCCCGCTCATCCAAGGCCGCCTGGGTCGTCAACCCAGTGTCGCCGTAGGTTTTGTCCCAGCGGCCCTCCGGGCGGCCAGCGAGATCGGCGGCGGCCCGCTCCACCGCGGCGACGGGTGGGGTCGCGTTCGCGTCACCGTTCATGCGGATGGCGTTGGCGTAGTCAGCTGGGTTGATTTCGAGAGTCGCGCCAGCGACCAGACCGCCGTACTCCAGGACAACGCCGCGGTCAGAGCCCCGCTGCGGGTACCACACCTGCATTTCGAGGCCGGACGCTGAGACAGGGGTGAGGTCCCAGTCGAATCCGTCGACGACCTCGGACAGCTCCTTGATCCGGTCGCCGACCGAGTCACCCAGTTCGTATGTGCGGTCCCGAACCACACCAGTCGGTGCGCCGGCCCAGCCCTTGGAGATGCCGAGGTTCCCGCCGGTTTTGGATTGAGTCTGTGCGACCAGCCCCCAAGCGATCTCCGCCTGTTCCGTGGCCGTCCACGTGACGAGGTCGCCGGAGTACAGGATCCGGCGGGCCAGCACCGCCCGATAGTCGAGCACCGCCACTTCCGCGGTGTGTTCGGTGGTGTCGAGCCGGTCAACTTTGGAACCGACGCGGCCGCGGAACAGGATCCGCGTATCCCCCTGGTCGCTGGTCCACAGGACATGCACGTCGGTGGACAGAGCCCTCACCGCATCGGCCTGCGGATGCCTGCCGTTCAAGCTGAACCCGAGCTCGGACGGGTCCGTGAGCCGCGCGGTGAACCGCCGGCTCTTAGCCTCGGTGAGTGCCAGTTCGTGTCCGCCCCACGCCGGCCCGACGATGAACTGCCACCGGAGACGCGGACGCGGGATGCTGCCGATGCCGGTGGACTTGGTGCCACTCCCCGACAGCGACACATCAACCGTGATGGTGCACGACCCCGAAGCGGACTTCGTCCCCGCGGCCGTCAACGCCACAGACACCGCGATGGACGATGACCCCGCTGCGGACTTCGTCCCCGCGGCCGTCAACGCCACAGACACCGCGATGGTCGTAGACCCCGCAGCGACACCCAAAGTCGCCGGCGGGCGGACGCGACGACGAAGCCAATGCTGCGAAGGTGTGCGGTAGACCGCCCGGCCGGACCTGCGAGACGGGAAGGCGCGACGCGCCATCAGCTAGACCAATTCTTCGATCAGCACCCAGCCGACCGGGCCGGTGATGGAGTCAGTCGGGGTCGTGAGCTCCTCGAGGACCAGCCGGGTCGCGCTTTCCACAGTGATGCGGCCCTCAGGCGGCGGCAGGAACAGCAGCGGCGACCTGACGTTCCAGGCGAACCGGGCGAGCTCCACGCTGGTGCCGCCGGTGAGCTTAGTGGTGTTGCCGTGTTTGATGGTCGTCCCGGCTGCGGTGTCGTTGGGTGTCAGCGGGTTGAGGGTCGGCGCGGTCGGCCCGCCCGAGCCGGTCGTCGGCGCTCCGGTGACGCGTTTGAGAACCAGGAGGAGCATCTCTTCCTGCGCGTCACCGACCTCGGTGACCTGTCCGAGTTCGAAACCGTGCAGCAGCACCGGCTTGCCGGTGGCTGTGAGCAACTCGAAGAAGTCGATCTGCGCGGTGTGCGCGCCGACGTTGAGCGCGGCTTGGTACATGCGGCCCAAGGGGTCACCTCACCAGTAGTGGGAGTCGGCGTCGGATTGGATGGGGCAGTGCGGGTGCGCCCGAGACGAGCGGGGCGAGGCTGACCGACAGGGTGACGGCGTTCTGTGTCGCGATCGGGTCAGCGCTCACCCAGTTCGGTGGTGTGACGGAGACGCCGGCGGTCCGAGACGTTGCGAGGCCGTCGTCGGCCATCGCGGTGGTGGCGCCACCGGAACCGGATCCCGCCGCGGCCGAGTCGGCCCTCTCCGTCCAGGTGGTGGTGTAGTTGACCGTGGAGGCGTTGACCCGCTCCGACACCCCGGACACGATCGCACCGCCGGAGACGAGCGGGCTGATGGACGGGCACGGGTGGGTCGACACCGCGCCGGTTTCATCCCGCCACGTCCACGTGTCTATGGGCTCCCCGGCGTGGGTGCCGGACCAGATCACCAGGGTCGCGGACTGGCGTGCCGCGGTCCCCGTCGTCACGAGCGGCAGCGTCGTACCGCCCTCGGCTCCGGTGCAGACCCGCCGCAAAAACCGGACGTGGCCTGAGCCGGTGGCGTGGTTGCGGCCCTCGAGGAGGAAGAAGCCGGCCGGGTCGGTCGGCACGGCGGTGTTCTGCGTGGTCCACAGCAGCAGCGCAGCAGCACGGGCCGGCACGGTCGGCCATGTCAGGTTGAGGGTGGCGCCGTTGATACCGCCCTGGGTGGCGCTGACGAAGGCGATGCCCATGTCAGGTCGCGGTCGCGGTCAGCGTCAGCGTGTAGGTGCCGCCCGCAGCGCTGTAAACCTCGCTGGCGGACAGGGCGCCGCCGCCACGCCAAGTCCCAGACGTGAGCGCCGACCAGGTACCCGAATGGGTGATGGTCGTGCCGCCAGGGATTTGGAACGTCGCAGTGCCCACGATGGTTTTTGACCCGCCCGAGGGGGCCTGCCACGTGATCGCCTGCCGGGCATAGCTGCCCCCGGACACCTCCGACGCTCCTGACGTGCCCGGGTCCGCGGTGTGTATCGATGCGTGGGTGGCCAGACCGTTGAGCTGGTCCAGCATGCTGTCTCGGACAGCAGAAGTGAACGGCATCGCAGCCTCCTCTCAGACAGTCGTCAGTGGGCTGGTCACGAGGCCGCCTCATAGGTGCCGTAGACGCGCAGTATGTCGCCGGTCACCCAGGTGAACGGGATAGTGGCACCGACCCCGTCCAGGTCGGCGTTGCTGCCCTGGATGGCGAGCGTCACCGAGGACGCGCCGATCTCCCCGTTGCCCTGGTACGCCTGCGACGCCGAGATGTCCGAGCAGCGGATGTTAGCGACCTGGGTCGGCGAGCCAGTGCGGCAAGGGACGGGCACACCCACCGCCCACGTCCCGGACCCGTAGGTGGTCGTGGAACCCATGACGACCTCGGCGACGAAATGGACGGTGCGGCCGGTGCGCCAGTACCGCCCAGCCCGGGTCCCGTTGCCGATCACCGGGTTGGTGGTGGCCGTCCACGTCGGGGTGTACGACGTCCACGCCGGGCCACTAACGTTGACGTACACCTCTGCCGTCGCACGCGTGTCCGTGACGTTGCCGTCCAGCACACTCGCTTGGCCCGCAGCGACTGACACCGTCGCCAGCGAGAGCGCCGACGCCGGAGTCGCCGGAGTGCCACCGCCGGTGTCCGCCAGCACTTCGATCGTCCACTCGTACGTGGTGTACACGCCGTTGTGGAGTTTGTCCTTGACCTGGGCGACAACCCGATGAGTTCTGGTCCCCGACACCGGCGGGGTCGGGATTGTCAGATTCGCCACCGACGTCGACTGGACGTAGTACTTGCCTTGGTTAGTGACGTCATCGCCGATGATCACCGCTGGCCCGGCGGAGACATCCACGCTGAAGTTCGCGCCAGCGGACCTCTGAGAGACCCGGAGACCAGAGCCAGAGATCACCCCCTCGGCCGTGAACAGCCCGTCAAGCAGCGCACGCATGTCCAGGGCGCTGTACTGGATCGTCGGGTCACTGCCCGTTGGCTGCATGTACAGCGGTGTTTTCAACGTCAAGACGACTCCTCGTCGGGAACCAGCCAGGGGGAAATGCCGCAAGGGCAGAGCTAGAGCCAGGCCGCCCGGTACTCGATCGCCGCAGCCGCCCCATCGCTCGCACCCAAAGGCGCGTACCGGACCTGCTGCTGACCCGGCTCAACCCGCCACCACGACGTCACGGCGAAATCCAGGGCATTCAGGCGAGACTGCGACGCCATCGACAACAGGAACGCCGACCGGTCACGAGTGTTGACCTCGACGTACTCACCAGGAGCGAGCGTCAACGACGACGTGAACCGGATCTCTTCACCCGTGGTCTCGTTGACCAGGCGGGGCCCGGTACATGGCCCATACAGGCGAGCCGTGAAGTGCGCCGGCACACCGCCGTCGTTAGACACCTCAGACGCGCCCGACGCCTGTGTCGCGGTGAAACTGATCGGGAACGACGCCGGGAACGAGATCCCGACAGTCGACACGATGTCCGCCCGCACCGTCACCTCAGTGACGTCAGCGGACTCCCAGATGCCGTCCGGGGCTTTCCACTGCGCCTGGACGCTCCGCTGAACCGCCGACACGTAGCCGGTGTACGGCTCGGTGAACTGCGACACCCGCAACCGCACCCGCCGCTCCTGATCCCACCCGTCGTCGCCCACATACAGGTAAGGGCGCGTCCTCGGATGCAAGAACGACTTCAGCTCATCGACGAGCCGGCTGATCTGGTACGGCTCCTCATACACCACCATGTCCAGCGAAACCGCACGCGACCCGAACAGCGACGTCGAGTCGTTGTCGCCGTCGTCGTCCGCGCGAGGCTCCACAACCTCCCGCACATCCGGGAATCCGACATCGAGGGATCCCGGTTCGATGCCTTCCCGCGGATAGAGGGACATCTCACGGAGGCCATCGACCAAACGCACCGAGGTAATCAACGGACCCCCATCAGCCGAAGGTCGCCGCTCTGACGGCGTAGGCGTTCCGCTGCGCGATCAGATCCGCATCGACCGGGTCCTGCACGATGACGGTTGCGCCTTCCATCACCGACACCTTCCGGTCCCCCGTCGACGACGTCGTCAGCGCATCCCACTGCTGGTGGTTGAGGACCGGCTCGGGACGGCCGGTGGCGTTGTAGGCCAGATTCAGGCCGGGCTGCAGCATGCCGCCGTCGTCGTACCAGCCGGTGTGCTGCGAATGCGCCCACGCGCCGGACGGGGACCCATAGCGGCCGTGGATGTAGCCGAGACCCCAGCGGATCTGTGTCGCCCAGTTCGTCAGCCAGTCGGAACCGGCCGAACCCATCTTCGATGGGGGCAGCGCCTGCGGGATCCCGTACGCACCGCTGGAGGGGTTGCGGGCGTTCCACCGCCACCCCGACTCGCGGTTCCACAGCGACTGCAGCGGGCCGAACTGGTCGCCGCCCCAGCCGAACTCGCCGAACAGCGACCGCGCGTAACTCTGCGGCCCACCCGAAGGAGTACCGCCACCGCCACCGGCGATGTGCTCGATGATCCTTCTTGCACCGGCCGCCATACCGCGGAACGACGACATGCGGACGTTCGCGCCGGTGTGCGGCGCCTCCACCATGCCCTGCGCGCCCTTAGCGCCCGGCTGGGCCACCATCATCACGTGGCCGCTGTGGGGGAACACCAGGTCACCCGGCGCCAGCTGCCCCTGGCTGCCGATCGCACGTCCGACACCGAGCTGCTCGTAGGTCGTGCGGGGGATGGCCTTATGGGCACCGTGCTCGTAGGCGTACTGCATCAGCGAGGAGCAGTCGTAACCGCGGATGTTGGCGCCCTGCGCGAACCCGTAGCTGGGGCCGCCCGGACCGCCGCCACCCCACGAGTAGGGGACGCCGAGCTGGGACTTCGCGGCTGCTACGACCGCGTTGGCGTTGCCTCCCCCGCCGAACGACGACGCGAACGTAGAGATGATCTGCTTCGCGACCGTCCACGCCTCACCGAGGACCTTCGGGCCGATCGCCGCCGCGGCGTTCCCGAACGGCGAAACAGCCAGGGACTTGGATGAGTTGATGATCGGGGCGGCGAGCTTGTCCCAGATCCCCTGGGGGTTGGCGAGGAGACCGAGTGCGTCGGCGCCGAGGTGAAGGACGCTGCTTGCGGCCTTCTTCACCCCGCCGAGGATCCCGCCGAGGATCCCGCCGGACTCCAGCATCTGAAGGTCGCCGCCGGCGGCAGCCCACAGCCCCTTGGCGCGGCCCCGGTACTTCGGATCCGTCGGGATCACATACTCGGGGTAGCTCGGGTTTCCCTCTCCGACGATCGCGGTCGGCCGGTTGAACATCCCCGGCTGCACCGGGACCGCACCGCCCGCCTCGAGGAGCGGGATCTTGCCGAGCTGCAGCGACTTCGGCAGGTGCAGCCAGGACATGACCTGGTTCCACATGCCGACGATGCCCTTGTTGTAGACGGTGCCGATGACGAAGTTGATCGGGTCCTTGGTGTAGCCCTTGATCCGGTTCCACGCCGATTTGATGGCGTCAGCGCCGGTGTGGAAGGCGTTCCCGACCTGCCCCATCGCGCTCTTGACCGCGTCGAAAGCGGGCTTGATGACGTTGGTCCACGCCCACTTGATGGCGGCGCTGATCCCGTTCCACACCGTTTTGACGATCGACCACAGCCACTGCAGTTGCGGGACCAGGATCTTGCCGACGTACCACTTGAGCAGGTCAAAGATCGGCTTGATGATCTTGTTCCACGCCCACGAGATGGCTGACGAGATCCACGACCAGACCTGCTTGATCACCGACCACAGCAGCTTGTACTGCGGAATCAGGACGGTGAAGATGTACCATTTGATCGCGTTGAAGATCGGCTTGAGGATGGTATTCCACGCCCACGTCGCCGCCGCGACGATGCCCCTCCAAGCTGCGTCGACGGCGTTCTTGAACCAGGTGAAATGCGTATAGGCGTAGATCACTCCCGCCACGAGGGCGGCGATCGCGATCACGATCAGCCCGATCGGGTTGGCGTTCATGGCGGCATCGAGAGCCCACTGAATGGCCGTCCACGCTGCGGTTGCGGCCTTCACGGCGAGCTGTGCGACCTTCACCGCGACGAGCTGCACCGCCGACCAGGCGGCCTTCAACCCGGTCAGCACATATCCGGCGGCGAGCTTGCCGAGGTCCAACGCAGCCGACGCGGCGGTCTTCCCCGCGCTGAGGATCTTCGTTCCGGCGCCCTTGACGGCGTCACCGGCGTACATCGCCTTCAGCCGGACGGTGTCCCACCCATCCCGCAGGGAACGCACCCCCGCGGCCCCACCAGACGCCACCGAGCCGACCTTGCTGATGGCATCCTTGACCTGGGAGAACCCGTCCTTGACGTCGGAGATCGCGGACTTGGCCTCGGAGAACTTCCCGAACAGCGACGTCGCTCCAGATGTGGCCGCCGACGCGGCGTGGAGGCCGATGAACGCGGCAGCGAGGCCCTGGATCTGACCGGGCGACAAACTCGCGAGGGCCTTCGCGATCGCCTGGAAACCGCTAAGAGACGACCCACCGGACCCGGCCAACGCCGTAACGACATGGCCTAGGGCCACCCCGAGGTCCGCGACGATCTTCGCGATCTTCGGGGCGTTCGTGCGGACGTACTCCATGAACTTCGCGAACCCGTTGGACGTGCCGAGGCCCTTGCCCCAGTCCGCGAACTTCGCCGTGATCTTCTGGATGAACGACAGGACCGACGGTGCGGACGGCAGAAAAGCCTTGATGATCCCAGCGATGCCCGTGATCACGTTGCCTAGGGACTTGCCGAGGCCGGTGATCGCGCCAGGGACCAGCGCCGTGAACTGGCCGCGGAACTCCCGCCAGAACGGCGACTTGGCGGCACGCCCCACATCGTCGAGGAGGCCGCCGACGGCCTTCGCCGCGCCCTTCACGATCGGCGTCAACGACGGCAACCCGGCCTTCAAAAGACCGATGCCCTTGGTGAACAGCGGCAACACCTGCGGCTCAAGCGCCTTCGCCCAGGAGCTGAACGCCGTTGTCAGGCCCTTCCAATCCGACATCAAGCCGCGCTCGAGCGGCGTCAGCTTCGCCATCGACGACGCCAGCTGGTTATTGGCCGCGGCACCCGACAGGCTCGCCGACGTCACACCACGGCGGGCCGCCGCCACCTGCTCAGCGGCTTGCCTGTCGGCGCGTGCCACATCGGAGCGGGCCTTCGCCAGCTGCTGCTCAGAATTCGCGACCGCGGCATTCGCTTGGTTGAGGCGCTCCCGAGCCGACACGACCTGGTTGGAGCCTTCAACGCCGGCCTTCGCTGCCCGGCCCTGCTCCTCCGTGAGCCGCTGGTACTGGAGCCGCTGCTCCTTGAGCTGCTGGATGGCCTGGTCGTAGGCGAGCTGAGCCTGCTTACGCTGCAGGTCCGTGGCAGCCTTCTGCGCCTGCGCCGACTTCAACGCAGCCTGCGCCTGCTGAACCCGCGCGGCAGCCGCGTCCTTCGTGGCCTGGGTCGCCTGCGGATCCGCGGCCACAGTCGCCTGGCCCTGCTGCGCCGCCGCCAACGACGCCTCGGCCTGCTTCAACGCCACCGCGGTGGCGGTGGAGGCGTTCAGCTGGTCCAGAGCGGCCTTGGCCTGCTGAACATTGATTTCGTCCTGGCGGATCGCCAACCCAGCGTCGACGACACTGTTCGCGAGGTCCTGCAGGTGCTGTTTGGCGTCGATACGGGCCTGTGTGAGGGCACGCTGCGCGGAGCCCGCAGCCACCTGCGCCTGCGTGAGCTGCTGCTCCGCGGTCTGCACCTGGCTGAGGGCCTGCTGGTGGGCGTACCCCTGGTTGCGGATGGCCGCGGCGAGGGTCTGCTGCGCGCCGGCCATCGCCAGCGCACGTGACTGCCCCTGGACGGCTGCCTGAGTTGAGTTCTGCTGCGCCTGGGTTTCCGCTGCAAGCGCGGCCTTGATGCGGGTGATCGCAGGGAGCGCGACAGCGGCGAGGCCCCCGAAGCCCGCCCCTGCTGCGGCCAGCGGCCCAGCCAGTGCCGCAATACCGGCGCCAAGCGTCGCGGCTACCGGGATCCCAGCCAGTCCGGTGAGGGACGCCGCCAACATCCCGACACCCGATATGGCACCTGAGGTGTCGACGTTGACACGGGCGGTCCGGCCGTCCAGCCGCGACACTTCACTCTCGACGGCCTTGAGCTCAGCGGTGGCGGCGGCGACGTCTGCCCGCACGTTGATGGTCGCGTTGCG
Organism: Streptosporangiaceae bacterium; assembly: GCA_025964715.1. Classification (GTDB taxonomy): domain Bacteria; phylum Actinomycetota; class Actinomycetes; order Streptosporangiales; family Streptosporangiaceae; genus Actinomadura_C. The sequence goes on along the minus strand of JAOPYH010000511.1, from coordinate 12,825 downwards.
GCCGACCGACGCCAGCTCGGACTTGAGCGCCTTGAGTTCCGCCATGGCCGCGCCGGCGTCGATGTCGACACCGACGGTCTTCTTGGAGAGCTCCTCCATCCGCGCCCGGAACTCGGCGATCTTACGGTCGGCCGGGGAGGAATCCGCGTTGATCGTTGCTTTCGGCAACGCCTTGAACGCCGCTTCCAGCCGCGTCTTGAAACTCCGGGCGAACGCCCCGGCGATCTCGTCGCCGTCGCGTGGCGCGCGTTGCCGCTGTCGCCTGCGGGATTCCTCCATGGGCCCCGACAGGGGGTCGCCGATACCAGACCGGATCCCAGATCCGATGCTCTGGCCGATGTCCCGGCCGATCCTGACGAACTCGGGGGCGAGAGTCCGCAGCTCGGCTTTGATCTTCTGATGAAAACCCGACATATCGGGACGAATCGCGATGTATGCGGATCCGGCCTGGGCGGACATGTCTCACCCCCGGCCTGTTCACTTGTCGGGAAGAAGCCTCGCCACCAACGCTTTGTGGTTCTCCAGCAGTCGCCGTTCCTTACGGCGGTGGGCTGCGGTCACCGGCCGCGGGTAGGGGGTGAGCTTCGGCGGGCTGCCGCCACCTCGAGCGACCTGCACGCCGATGAGCGTGCCGAGCCGGTCAGCCACTACCGCCAGGCCCGCCACCACGGGAGACCACTCGGTCAGCGACGGTGGCGCCGGCGCCGCGTTCAAATCGACGTTGGCGGCGTGCTCATCGTCGTTGGCGATGGCCGCGATGTACTGCGACGTCGACGGCAGCCGGTCGACCAAGTTCAGGACCTTGCGGGGTGAAATCTCGTCCCGCCACACATCCAACAGATCCACGCCGTAGTAATGGTGGAGATCAGCCTCGATCGCCTCCCCGTACCTCTCCACGAGATACGCGAGGCGCCTTACCCCCCCAGCCCGAAATGCTCCTGCATGTCCTTGAGAATCGCGATCAGCACACCGGCGTCTTCGTCGCCGATCGCCTCAACGAGAGGCTCATACTGGTCACCGGTCAGCAGCCGCAGCACCTCCCGGGTGGGGGTGGAGGCGTCCATCTCGATGACGTCGGCCGTCTTCGGCGGCTGGATGCAGATGCTTTTGTCAGCGTCGATGATCAGCTCGAACGGCCGGTGGACCGCTTCGGCGCGGTAGCGGGCGAGCGCGAAAGACTTGGCAGGGGCCACGGGTGGGCGCCTCTCTATTCGGTGTCGGTGGACTTGGGCTTCGGTTTGGCGGTCCGCTTCACCGGGTCAGGGGTCGCGGGCGCGCCGTCTGAGGGGACTTCGGGGGCGCCGTCTGCGGGGACTTCGGGGGTGGGCTGCTGCTTGAGCCGCCATCCGGACCAGCGGAGGCGGACCTCCTCCGACACCGAGCCCGCCATCAGCTCAACGCCGTCCTTGACGTACACGGGATAACTCATGGCCGCGATCTCCTATCGAGTGGGCGAGTCACGCCGGCCCGGCCGCCCACCCTTGAGGTCCGGGCCGGCGTGACGATCAGGGCTCCCGTGCGGTCAGCTTGAGCATCGCCGAGTCCACGGTGATGGCCATCTGTGACCCGTAGGTGTCGGTGTTGAACCGGCCGAAGTCGACGGTGCTGGTCGCGCCGACGGCGACAGTGCGGTCGCCGACGGGCTGGGAGTCGACCGTCCCCGGGGTCACGAACGTGACGTTGTGGGGGGCGGTGTCGGCGTTGCGGACCGTGATGATCGTCCGGCTGGTGTTGGTGACGACGTGCCCGTTGGTGACGTCCCCGGCCTGCTCGGTCGGGGATGGGACGCCATCTCGGGACGGGACCGTCACGGGAAGAACGATGCGCGGCATGTCAGAACCCCATCGCAGTCTTGATCGCGAACCAGCCGGCGCCGCCGAACAGCCACCTCTCGCTGTAGCCGAGCGAGCTGTCGATGTAGGCGGTGAGGGTGACACCGAAGGTCAGCGGCTTGTCGCCCGAGGCCTGGAAGTCGGTGTTGTCGTAGTTCGTCACCCGACACCTCGGCAGGAACCGCGCGACATACAGCTCACCGTTGTCGGTCAGGTCCACACCGACGGCCAGCGCCCGGTGGTACTGGATGCCCGGCCGGGCCGGCTTGGGAATGTCCACCTCACCGGTCGTGACGTCGGCGGTGATCCCCGACATGTCCGCGCCGGTACCGAGCCCGATCGTCGCCTTCTTCGTCTCCTGGCACTCCAGCTTCAGGGTGGTGACGTCGGAGATGATGTCGGTACGGGTCGGCTCAACGCTGCCCCAAGACTTGATCTCGGGGGCGTCGACCTTCCGCTCGAAGTTCGCGCCGGCGTCGCTGAGCCAGCCGACGTCGTCGTAGCCCGCGGGCAACGCCTTGAGGAGCTTGTCGGTGTCAGTGATCGACGTGATCGGGTCTGCGGTGATGGGCGCGATGAAAACCGAGCCCTCCAACATTTTGCGGATCAGCGACTGCTGCCGATTCTGCAAGGTGTCGTAGCTCACTCCGGTCATGAGACCTTCCCTTCCAAAGGGACTCGGACATGGATGAGCCCCTTGAAGGGGGCGGAGGGTGGGCGGAACTATGGGGCTGCGGGGCCTTAGCGGCGGCGCAGCGAAACCCGGTATGTGGCCGTGAACAGCCGGGTGTCCGGGTCGTCGTAGGGGACCTCGCGGGGGCCGACCTCAGTGCCGGCCCGGTCGATCACCCCGTGGGCGGTACGGTTCGGCCTCGAAATCAGGCGCTGCTGGAGCAGCTTGGCCAGCGGCATCCCGGCAGCGCGGTCGGCGGCGTACACCTCGACGTCGACACGCGGCTGGTCGGTCCACTTGTCGTCACCGCCGCCTAGACGCCTGACCCGCACCAGCGGCAACCTCTGCTGCAGATCTGCCGGTAGGAACGTGACGACGGTGGCGGCCAGGTCCGCGAACAGGTCCATCAGGACCTGCTCGACGTCGGGGAAGACCGGCAGATCAGTCGGCACCGTGGGCCTCGATGTGGTCGACGGTTTTGCCGAGGATCCGCATGCCGCCGTGGTTACGCCACTCGACGTCCGCGGCGTGCGAGCTGGTGTTGGTCAGCCGGGCTTCCGCGCGATCACGGTTGGGGCCGCCTGCAGTTGACCCTTCGACGTGGAAGGACTCGGAGTACTCGCCGGTGCGGCGCGGGGAGATGGACACCGCGAACTGCTTGCCCTGTTCGGCCGCTGCGCCCATGCAGGCGAGCATCTCCGGGGACGTCATCAGCTCACGGGTGCCGTGGTAGTCGGCCTCGTATTTGATGCGATCGGCCACGGCTAGCCCTCCACGCGCCGGAGCGCGACCTGAATGTGGTGGCTGCGGGCGTGGACGTCCGCCCAGCGGGCCGGATCCCCGTCGACCTGGTACAGGCCACCGAGCCACCGGACCTTGTCGGTGGCGAGCACGTCAGCTGTTGGAGGCATGAAGACGATGAGGCCGGTGATGACGGTGTCCCGCTGGTCTGTCTGTTCCGTCGACGTTCGCGGTTGGACGTAGCAGCCGGCCACGTCCGTTTCGATGACCCCGCTGAGCGGGTCACCGAACCGGTCCTTGCCTGCCGGGCGCACAACGGTGACCGTGTGGCCGCCGAGCCTGCTCATGGCGTACGGACGCTGAACGCGCCCCGCTTACGGGCAGTACCCGACAGCTTGATCCGAATGTTGTCCACCATGTCCCGGCCGAGATGCTCGGACGCGAACGTCTCCGAGTAACCGCCGATGGTCCGCGACCGCACCCCGTCCGGGTTGGACATCAGCACCTGCGCCACGTCCAAGACGATGCTGACAACGTCGTCGGGGATGACCTGATAGCCGTGGCTGTAGGTCACCTGCACCCGCGGTGTCCACACACCCAAGACCCGGTTATACGGCCAGCCCATCAGCCGGTTCCGGTTCCAATACCACGGGTAGGAGCGGCTCAACTCGCCGCCGGACACCTCGTAGTCGCGGTGCTGGATCATCGGGACCGTGATGGCCCCGAAGTCGCCCAGCTCCACCACGGTCAGCGGGTGGGTGTCGTCGAGGACGAGGGGACGTTCCGGGAGCCGAAGCACCCGGTCCCCGCCAGCCAGCTCAACGGTCTCATCCGCCACGAAGGAGAAGGTCTGGTGGGCGATGGCGCGGACCAGACCGGACGCGTCCGTCAACGCCTGCGTCGCCTCATCGGCATTGAGGGGGCGTTGCAGACGGTTTGTCAGCTGGGCGACGCTGGCGAGCGGATCCATGCCGCCTCCTCAAGTCATAGGGCAGGTCAGGATCCGGTGATCTCGTCGAGGCGCTTGAGGAGCGTCGTGCGGGGCTTGTCCTTGCCCTGTTCGGCCTCCCGTGCGACGGCGGCCCGGCCGGCGTCGCCGTCGACCCACGCCAGTACGGCGTCGATCGTGCCGTCGGCGGGCACCTCAGCCAGGTCCTCGCTCATGGCTTCGAGCCTCTGCCGAGCGTCGGCTCTTGCCTCGACTAGCCCCTGTTGCGCGGCCTCCCCGCGGGCACTCGCCGAGTCCAGCGCATCACCGGGGTCGTGGACCTCTTCGACAGCGGATCCGCCGGCCAGGAGGAAATCGGCGAACTCGCCCTCGAACTCGTCGCCCTCGGCGACCTCGACCGGGACCATCCCGTAGTAGGTCTTGAACGCACTTGTTGCGACTACGCGCATCACATCTCCTCCGGAGCAGGGAGGGCAAACCCGCAGGCCTGCCCTCCCCCGCTCTCAGCCTGATCAGGCGTAGTGCTCGACGATGACGCCGCGCTTGTACAGGGCCGCGTCGCCGGTCTGCAGGTCCGACGGGACGCCGTAGTCCCCGACCCACGACCACGAGGTCGACAGGACCTGCTGGAGACGGTCCTGCGGGGGGCGGACGATCCGCGCCACGTCCACGCCGGGGGCGGCGTTGACCATGGCGATGTCCGGGACATCCTCGACACCGGTCCCCGTCAGCAGGGTGCCGATGGCCTCGAACGGTGCCGCGACCAGCGCGCCGCCGCCGACCACGATCGGCCGGTGAACGGTCACGGCGCCACCGCTGCCGCCCGAGTAGGTGGGGACCTCGTTGTTGCGGACCCAGTCGATGCCCCCAAATCGGCCGATCGACAGATCCCGGTAGATCGGCGAGTCGACACGACCCTGCAGGGCCTGCTTGAAGTCCGCGTCATCGAACAGCTGCGCCTCAGTGTCCGGGTCGATGTGGGCGACGTAGTAGCCGCCGATCGTCGGCACGTTCATCTTCCGCAGCCGCGCCACCGCAGACCTGAACAATTTGAACGTCACCAGGTCAGAGGTGGTCAGGTCGTAGCCGCTGTTCCTGGCCGTTCCCGGCCGCAGCGTGAACGGGGCGTTCGCCGACACCACGTATTCACCAGCGACGTCGACCCGGGTGGTGCCCAGCGTCAGCGCCTTGGTGGAGGTGTTGACGCCCGTGACCGTGTTCGCGACACCCGCGATCGACACCGTCAGCGGGTTCGCGCCAGACACGGGGGTGAGGACCCCGTTGACCATGACGCTCTCGAACCCGTCGGTCGACTGCACGATGATCGACGTGTCGGAGGACCCTGCCGTGGTGCACCAGGTCCGCCCACCCGCGTACGCCTTGTAGAGCTTGTCGCGGGAGATGCGGTTGAGGGACTGGCCCGCGTTGATACCGAGGGTCTGCACGTCAGCGAGATACTTGGACGCCAGCGACATGCTCGAGATGAGCATGTTGGTGTCGACGGCCTGACCGTACTGGTCCATGGTGACGGACCACTGCTCGATGCCGTACGTCGCGGCAGACACATCCGAGCCGGTCACCGCGACCGTCGACGGGGTCAGCAGGCCCTTGCGGGTGAAGGTCTTGGTGTCGCCCATACCCGACGTCCACGGCTCGCTGTCGGCGATGGCCGGGAAAATGAACTCAGGGACGAGCGCCTCCTGGAAGACCCGGTCGAGGATGCCGTTCTGCATCATCGCGCGGACTGCCGCGGGGACGGTGGACCGCACGTCGTGCCGGTCCAGCTTGAACCACGCCGGGCCTCGCGAGATCGGGTCGGCGACTACGAGAGTCGTCATCGTTTACTCCTCAGTGATGGTGATGGACACGAGGTCCGGGTGCTGCCGGGCCACCTCATGCAGCCCGAGCAGAGCGGTTTGGGTGATGGCTGACACCGCGGCACAGACCCGGCCGTCCTCGGCATGGCCCTCATGTCCGTCCACCTCGATGGAGGTGTGTCCGTCACCCAGGAGGGCGCGGATACGGATCATCGGCGGGGCCGGACTCCCATACGGGACAGTTCGGCGTCCACGGCCGCCTTGTCGGCGGTGCGGTAGTCGACGACCTTGTCGGCGCGGGCGCCCTGACCGGGGTCGGCCTTCGGCTTCGGCTTCGACGCAGGCTTCTTGGTGTCGCCGTTCGCTTCGGCCGCGGGTGCGGGCTTACGCAGGTGAGGCTTGGCCTCGAGCAGATCGGCCAGGTCGGAGGCGATGGCGTCGCCGTCGATCTCGCCGTCGTCACCCGCGTACTTCGACAGGTCCAGGAACGCGGCAGCGTCGGTCGGGTCAGCGAACTCCTCAGCGGCCAGCGCCCTGACTTCGGCTTTCACGACACGCTGCTGGAGTACGCCCATGCGCTCTTCGGCCCTTGCGGCCTTGTCCGCGAGCCTGTCCTTCTCGGACTTGTCGGCGTCCTCGAACTCGGCGAGCTTCTTAGCCTTTGCCGCGAGGTCACGGCGAACCTGCTTAAGTTCGCGGACCGCGTTGAGCTTTTCGGTCTTCATGCGCTCAATGGCGCGCTTGCCCTTGTCGCCGAGGCCGTCCTCATCGGAGGAGCCCTCGACAACTTCATCTTCGTTGGCGTCGTCCGCGTCGGCGGTCTCTTCCGCCTCGTCGGAACTGGTGTCGTCGGTTGCGTCGTCCTGGCTGCTCTCGTCATCGGACTTTGCGTCCTCGTGACGGTTGAGCTGGAACCAGGTGATCTCATCACAGGACGTTGCGTCCACAAGTGCCATTGCGGCGATCCATTCGTGTGCGGATACAGCAAAGCCCCGACGCTGTAGGCGACGGGGCCAGATGGGTGATGGTCGCTCCACCAGAAGGCGGAGGTTGGACAGCCGGGGACCATTGCGGCCACCGGAAGCTAAAAGATGTAGCCGGCGCGTTTCAGCTGGCGGACGACCTCGGTACGGTCCCAGCCGAGCCGGGCAGACGATCGCCTTTCTGGCTGTTGCACCGGGCGTGGGCGAGTTGAACGTTCGCTGGCTCGTGAGTACCACCGAGTACAAGCGGGATCACGTGGTCGAGCGTCCGGCTGAGCGGGTGAGGCCACGGCTGGGTCACGTCGATCGGGTCGCCGCAGATCTGGCAGGTTCCACCGTCGCGCTCCCAGATCTCATCCCGATCCACCGGGGCTACGAACGCATTGAGCAGACGAGCGCGGCGCTGGTGGTTCTTCTCGTTCACCCGTTGGGCGTTAGCGATCCGCCAGGCCCGGTACTGGGCGGACGCAGACGCCTTGTTCTGGGAGTGATATTCGAGGACCCTTACTCGCTCGCGCTCCAGATTCGCCTCACGCCATTTCTTAAACGAGACTTTGCCTCGCTTCCGACGCTCAGAGGCGAACTCCGGGTCTGTCTTGCGCGCGTGGTACCACTGGTTCGACCGAGCGCAAACACAGAGCTTGCACTGGTTGACGTGGCCATCCCGCATGGCCTTGCTGCGGTGGAAGTCCTCCAGCGGCTTCACGTCACCGCAGATAGAACACGGCTTCGGGGAGGGGATAGCATCGGGCATGTCAGCCTGCTCTCATCAGGTTGGCCGCGCCCCGGGGGTGTTAGCGCACCCGCCGGGGTCTATTCATCCCATCTTAGTAGATATAGCCGAACCGTTTTAGCTGACGGACAATTTCTTCGCGGTCCCAGCCGAGCCGTTCCGCCTCCCAATATATTTCTTCGGGCATCAAACGGCTCACCGTCGATCGTCGGTGCCGCGACCCTGGCGTCTTGCGGAGTTGGCCGAGGGTCCGGCCGACAGACCGGGACGTGGTGGCCTCCGTCGTCGTCCGGATCTTTCGGCCTCCGGGACCCGCGGCGGTGGACATGCCACGGCGGGCGTTGACGACCCTGCCGATATCGGCGCCATCCCGGATCGCCCGCGCACCAGCCACAGTGAACGCTCTGGCCTGCTGTTCGGCCGTCATCTGGTCGAACATCTCCTGCGGGTCCGTACCGGGAAGCGGTGAGTCCCATTCGTCAGCGGTCAGAGGCCTCATGGTGCAATCGCACCTCGGATGCCGTAGGAAACCCGTCGAATGGCTGTACTCACGACCCGCCAGGAGGATGCAGCGCCCGCACGCGGGCAGCGTCACGATCCGCACGTACCCGGAGATGGCCCGGTCGGCGGTGACCGCGAGGCCGGTCGCGACCCGGCCCGCGTCCGCTACCTCCGTGGAAGTGATGGTCACGAGACGATGCAGACCAGACCGCAGAGCATCCTCCGCGGTGACACCCCGCTGAATGTCAGCGAAGGTATCGATCATCGGCGTTTGCAGGAGGCTTTCAAGGCCACGCCCGTCGGAGGCGACCCCCACCAGAGACGTCGGGTTCACGGTGCCGATCGGATCCCGCACCGCGCCGGCCGCGTCAACGACCTGCCCGGCGTAGCCGATACCACCGCGGACAGCAGCACCCTGATAGCCAACGAACAGCTTGAGAAAGGCCGCCAGGAGGGTCCGCCACGACCCGGCAATGTCACCCGGGTCGATCTGCCGCCACGCCCGCTGCGCCTGCTGGGCGGCTTCACGCGCGAGCAACTGCTGAGACCGGTACTGGCCTCGAGCCAACTCGTCAGTAGCGGTCATGCCGCAGGCGCCGCGGCAGGCTGCGTATCAGCGGCCGCCGGCGTCGCATCCGCGGGCACCGAAGTGACCGGCTTGGGTCCGACGGCCGCGGCAGGGTTGGGTCCTATGGCGCGGGCGACCGGGTCCTCATGCAGGTCGGCCTCTTCCATCCGGGCGATCTGCTCTTGGGTGTAGCCGAGGTCCTCGCGGGTCTGCCGCAACGGCACGATCCCCGTGGAGTACTTCTTCGTCGCAGCGTCTGAAGCTTGGGCGATCGTCGGGGTAGAGGCATCCCGCCAAATCGTCTCCAGGCCGCGCATGCCGGCGTCCCACTCGCCAGTCTGGATGCGGGTAGCGAGCCGCATCACCTGCTCCCACGCCCCACCAAACGCCCGCTGCTTACGCTCGGCCCTCTTAATGAGGCGAGCCTCGGACGAGCGGATCGCGTCCGCTGACGCCGGGTTGTCGGTGGTCATGCCCAGGAAATGCGGCGGCAGCCCAGACAGCGACGCGACCAGGGTCGCGAGGCTATTGATCGTGTCGTGGAAGTTCGTCAAGCTCGCTTCGGGGAATTGGACGACGTCGGCGCCGTCGAGCTTGGACTTCTCCGTCGCCCACATCCGGCCGACGACACGGGAGAACGCAGTGACCGGCCGGCCCTGCTCGTCCACGAAGTCCGACTCGGAGAACCCGAACGCGACCCGGCGAGGCACCGCGTGGTATTCGGCGGACACCATCATGTCGGTGGCGATCTTGCAGGCTGCATCCGACAACGGGATGATGTCGGCGAGCTCGCTGACGCCCTCCCGGTTGCGGGTCCGCGCCCGGTTCACCAGCGGCACCACAGGGACAACACCGAGATTATGGTCGTCGCGGTCGTACTCCACCCACGCGCCGCCGTCCCGGTGGGACCACACCGTGGCGTCAGGCCGGTACAGCGTCGCGAACTCGGTCTTCGTCGCCCCCTCGGTCTCAGACCAGCGTTTCACCGCGGCAGCGACCTGACGGGTACGCGGATCACGCTCGGCGTGCACCTCAAGAGGCGACTCCACCGTGATCAGCGGATTCTCGTCGTCGTCGGCCCCGACGATCACGAACGAGCGGCGCATCGCCAACGCGTCGAGATGCCCCAGCTGGGACTCCTCATCGAGGTCGTTGGCCTGCCACCAACTCCACAGCCGCTCGTCCGACTGCGCCGCACCCGCCAACCGGAACCCCTCAACGTCCAGGCGCTCCTCCATGCTGTCGACGACCAGACGCGGCCAGTTCACGACGACCTGCCGGATCCGGTCCTGCATCTCCGCTATCAGCTCCGGAGCCATATACGACAGCGGCTGACGGCCCTCGTAGTAGGAGTCCAGGGTCGACAGGTCGCTCTTCTGCTGGTCGTGGCAGGTGATCAGATGGGTAAGCCACTCCTGCTCGGAGCGAGCCATCAACTCACCTACCTCATGACGATCATCCGGGATGACTTCTTAGGGCGGGCGAGACCGGCGGCGATAGCGTCACCAGCGGCTTCATGGGCGAGCACCGAGCAGACAGTCATGTCGATCTTCTGCGCCTGGCTGGCTTTGGTCATCACATATCGCTGGCCGGGACGGGCTGCCTTGCGGGTGTTGGCCACGTGCTGGGCAGTGACCGGGCAACCGTCATGGCCGAAGTTCGAATCGGCTTTCGTCACATCCGTCAGCAGGCGTTCAGCTGCGGCGTGCATCTGCGCGATCCGCCGCGTGTACCAGCGGATGACCTTCTTCTCGCCGTACTTCGCCGACCAGGTGTCCACCTCGGTCTCCCACTCCGGGGAGTCCGCATACATCCGCACCACATCGAAGCGGCGAATCAGCTCCTCAACAGCAGCGTCCACCTCGAGGCGCGGGACCTGGCCTCCGTAGTCGGCAGGGTTCCAGATCGTCGGGAGAGCGTCGGGCCCGAACGTCGGCGTGAACTGATAGCCGTCGAGGGTTTCAGCGCGGATGCCGGTCCAGTCTTCGACGTCAGATCCGTCGAAGCCCAAAACCACCTGCGCGCCGTCCGGGACATCACGGCGGGCCGCACGGGCGTCCCACTTCTCCCGGTCGAGCCAGCTGCCCGAGCCGGACACGAGCCGGTTGCCGAAGAACCGTTCGGCCTGCGCCGGGTCCTTCTCCAGCAACTCCGCGGCCTCGGCCTCGATCGCATCCAGATCCACGTGCGACGAACCGCGGTACACGTACCTGTGTATCTTCCGCCGCTCCGCCTTGTTCTTGTACGACAAGCTCGACGGTGCGAGCTCGTGGAACTTGAAGATGTCCGGACGTTGCGACTCCAGCGTCCGCTGTGCCACCGAACCCTCAGACGGATCCGGGGCGTTCGTGGTTTCCATGCTCCGGCCGCCCATGCCGGCCGCGCCACGCCGCTGTGTCTCCGCAACCCGGATCATTTTGTTCGTCGCCGTGTACAGCCCGGTCTCATCCTGCAGCGCGAAGATGATCGGGTTACCCAGCCGAGACTGCGCCGACGATGTGACCACATCGGCCCGGCCATCGTTCGGCAGCCGAATGAACTCCTCACCGACCCGCATCATGTCGCTGAGCGGGCCGTGCTTGGCCATTGCCTGCAGAGGCCGGTAGACGTTGTCGACCTGGTCCTGCGAGGTAGCTAGAAGCTGGATCAGCGGCGTCGGCCAATGCGTCGCCATCGGATCGCCGGGCTCGTACTCCCAGTACCAGCCGCAGTCACAACCATGGTCGCGGCAGTCCCAGGCTTCACCGCCCTTCGCCCAGCCGGTGAACACCGCCGGGCCCACCGACTCGTTACAGATGATCGTCGCCGACCACGGACCCTTGCCGGTTTTCTGCGGCGCGATGATCTGCGAACGGCGGTAGTGGAACGCCGGCGCAAGCTGCCCAACCTTCGCGTTCGGCTTGACCCGGTAATGGTTGGCGGTGCACCACAGCTGCCAGGTGTACATCTCGAACGGATCGCCCTTGCGGAACCCGTCGGGGATGATGCAGTGCCGCTCAACCCAGTCTGCAACGAGGAATCCGAGGGTAGGCCAGGCGACGACCCAGTCAGGCCCCTTCGCCGTCACTCGGGACAACCTTCAGTCGGGACCGTGACGACTTCCTCGCTGGCGCCTTCCGAGTCGATGCCGTCGGCGCAGGCGCTGAGGCGGCGTCGGTCAGCCGCCACCGGTTCCGCAACATCCCCGCGGTCGACAAACCCAGCGAGTCAAAGAACTGCTTCACCGTTTTGAGTAGCTCCACGGAAGACCTCGGCACCTCCGCGCGTGCGAGCATCCGCGCGCACATCGCCACCTCATACTCCTGGCCGAGTCGCTCCCACATCACCGCCTGCGGACGCGACCAGAGGTCAATCCACAACTCGATCTCGCGGTCCGTCTGCTCGGTGAGCGGCCATACCGGAGCCTTGCCCGGCCGGCCCTCGACCGGAAGCGACGTCCAGCCGGCCTTATCGCTCGGCCGGTCCCTTCGCAGCGCATTCGGGTCCGGTGGAGGCCCCGAAACAACGCGTGCTCCGCCACTCGGCATCGTCATCATCTCCTCCGCTGCATTGCGCAGCATCGCTCGTCACATTGCGTGACAAGACAGAGGTCAAGGTACGTTTCAGCTCAAAGCCGTGACCTGCGGAAACGCCCTTTTGAACCTGGTGGACTATCCGGCGCCCTCAGTAGCGGGCTGCCGTATGGGTGATCATGGGGTAACCCCCCACCATGATCGTTACTTTGTGTTACCGATCTGGTGATCATCGCTGTGATCTTGAGGCGGCTAAGGGAAGATCGCTCGGCGGAGGGTTGCCCTCACGCCAGCCCTGTCACGTTTCGTTTTGTTCGCGTCCGTCGAGGGAGTGGTGGACGGTGAGCCAGCCGAACGAGCCGTCTTCCCTCTTGACCGGCTGGATGGCCGGGAAGCATGGGCAGGGCTCAATCAAGTCGTGGTCGATGAGATCGTTGATCGGAACGACATGCATGTCGTTGCTTACGTCGTTGCTCATCGTCCGAAGCCGCCGTCCTCATGTGCGGTCTTGCGTGA
>JAOPYH010000509.1 GCA_025964715.1 Streptosporangiaceae bacterium | reverse complement strand
CCCGTTCGGGCCGCATGCCGATCTCCTGCGCGATCATCACGGAGCCGCGGGACACGCGCTCGCTGTGGCCGCGGGTGTAGTAGTCCTTGGTCTCGACCGCCTGGCAGAGCGCCGCGAGCGTGGCCTCGTGGGCCTGCTGCTGGGCGCGCGTCTGCGCGAAGGCCCACCGCGCGATGAAAAGCGGGATGAGGGCCAGGAGGACGAGGTAGGGCACCCGCCACAGCCCCGCGACGAGCAGCCCCAGGGTCCCGTAACCGAGGTAGCTCACGGCCAGCTGCGCGATGGGCTCCCAGCGGAAGTCCCGCAACGCGACCTGACGGCTGAGCACGAGTATGCCGCCGATCAGGACCAGGTTCACCGCGACATAGACCACGACCGCGGCCCCGAACGGCCAGATGATGCGCGGGAAATAGCCGGCCGTGGGCTGCCCGGTGCGCCCGCCGAAGGCCAGGTAGACCTGGCCGGCGGCGTAGCCGCACAGCGCGAACTGTGCGCTGTTGAACAGCCGTTTCACCGGGGCGAAGCGCAACTGTCCGGTGGCGATGACCGAGAACCCGACCAGCGCCGCGCCTGCCGGGCCGAGCAGGACCACCGAGGCCAGGCCCACCGTGAAGCCGAGCGAGACCCTGGCCCGCTCGATGTTGAGCACGGCGGGAACCGAGTCACAGATGATGTGCAGCACCGCCAGCACGGCCAATGTCGGCCACTGACCCTCGAAGGACGAGGTGCCCACGAGGCCGGCCGCCAGTGCGGCCACCCCGCAGACGTACGCCCAGGCAGCGAGGGGTAGTCCACGCATTGCCGCCCCCTCCGGAGGTCGACGAATGAGCGGGCCGCCGCCGAGGTCTAGTCTCCTAGACCCAGGACACGCCCTTGGTAATTGTCAGCAAGAATATGGCCATGGCGGCGACCAGCGTGGCCACCGTAACCATGCGTTCGAGCATTGCGTGCCTCCCCTTAGCCCGATGACTCAGTCAGCCCCCGCTCCGTTGTCTCGGACCAGGAATGGTGACGGCGGGCAGGTCCCCTGCGGTTCTGTGACCCCAGGATTCCGCCCCGCCGCCGCCGGTCGATCGCACACCAACCCTAACGCCAGAGACGTCCGCCCCACAGGCGAGACGAGGATTCGTGAGCAAAGTGTGAACCTCCCTTCACCGTCCGCGATCACGCGCTAGCGTCGCCGCGCCCAGTCCACGGTCGCGGCCAGCCCGTCCCGCAGGCTCATGCGCGGTGACCATCCCAGACCCTCGGTCGCGGGGGCGGGGTCGACGGCCATGGCCGGCAGGTCACCGGGCCGGGGCGGCGCGAACTCCGGCTCGTCACGGACGCCGGCCACCTCGGCCACCAGGGTGTGCAGGTCCCGGTCAGTGGTCTGCACGCCGGTGCCGATGTTGAAACGCCGCGCGCTGCCATCCTGGCCGCAGGCCCGGACATAGGCGTCCACGACGTCCAGGACATAGACGTAGTCACGGGTGTTCTTGCCCTCGCCGTAGACCTTCGTCGGCTTCCCGGTCAGCAGGGCGTCGGAGAAGATCGAGATCACCCCGGCCTCACCTTCGGGACGCTGCCGAGGGCCATAGACGTTGGCCAGGGTCAGCGTTGTGTAGTCGATGCCGTGCAGAGCCCGGTAGGTCTCCAGGTAGACCTCGCCGCACGCCTTCGACGCCGCATAGGGGGAGGCGGGCCGCAGTTGCGCGTCACCCGGGACCGGCAGGCCCGCCGGAACGCCGTACACGGCGCACGAGGAGGTGAAGATGACCTTCCTCGCCGAGGAGGCCCGCGCCGCCTCGAGCACGCCTACCGTCCCGAGGACGTTGATCCGGGCATCGTGCATCGGGTCCGCGACGCTCTTGCGGACGCTGACCTGCGCCGCCAGATGGCAGATCACCTCGGGACGGCGCTCCCGCGCCAGCTCGGCGAGCGCGGGGCCCGCGACATCGAGCCGGTGCAGCTCCGCGCCGTCGAGGCGGTTGCCTCCCGACGACAGGTCGTCGACGCCGATGACCTCGTGGCCTTCGGCGACCAGCCGGTCGACGAGATGGGAACCGATGAACCCGGCCGCGCCGGTGACGAGTACGCGCATCCGTCGAAGGATACTCAGGTGCCCGTCCGGCGTCGGCGTCCAGCCTCGGCTATTCAGCCTCGGCGATCTCCGCACGGAGCTGCTGGATCCGGATGAGGACCTTGGCCCTCAGGTCGGCGGGCACCGGGTCGCATCCGCAGGACTTCCCGACCAGCTTCTTGACCGCCTCTTCGAGGCCGTACTCACGCAGGCAAGGGCCGCACTCGTCGAGGTGCTGCCGGACCTCGGCGCAGCCGCCCTCGGCCAGCTCTCCGTCGAGATAGGTGTAGACCTCCGCGAGGACCTCGTCACACGGCTTGTCGTGGGGGCTCCCGCAGCTCATTGCGAGTCCCCCCCCGTGGCTCCGGTGCGGCTGAGCCCGCGGTCCACGGCATAGTCCTCCAGCATCGACCGGAGCTGTCTGCGCCCGCGATGCAGGCGTGACATGACGGTGCCGATGGGGGTGCCCATGATGTCGGCGATCTCCTTGTAGGCAAAGCCCTCGACATCGGCGAGGTAGACCGCCATGCGGAAGTCCTCGGGCAGGTCCTGCAGCGCCCGCTTCACGTCCGAGTCGGGAAGGTGTTCCAGCGCCTCGGCCTCGGCCGACTTCAGGCCGCTGGAGGTGTGCGACTCCGCCCGGGCCAGCTGCCAGTCCTCGACCTCTTCTGCCGCTGAGCGCTTGGGCTCACGCTGCTTCTTGCGGTAGGTGTTGATGAAGGTGTTCGTCAGGATGCGATAGAGCCACGCCTTGAGGTTGGTGCCTTCCTTGAACTGGTGGAAGGATCCGAAGGCCTTCGCGAAGGTCTCCTGAACCAGATCCTCCGCGTCCGCCGGGTTGCGGGTCATCCGCAACGCCGCGGAGTACAGCTGATCCAGGAATGGGAGCACATCGCGCTCGAATCGCGCGCCACGCTGCTCCACGGTCTCCGCCGTACCAGGGACCTGACCCACCCCCTCGGTGACTTTGGCGTCGCCATAGCGTACGCCTTTCGTCATCGACGATATCGGTCCGCGCTGACGGATCACGACAGCGCCCCCCGGCACCCTGACATCCTCGGCCACGGGCATCGGCTGCACCTCGTTGTCTCTCCGGGTCGTCTCTCCGGATCGTCTCTCCGGATCGTCTTCCAGGTTCTGTCCGGCCTTGGTTCTCGCCCCCCGGCGGGGTCTCCGCCTGTCTGCCGGTGCCAGACGGTTACAGCCGAGTGCAACAGCCGCACCACCCGTACGATTCCCTGGCCGGACGAGAAAGGACCCGGGCGAGTCCCGGCGAGTTCAGCCCTACAGGTCAGCCCAACCCAACCTGTACGGAGGGTGATCTGAGCGCCCAAACGGGGAAAGAAGTTCCTTACACGGCGAGAAACAGGAGCCACCGTTGCTGCCGCTGCCGGCAAGACCCCCCACCCCGTCGATGGTGAGCGTCCGTCACGACCCGGACGCCGGTGACTCACTGGCCACGTACTGGTCGTTCTACTGGGCGGTGGCGGCCGCCCAGCTGACCCGCTGGCTCCCGCGCCGTCCAGCGCGGATCCTTGACCTCTCCGGCCCCCGGGCCTGGTGCGCCGAGGAGGCCGCGGCGGCCGGCCACACCGTCATCGAGGTGCTCGACCCCGCGCACGGCCCGGTCAACGGCACCGTTCCCGGTCATGTCCCACTCGGCGGCTCGGGCCGCTTCGAGGCCACGGCTTCCCTGGTGGCCCGGCCGCTCGTGCCCGAGTCCCTGACGCGCGCCGCTCGTGCTAACGGCGCGCCGATGCCGAGCCGGCGGGCCGGGCGCAACGCGCGGCTCCCCGCCCGTGATCGCGAAGTCAACGGGTTCGGCCGCGGCCCGGCCGCCCAGGACCATGCCCCCGGGGCTTGGCGACGGGTCATCGCCGAGACACGCACGCTGGGCTTCCTCGGTGACGGATGCGTCGACGCGGTCATCGCCGAGAACCGGATGCTGTCCCGTCACCTCGTCACCGAGTCGACGGTCGCCGAGATGGCCAGGGTGCTGCGGCCAGGTGGGCGGCTCCTGCTGTCGGTCGACTCCCTGATGCTGGGGATGGCGATCCTCGCCGAGCAGAACTACTGGGCGCACCTGTCCGACGTGCCGAGCGCCGAGGTCGTGCTCGTGCCGTGGCCGGACGGCACCATCACCCGCTGCTTCTGGGCCGACCAGCTGCGCGAGCTCCTCACCGAGGCGGGTTTCGAGGTCGAGTGGATCCGCCCGCGCACCGTGCTCTCCGCCTCGACCGTCGAGCACATGCTGGCCGGAGACCCCAAGGCCCTGTCCCGGCTCGTCGAGACCGAGCTGGCGGCTCCCATGAATGACGAGTCCGTGGGCATCCACCTCGTCGCGAGCGCCCGAAGGCTCTCGCGCTGAGGCCCCCGCGCGTTCGTACGGCGGTCCTGCCGCGCTGCTACCTTCTCGCCTTGTCGTGCTTGGACTGGCAGGCGACACAGCGGGCCGCGTCGGGGCGGGCCTCGAGCCTTCCCTCCGGCACGGGCCGGCCACAGTCCACGCACTCCCCGTACGTCCCGGTCACGATGCGCCGGAGCGCCGCGAGGACGGTGGACCGCTGGCGTTGCATGGCGTCGAGCGACGCCTCGGCCCGATCGGAGTCGGAGAGGTTCGTCCCCGCGTCGGCGGGGTGGTTGTCGTAGCCCGACGCTCCCGGATCGGGATGCTCGCCTTTCAAGATCGCAATTGACCTGTCCAGGTCGGCGAGCATTGTCGCGAGGCGTGTACTAACGGCCGCGGTGTCCACAGTGGTGCGCACTCCTCTCCGTCCCGCCCCCGAACAGGAGCCCGACCTCCCACGAGCGCGCGGTCAGAACAGCGTGTCCGAATATTCTCCGGAAATATCCCCATCTGGCAATGGCTGCAGGAGCTCAGCGCCGTTATTTCTGACGTTGTTGACCGCCTTCGACACCGGAAAAGCCTCCATCGCCCCCGTCATAGCGGGCACCAGGAGGTCCCTTGTCTCCTCGGATCCCGTACGGGCGGGGTCGAGCCAGGCGTCCCAGCGGTCCGGCCGGACGATCATAGGCATGCGATCGTGAATTCGTCCGAGATCGTCGGTCGCCGCCGTAGTGATCACGGTGGAACTCCAGATCCATTCACCCTCGGGAGAGTGCCACAGTTCGTACAGCCCGGCCATCGCCATGATCTTTCCATCCCGAGGACGGATGAAAAAAGGCTCTTTGTTCGGTTTTTTGCCATTTGTCGCGGAGGTGTACCACTCGAAATAGCCGTCGGCGGGAAGCAGACAGCGGCGCCGTGCGAAAGCCTTCCGGAACGACGGCTTCTCGTGCACCGTCTCGGCGCGCGCGTTGATGAGGCGGCTGCCGATCGATGCGTCCTTGGCCCAGGACGGGACCAGCCCCCATCGCACCATGCGGAGTTGCCGGACGACCCGGGCGGCGGTGTCAGGTGCCGGGCCCGCCCCGGCGGCATCGGTCCCATCGCCGGGCCCGTGCGGAGCGCGGGTGATGACGGCCGGCACCGGCTTGGTAGGAGCAACGTTGTAGTCCGGTTCGAGGGCGTCCTCGGTGGCGTCCAGCTCGATCTGGAAGTCGTCGAGCAACTCTTGGCGCTTGCGCGCCGAGGCATAGCGTCCGCACATGCTCCTCATAGTGCCCAATCCGCCGAGTGAGGGTGACACGCCGAAGGTTGGGCATGAAGGCCTTCATGCAACCGATTAGAAGCCTGGCCCGACCCCTCGTCGCGCTCCCCTTCGTGGTGACCGGACTGGAGACGCTCCGCGACCCCCGCGCCCGCGCCGAGCAGGTCGCGCCCACGGTCAAGACCATCGCCGACCGCGTCGACTGGCTGCCGACCAGAGACCCGGTGGCGCTCGTGCGGATCGAAGGCGCGCTCAGCCTCAGCACCGGAGCGCTCCTCGCGCTCGGCCGGTTCAAGCGGCTCACCACGCTGCTTCTCACCGTGCAGCTGGTCCCGAGCCTGCTCACCGAGCATCGCTACTGGACCGAGGACGACCCGGAGCGGCGCACCAGCGAGCGGTCACACCTGCTCAAGAACGTGAGCCTGTTCGGTGCGCTGCTCAGCATGACCACCGAACCTCGCCGCCGCTCGGCTCTCGCCCGCCGAGCCCGCGACGCCCGCATCCGAGCCGGCGCCGAGACCCGGCACCTGCGCAAGCACGCGACCGCGGAGGCCAAGAAGCTCGCCAAGCGCTGACGACCTCCGTCCCCCAGCAGTGGCACAAGCGCCAGGATGTGCCGGCTCGCCGGTCAGCCGAGCGTGATGACCTCGTCGACCCGGCGCAGCATCGCGTCGGCCCCCGGCGTGGGCCCACGGCGCGTGACGAGCAGGACCGTACGGCCCGCCGTCGCCGCGAGCAGATCCGCGGGCTGATCCACCGGCACGGCGCCGTCAGCACCCGGCCGGCCACAGTTGTCCAGATCCGGCCACTGATCCGGACAGGGCTCCGGCTCGTCCAGGATCAGCACCGGGAAGTCGGCGAGTAAGGCGCGCGCCAGCGCTATCCGAAGACGCTCGCCGCCCGAGACGGCCCGCCCATGCTCGCCCAACCGGGTGGCGAGGCCGTCCGGCAGCGCGGCCTGCCAGGAGCCGAGCCCGGCGCGTCTGAGGGCGCTCGACACCTCGGCGTCATTCGCGCCGGGCTCGGCGATCCGCACGTTGTCCGCGGCTGTGGCGTCGAACACGTGCGCGCCCCGGGTGCACAGGCCGATGATGCCGCGTACATCGTCGCCGGCGAGGTCGCGCAGCTCCACACCGTTCAGGGTCACCGAGCCCTCGTAGTCGAGGAGCCGCAGGAGGACCGCCACGAGAGTGGACTGGCCCGCGCCCCCACCATCGCTACGGACCACCGCGACCCTCCGGCCCGGTGGCAGCTCCAGGTCCAGCCCCGTCAGGTTCTCACCGTCCGTGCCGGGCCAGACCGCCCGCAGTCCGCGCAGGCTCAACGCGTAACCCGGTCTCCCCGCGGTCGCGTCCCGGAGCCCGGCGGCTCCCCCGATCCGAGGCGCCGGCACGGCCGGCGGCACGGGCAGCGGCTCGGCCGGCTCGACAGGTCCGGTCGCCGGGTCTGGAACGTTCAGCACGGCCCGGAGCAGGGCCGAGTCGGCGCGGGACCGCAGCGCCTGCCGCGCCGCCGCCGCCAGCGCTCCGGCGGTCTCCACACTGGCCAGGGGGATCAGCACGACGACAGGGAGCAGCGTCGCGTCGAGCCGGCCGCCGCGCACGGCATGCGCGCCCAGCAGCAGGGCCGCCGGCACGGCTGCTCCCGTCGCGAGGACGGTCATGGCGGAGCCCAGTCCGGCGGTCCACGCCGGACGCCTCTCCGCGGTGCACAGCGCCGTATCGACCCGGCGCATGCCATGGAGCCGTTGCGGCGCGGCCCCGCAGGCGATGAGCTCCGGAAGGCCGCGCAGCGTCTCGCGGGTCATCCCGGCCAGATCGCTGCGATGCCGGGTGACGCGGCGCTCGGCACGTACGGCCAGGCGATGCCGGCCCCACGGTGCCGCGACGCCCCCGGTCAGCAGCGCCGCCAGCAGAGCCACGCCGGCCCCCGGCAGCAGCCACCATTCGAAGGCCACCACGGCGAGGCCGGCGAAGGATGCGGCCGCCAGCGGCACCGTGGCGGTCAGCCTGCGGTCGGCGATCCCGTCGGCCGAGCCGGCCAGCAGCCGCAGCAGCCGCCCGTACCTCCACCCATGCAGTCCGGCGGGAGCAAGGGCGGCCAGCCGCTCGTACAGCCGCACTCTGGCGCTCGCCAGCAGCCGGAGTGCGGCGTCGTGCGCGGTGAGCCGCTCGGCATACCGCAGGACGCACCGGCCGAGGCCGAACACCTGAACGGCCACGATGGCCACGAGCAGGTGGTGCGCCTGCGGCCGCCCCGAGGCCTGGGAGATCAGCCAGGCCGAGGAGGCCACGAGCCCGAGAGCACAGGCCAGCGCGCCCGTGCCGGCCGCGATCGCGACCCCGAACCGAGCCCGGAAGGCCCCTTCGGCCGCCCTGGGCCTCATGCCGGCACCGCCACCGGAGCGGTACCGAACCGTACGACGCGGTCCGCGCGGGTGAGCAGGGCCTGCCGGTCCGTGACGATCAAGGCCGTACGACCGGGCAGGAGGCCCTGGATGACCTCGGACGCCTCGATCTCCGCGAGCACGTCGAGCCCTGCTGTGGGTTCGTCGAGCAACAGCAGCGAGGTGTCGAGGACGGCGCACCGCAGCACGGCCCGGGCCAGCGCGATCCGCTGCCGTTCGGCCGTGGACATGCCTGTCCCGGTCGGACCGAGCACGGCTCCGAGCCGGGTGAACGAGGTGACGCCGCTCGCCTCCGCGGCACTGCGCACGGCCTCTCCTGGGGCGCCCGGCGCCGCGATCGCGATGTTGTCCGCGACCGTTCCGGCGAAGAGGGCAGGGGTCTGCGGCACCCAGGCGATCCGTCTGCGCCAGCCCTCGTCGGTGGCCGGCTCCAGGTATCCCAGCGTGATCCGGCCGGCCGCCGGACGGACGAAGCCCAGCATGGCGGCGACCAGGCTGGACTTGCCGATGCCCGGGGGGCCGATCAGTGCGGTCGCGGTGCC
Organism: Streptosporangiaceae bacterium; assembly: GCA_025964715.1. GTDB lineage: Bacteria > Actinomycetota > Actinomycetes > Streptosporangiales > Streptosporangiaceae > Actinomadura_C. The sequence continues at coordinate 11,255 of JAOPYH010000509.1, read as the reverse complement.
CGGGGTCAAGGTCAGCGAGACGGGCCCGAGCGGAGCCCGCCCGGGATGGGCGATGACGACGTCGTCCACCCGTATCTCCAGAGCCCGCACCCCGGTGAGCCGGCCGCGCCCCTTGCGCCTCGATCTCGCGGGCGTTCGCGCCGGCGGCGCCGGGACGGGCGTTTCCAGCAGTGTGACCGCCCGGTCGGCCGCCGCCAGGCCCGCGCGGCCGGCGTGGAAGGACGCGAGCAACCGGCGCAGCGGCAGATAGACCTCCGGCGTCAGAAGCAGCACGTACAGCCCGGTCTCGAGCGTCATCGCCCCGGTCGCGAGCCGGACCGCGACAGAGGCCACGACCAGCCCCGCCGAGAGGGCCGCGGCCACCTCGAGCACGAGGGCGGAGCAGAAGGACAGCCGGAGCACGTCCATGGACAGCCGCCGGTACTCCTCGGTGACGGCGACGATCTCCCGCACCCGCGTGCCCGCCCGGCCGAACACCTTCAGGGTCGGGATCCCCGCGACCACGTCGGTGAAGTGCCCGGCGAGCGCCTGCAGGGCCGACCGGTGCCGCCTGGTCCGGACGGCCGCGTGCATGGCGATGAGGCCACCCACCAGCAGCACCATCGGCAGCGTCGCGAGCACGATCCCGGCGGCCGTGTGGTCGGCTGCGGCGAGCGCGACCACCACGGGCAGCGGGACGACGGCGGCGGTGGCCAGCCGCGGGAGATAGCGGGAGAAGTACGGGTCCAGCCCGTCCAGCCCACGGGTCATCAAGGCCACCGGCTCATCCGGCCGGACGCGCGGGCCGAGCCGGACCAGGTGCGCGAGCAGCCGCGTGCGCAGCCGTGACTTGACCGCGGCCGCGGCCCGGCATGCCGCGAACCCCTGCGCCCAGGCGAGCACCCCTCGTACGGTCACCAACGCGATCAAGGCGGCGACGACCGGCGGCGACGGGGCCGGCGAGCCCCGCCCCATGGAGGCCGAGAGGGCGTGCGCGAGCAACCCCGCCTGGGCGATCACACAGCCGGCGGTCAGGCCGGCGAGTAGCACGCAGACGACGAGGTAACGCGCCATCGCCGCGGCGTGGCGCATCAGCCGGGTGTCCAGGACGGCGGCCATCCCCGAGCCCTGCCGCCGGGTGTCCAGCAAGTCCTCCACGGTCGCCTCCCCCGAGTTCACGACGTTTGCCAGGTCCCGCACGGGGCGGGGAAACGTACGTTCGACCGCCTCGAAGGTAGACCCGCACCGGCCGGGGAAGGCCGGTGATCTCCCGCGACATTCCCGAAGTCTGGTCATGCCGTTGCCCAGCCGAGCACTAAGATTCCGGGACCGCACGACCCGGTAACCTCACGTACATGCCCGAATGGACCGCCACCCCGGCCGATGGCCCGGTCGACGCGACCCTCGACCTGCCCGGCTCCAAGTCGATGACCAACCGGGCCCTCATCCTGGCGGCGCTGGCCGAGGCGCCCACGCTTGTGCGGCGCCCTTTGCGGAGCCGTGACACCGTCCTGATGGCCGACGCGCTGCGTGCCCTCGGAGTGGGCATCAGCGGCACGGACGACTGGGCCGTCACGCCCGGCGAGCTCACGGGGAGCACCTCGGTCGACACCGGGCTCGCGGGAACGGTCATGCGGTTCCTGCCTCCGGTGGCGGCGCTCGCCGACGGTGACGTGACCGTCGACGGCGACCCCCGGGCCCGCGAGCGGCCGATGGGCCCGCTGATCTCGGCGCTGCGGGCACTCGGGGTCGAACTCGACGACGGTGGCCGTAACGCACTCCCCTTCACGCTCTCCGGTCGTGGCCGGGTCCCGGGCGGCGCGGTGACCATCGACGCGTCCAGCTCCTCACAGCTCGTTTCCGGCCTGCTCCTCGCGGCGCCGCGCTTCGACAAGGGCGCGGAGGTGCGTCATGTGGGACCGCCGGTGCCCTCGGCCCCGCACCTGGAGATGAGCGTCCAGATGCTCCGCGCCGCGGGCGCGTCCGTAGAAGTGGAGCCGGACGTCTGGCGTGTCGCGCCCGGCCCCATCCAGGGTGGCGAAAGCACTGTGGAACCCGACCTGTCCAATGCCGCACAGTTCCTCGGCGCCGCACTCGTGACAGGCGGGCGGGTGACGGTGCGGGACTGGCCTGCGGAGACCGCCCAGCCGGGCGACGCGCTCCGCGGCCTGCTCGCGCGGATGGGCGCGGTGGTGTCCCACGGCCAGGGCGGACTGACCGTACGCGGCGAGGGGACCTTCCAGGGCATCGACGCGGATCTGCATGACGTCGGGGAGCTGACCCCGGTGGTGACGGCCCTGGCGGCACTGGCGGACTCGCCCTCCCGGCTCACCGGCATCGCCCACCTGCGCGGGCATGAGACCGACCGGCTGGCGGCGCTCGTCACGGAGATCAACGCGCTCGGCGGAGACGTCCGGGAACTGCCCGACGGCCTGGAGATCCGCCCACGCGCGCTGCACGGCGGGCTGTTCCACACCTACGATGACCACCGCATGGTCATGGCGGCGGCGGTGCTCGGCCTGGCCGTACCCGGGATCCAGGTGGAGAACGTCGGCACCGTGGCCAAGACCCTCCCTCAGTTCACCGAACTGTGGGCCCGAATGCTGGAGGGGTGACCCTGGCACGCCGGCTGAGCGACTTCGACGAGGACGACGTACGGGTACGGCCAGGACGCCGTGGCACCCGGCCGCGCACCCGCCGCAGGCCCGCGCACGAGGAGGCGGTCACCGGTCTGGTGCTCGCCGTGGACCGGGGCCGCTACCGGTGCCTGGTCGACGACCGCATGGTGACCGCCATGCGGGCACGCGAGCTCGGCCGCAAGGGCGTGGTCGTGGGCGACCGGGTGTTCCTGGTGGGAGACATCTCCGGTGAGCCGGACGCGCTGGCCCGTATCGTCCGGGTGCAGCCACGGTCCTCGGCGCTGCGGCGTACGGCCGACGACACCGATCCGTTCGAGCGCATCATCGTCGCCAACGCCGACCAGCTCTTGATCGTCACGGCACTGGCGGACCCGGAGCCACGGCCGCGGATGATCGACCGCTGCCTGGTGGCCGCCTACGACGCCGGACTCGACCCGCTGCTGTGTCTGACCAAGGCCGATCTGGCCTCGCCCGACGAGCTCGTGGCGGCCTACGACCCGCTCGGCGTGCCCTTCGTGGTGACGCGGCGGGGCGGCCCCGCGGACGAGCTGCTGGAACGGTTGACCGGACGGATGAGCGTCCTCGTGGGTCACTCGGGTGTGGGGAAGTCGACGCTGGTCAACGCGCTCGTCCCGGACGCCCTGCGCGCGGTCAGTCACGTCAACCCGGTGACCGGGCGGGGCCGCCACACCTCCTCCTCGGCCATCGCCCTGGAACTGCCGGACGGCGGCTGGATCATCGACACACCTGGCGTACGAAGCTTCGGGCTCGCGCATGTGGACCCGCTGAACCTCATCGGAGCCTTCCCCGACCTGGCCGAGGGCGCGGTGCGATGCCCACGCGGTTGCAGTCACCTGCAGCCGGACTGCGCCCTCGACGCCTGGGTGGCCGCCGGCCATGCCGACGAGGCTCGGCTCGACTCCCTGCGCCGCCTGCTGCAGGCCCGCGAAGGGGAATCCGACTAGGCCGTTCGATCACGCCTGGGCGGAGGCGGTGATCTCCTCGACGAGGGCCATCGCCCGGGCTTCGGCGTCGTTCAGCACCTTGATGTGGTCGAGGGCGAGCTTTTCCACACAGGCGGCCATCTCCGTGGTGACCTCGCTGAACGCGGTCTCCTCCGCTGCCCGGATCGCGCCGCGCACCGTGGCGGTGCGGGCCCCCAACGCAGACCATTCGAGTTCGAGACGCCCGACCGTCGCGTCGAAGGTGCCCGCCATCTCGACCGCCTCGGCGGCGAGTTCGGCCGGGATGGAGCCGTGGCCGGACTGACGTGCCCGGCCGGAAAGCGCTGAGACGCGGCCGGCCAGATCGAGACCCTCGTGTGCCAGCGGCAGCACCTCGTGGACCATGTCGGTCGTCGCCGCCGCCAGCTCCTCCAGGCGGCCGAGCAGCCGCTTGTTGACGGTGTCCAGGACTCCGGCCACATGGGCCGCGACCTGTTCGGCGACGGTCCGCTCCTGCCGGGACAGCAACGGAAGCACCTCCTCCGCCAGGCGTCCCATCAGCACCGCGCTGAGCTCCTCGCCGGCGCCACGTTCACGCCACGCGGCCCAGGTCCGCTCGATCCGCTCCTTGGCCGAGCCGGAGATCTCGGTGGCGATCTCTTCCAGGGCCTCCACGGTCCTGGCCTTCAGCCGCTCGACCCGTCCGTACAGTTCCTCGCTGTTGAAGGGTGTGTTCAGGTCATTGAGCAGAGCCTGCAGCCGGCGGGACACGTCGATGGAGTGCTCGGCGAGCGGTACGAGCCGGTCGGCGAGCTGGTCGAGGGTCTTCGCACGACGCGGGTCCGTCAGCTCGGCCACCCAGGCGGGAAGGTCATGGGCCATGTCCCCATGCTCCCATCGTGTCCCGGTCCGCACGCCCACAACGCACTTAACGGGCTCAGCGGTTGCTATGCATACGGGCCGCAAGTGGATCAAACCTCGCGACACGCCGGCGCCTGGCGCCGCGGCCCCGGCTGTGGCATCTGCGGATAAGTCGGCTCCTTCGCACCGGTAAGTCTGTCTGTACATGGCGTGATCGCGGTAGCGTGGCCCGTCGTGGCGGGCTATTCCGATGATCTGCGTCTGGCGCATGTGCTGGCCGACGCGGCCGACGACATCACGACCAGGCGGTTTCGCGCGCTCGACCTGCGCATCGAGACCAAGCCGGATCTCACTCCGGTCAGTGACGCCGACCGCTCGGTGGAGGATCAGATCCGCGGGACCCTGAAGCGGGCCCGCCCGCGGGACGCCGTGCTAGGGGAGGAGTACGGCAGAACCGGCTACGGCTCCCGCTGCTGGGTGATCGACCCCATCGACGCCACGAAGAACTTCGTACGCGGCGTGCCGGTGTGGGCAACCCTCATCGCGCTGATGCACGAGGACGAGGTCGTCGTGGGCCTGGCATCGGCCCCGTCTCTCAATCGCCGGTGGTGGGCGGCGCGGGACGGCGGCGCGTGGACCGGGCGCAGCCTCACCAAGGCCAGCCGCCTCCAGGTCTCCGCGGTGACCCAGATGTCCGATGCGTCGCTGTCCTTCTCCAGTCTGAGCGGCTGGGAGGAGCGGGGCCGGCTGGACAACTTCCTGGATCTGACCCGCTCGGTGTGGCGCACCCGGGCGTTCGGAGACTTCTGGTCCCACATGATGGTGGCCGAGGGCGCCGTCGACATCTCCACCGAGCCCGAGGTCAGCCTCTGGGACCTCGCCGCGCTGCAGGTCATCATCGAGGAGGCGGGTGGGATCTTCACCGACCTCAGTGGCGTGCCCACCCCGGACGGCGGCAGCGTCGTCTGTACCAACGGGCACCTGCACAGCGAGGTGCTCCGGACTCTGGGCGGCGGGCAGCGGACGCATCGCGTGTAGCCCTGGCGTCCGGCCGCATGAGATATATCGTGGATACACGGCTCCGCCGGAACCGCGGCGGTCGAGCGGCCGTCTCACTACTACTGCAACTGCGGCCGGAGGGGTTCACGAATGTCGACACGCACCAAGTTCGTCATCGGAGGCGTCGCGATAGGGCTGTTGACGCTTTGGATCCTGCCCTGGTACCTCTCCGCACTGATCATCCTCGGCGTGATCGCGGTGCCGGCCGTCGCCTATCTCATGCTCGATCCCTCCCAGCGGCGCAAGGTGCGCGCCCAAGGCCGCAAGCGCATAGGGCCCTGACCACTCGGGCCCTGACCACATAGGACCGTGGACCACGGGGCCGGCTATCCGACGTGCACCTGGGGGCGCTTGGTGACGTCGCGCTCGGCGTGCCGTACGACCTCGCGCGTGAGCGGCGCGACGTCTCCGCTGCCGAAGATGAGATATCGCAGCATCGCCATGATGGGGTTGCCCTCCGCCCAGTGGAAGTAGACGTGCGGCTTCTTGCCCGTTATGTCCCTTATCCGGAACAGCAGGGCGGCGATCGCGTTGGCCACGGTCGGGCTCTCCATCCGCAGGATGCGCTTGCCGTACCGCTCCTCGCCCGTGACCTGCAGATCGGCGGCGAACTCCGAGGGGTCGGGCACGGTCACCTCCAGGAAGGCCACCGGCTCGTCCTGCGACAGGTGGTGGATCTCCCGGGTCTCCTCCTCCTTCTCCAGGTACTCGGCCGCGTCCCGCGCGTCCGGCTCATTGGCCACGAGACGGATGGTCCCGCCGGCCGCCAGGTCGGTCACGATCCGCCTGGCGAGGTCGTCGAAACTGATGTCGGTGACCCGAAGCTCCGTGGACCGGGTCGCTCGCGAGATCAGGGACGTGACCACGATCGCGGTGATGAAGAAGAACGCGATCTTCACTCCGTCCGGGCGCTCGATGATGTTGGCGATGGTCGTGTAGACGAAGACCAGCGAGATCAACCCGAACCCGAAGGCGGCCCGCCGCCGCCCCCGCCGGCGCATCGACAGGGTGACCGCCACCGCCGCCGAGAGAATGAGCACCAGGACCCCGGTGGCATAGGCGCTGCCCTGAGCGACGACGCTCGCATGGAAGATCACGGTGATCGCGAAGGCCACCGCGATGAAGACCAGCACCAGGGGCCGGAACGCGCTGGCCCAGTTGGGCGCCATCCCATAGCGCGGCAGATAGCGCGGCATGATGTTCAGCAGCCCGGCCATCGCGGACGCACCGGCGAACCACAGGATCAGGATGGTGCTGATGTCGTAGAGGCTGCCGAAGCGGTTGCCGAGGTACTGATGGGCGAGATAGGCCAGGGCACGGCCGCTGGCCTTTCCGCCTTCGCGGAACTCCCGCTCCGGGATCAGCACGATCGTCGTGAAGCTGGTGGTGATCAGGAACACGCTCATGATCAGGGCCGCCGTGGTGAGCATCCGGCGCGCGCCACGTATCCGGCCGTACGGCCGGTCTGGGGTGTCGCTGGGATCACCGCGGATCTGCGGCATCACGGCGACTCCGGTCTCGAACCCGGACAGGCCGAGCGCCAGTTTCGGGAACACCAGCAAGGCGACCGCCACCATCATGGCCGGGCTGGAATATTCCGTGGTCAGCAGGCGGCTCCAGTGCGCGACCAGGTGCGGGTGCGTGATCACATGTTCCAGCGCGACCGACTCGACCACCAGGCTGAGGCCGAGATAGACCCCGACGAGCGTGACCGCGATAGTGATCGCCTCGCTGAATCCGGCGAGGAACACCGCGCCCAGGAGTCCGATCAGGACCAGGGTCACGGGGACCTGCTGGCCGTGGAGTGCGCGGGGCACGTACGGATTCTCCAGCGCGTGAGCCGTGGCGTCCGCGGCCGACAGCGTGATGGTGATGACGTAGTCGGTGGCGACGAACCCCAGGAGCACCAGGACGAACAGCTTGCCCTTCCACCGCGGCAGTAGCCGTTCGAGCATCGCGATGGAGCCCTGGCCGTGCGGGCTCTCCTCAGCCACCCTCCGGTAGATCGGCAGGGCGCCGAACAGGGTCAGCGCCACCAGCAGGATCGTGGCCAGAGGTGACAGTGCGCCGGCCGCGAGTGCCGCGATGCCCGGCTGGTAGCCCAGTGTGGAGAAGTAGTCCACTCCGGTCAGGCACATGACCCGCCACCAGGGGTAGCGCTTCTCCAGGACCGGACCGGCATGCGGCCCGCCCACCTCCGGCTGCCGGAGGTCGCCGAGCAGCCACTCGCGCAACCCCCCTCGCCCCGCCTCTCGCTGGCGCGTGGGCGTCATTCTTCGGCACTCCCCCATTCGGACCGTCCGAATCCTGCTCCTGCCGGTTCACCGCTCCTTCTTGCCGTACGTCCTTGCTGTACGCCCTTGCTATACGCCCTTGCTGTACGCCCTTGCGGGACGTCCTTGCTGGACGTCCGGTCAGGTCCGGCCTGGGCCGTCGCAGCGACCAGGACCGGGTGCGTTAGCGTCGCCCTGTGACGAGGGTCGGAGTGATCGGGGCCGGAATCCTGGGACTGGCCGTGGCCCGGCGGCTCGCCGAGCTGCGCCCAGGTACGGCGATCACGGTTCTGGAGAAAGAGGACCGGGTCGCCGCACACCAGACCGGCCACAACAGCGGGGTAGCCCACGCGGGTCTCTACTACGCGCCCGGGTCGCTGAAGGCCCGGCTGTGCCGGCGGGGCATAGGCCTGCTGCGGGAGTTCTGCGCCGAGCACGGCATCTCCTACGAGGAGTGCGGCAAGCTCGTGATCGCGCGGACCGACGCCGAGGTGGCACCGTTGCGGGCGATCGAGCGGCGGGCGACCGAGAACGGCGTGCCCGGACTGCGCTGGCTTGATCCCCACGGGCTCCGGGAGGTCGAACCGCACGCCACCGGGGTGGCGGCCCTGCACTCTCCGCACACGGCCATCGTGGACTTTCCCGCCGTCGCCCGTGCCTTCGCAGACGACGTGATCCGGGCGGGCGGGACCGTACGCACGGGCTGCGCGGTGACCGCGATCCGGGTGGCCGGCGACCGCGTACGGGTCGTCACGGCCGGCGAGGAGATGGAGTTCGACCGCCTGGTGATCTGCGCCGGGCTGCAGTCCGACCGGATGGCACGGCTGGCCGGTGACGCGGCCGGACCGGCGATCGTCCCGTTCCGGGGTGAGTACTACCGCCTCGTGCCGGGACGTACGAACCTGGTGCGTGGGCTGATCTATCCGGTGCCGGATCCGCGCTATCCCTTTCTCGGTGTGCATTTCACCCGGCGGGTGGACGGCGGCGTGGACGTCGGCCCGAACGCCGTGCTAGCCCTGGCCCGCGAGGGCTACCGGCGCCGGGACCTGCGCCCGGCGGACCTGTGGGAGACGCTGCGGTGGCCGGGCTTCCGGCACCTGGCGCGGCGGCACTGGCGCATGGGTCTGCGGGAGATGTACGGCTCGATCTCACGGCACGCGTTCGTAGCGCGGGCCCGCTCCTTCGTCCCCGAGCTGACCGTGACCGACGTGGTCTCGGCTCCCGCGGGTGTCCGGGCCCAGGCCGTCGACGCCGACGGATCACTGGTCGACGACTTCCGGATCGGCCGGATCGGCCCGGTCGTGACGGTGCGCAACGCACCCTCGCCGGCGGCCACGTCCTCACTCGCCATCGCCGAGCACGTCGCCGGCCAGGTTTTCTGAGGCGCCCAGGCCCACCCTCGAAACCGTCACCCAACGCAAAGATCTGGAAAACAGACCTTTACCCTTCTAGGGTGCATTCAGCACGAATGCCAACTGTTGGAGGTCTGCGGTTGATCGCGGGCCTTGCCGATCTCCGCGGCCGGCACGACTGAAAGGCCCCCGCCCCCCATGTCCGAAAGCACGACCCTGCGCTCCTTCGGCTACGAACAGGAACTGAAGCGTTCGCTGAGCCTGACCGATCTGATGATCTACGGCCTTGTGTTCATGGTCCCCATCGCGCCGTTCGCGATCTTCGGGGTGGTGTTCAACGGCTCCAAGGGCATGGTGCCGCTCACGTACCTCATCGGCCTCGTGGCGATGCTGTTCACCGCGCTGAGCTACCGCGAGATGTCCAGGGCGTTCCCGGTCGCGGGGTCGGTGTACTCCTACGCCGGCCGCGGCATCAACGACAACGTCGGCTTCCTGGCCGGCTGGGCGATCCTGCTCGACTACCTGCTCATCCCGACGCTGCTGTACGTCATGAGCGCCGCGGCGCTCACTTCCTTGGTCCCCGGCGTCCCGCAATGGGCGTGGATCGTGGCCTTCGTGCTCATCAACACCGTGGTCAACTACCTAGGGATCGAGTCCACGGCCCGGCTCAACCGGCTCTTCCTCGTGGCCGAGCTGGTCGTGCTCGCAGTGTTCATCGGCTTCGCGGTGGCCGCGATCGCGGCGAGCAAGAACGGCGCGCACTTCTCCTTCGAGCCGCTGCTGAAACCGCACCTGTTGACGCCCGGGCTGATCTTCGGTGCCCTGTCCATCGCGGTGCTCAGCTTCCTCGGCTTCGACGGGATCTCCACCCTCTCGGAGGAGGTGAAGGACGGCGACCGGCGGCTGGTCGGCCGGGCCACGGTCCTGGCGCTCTGCGCCGTGGCCGTGCTCTTCGTCATCCAGACCTTCGTGGCCTGCCTGCTGGTTCCGGGCCGTACGGCGTTCGCCGACGGCGACGCGACCAACAACGCCTTCTACGACATCGCCTGGATCGCCGGCGGGGGCTGGCTCAAGGTGACGGTCGCGGTGACGTCGGCGCTCGCCACCGGGATCGCCAACTCCATGGTGGCTCAGGCCGCGACCTCGCGCCTGCTGTACAGCATGGCGCGAGACCGCAAGCTTCCGTCCTTCCTGGCGCACATCCACCCGACCCGCAAGATCCCCGAGCGTGCCATCCTGTTCGTCTCGGTCATCTCGCTCGTCCTCGGACTCGCCTTCGTCGGGCAGCTCGACCTGCTGTCGTCCCTGGTCAACTTCGGAGCGCTCTTCTCCTTCCTGCTGCTGCATGTCTCGGTCTTCGTGCACTTCGTGCTGCGCAACCGCAGCCGTCGGTGGCATCTGCACCTGATCGGGCCCGCTCTGGGGTTCGCGATCATCGCCTATGTCCTGATCAATGCCGACATGCGTGCCAAGATCGGCGGGATCATCTGGCTGGTCATCGGAGCGGCGGTCCTCCTCCTCTACAAGCGCACCGGCCGCGGCACCGAACTCTCCCTGGAGGACTGATGCACATCAAGCGCACTGAGACGCACACCAGCTGGGACCGCGACCTGTCCCCCATCGCGATGATCAAGCCGGGTGAGGAGCTCACGGTCGAGACCGTCGAGGCCAGCGGCGGTCAGCTGAACGCGTCCTCCGGATCCACCCACGTGGCCACCCTGGACTTCGGGCGGATCAATCCCGTCACCGGGCCCTTCGCAGTGGAAGGTGCCGAACCGGGCGACGCACTCGTGATCGACATCTTCGACGTGGCCGTCGGCACCTGGGGCTGGACCGCCTCCATCCCCGGCTTCGGCCTGCTGGCCGACGACTTCCCGGACCCGCACCTGCGCATCTCGACGATCACGAATGGCCGTGCGGAGCTCCTGCCCGGCCTGTCCATCCCGGTGGTGCCCATGATCGGCACGATCGGTGTCGCGCCGCCCGAGGCCGGACAGCACTCGATGGTGCCCCCGCGACGCTGGGGCGGCAACCTGGACATCCGCCACATCGGCCCCGGATCGCGGCTGGTGCTGCCGGTCGGCGTGGACGGCGCGCTGCTGTCACTCGGCGACGCGCACGCCGCGATGGGCGACGGAGAGGTGAGCG
>JAOPYH010000232.1 GCA_025964715.1 Streptosporangiaceae bacterium | reverse complement strand
CACGAGCAGATCCTCGGGACACAGTCTGGCCTCCTCTTCCGGCCCCGCGTAGGTGCGTGCGGTGACCGGGTCTGCCTGGCCGACCTGCAGCCGGGTCCAGCCCCCGTCGGCGTTCCAGCGCCAGCCGTGCTGGAACGCCAGCCAGGCTGCCGACCCGGTGCGGGTGCCGACCTCGGCGGCGGCGACCTTCGCCGCCTTCAGCGTCGGGGTGACCACCACCAGCCGGCGCCCCTGCTCCTCGAGCAGCGCTCGGGTCGCCGCCAGGGTGGTGGTCTTCCCGGCGCCGGCCGCACCCTCGACCACCAGCAGCAACCGGTCCCCGGTCAGGGCGGTGACCACGGCGGCCTGCCCGGCATCCAACCCTCCGACCGAGCGACCAGCGGTCAGCGACGGGATCTGCAGTGCATCGACGTTGGCCCGGGCGGCCAGCCCGGCGGTCAGCTCGGCCTCCACCTCCAGGTTCGGCCGGGACGTCCACGCCCGAATGTGCTCCGGAACCGGGACCGGCACCCCCTCCCGGGACAGCAGCGGAACACAGCCCGCCAGCGCGCGGGCGGTGAGGTCCTCGGCCAGCTCGATCCGGACCGCAGCGTCGGCGACGATGCCCTGCGCCGCGATCAGCTGTTCGACCTCGCCGCGGAGATCGGCGACGTTCCACGCCGACCGGCCCGCGCCCAGCCGGGCCACCGCCGTCTCAGCCGCCGCCTCGCGGTCGAAGCTGCCGACCAGCGTGACTGTCAGGGCCGCGGGGAGGTTCTGGTCGCGGTAGCCGAGGTTGGCGAGCTCGGCCAGCCACCGTTCGGCGACGTGCGCACCCGGCCGCGGGACCACCTTGTCGGGACGGCCCTCCGCCCACGCGCGCCGATCCCATGCCGCCCGCAGCGCCGGGCCGGGAGTCTCGCCGGGATGCGCGGACGTCCATTCCCGTTCATAGCGGTCCACATTCCGTCCGATCTGGACGGCCCGTGCACTGAACGGGCCCACATGCTCGGCGAATTGCAGTATTTCTCCAGTCGTCCCCAGCGTGTATCCGTGGGCGGCGAGGGCGGCCCGGAATTGGGGGTCGGTGGCGATCGTGGCATGCCCGATACCGTTGATCGCAGCGAGTGAGTCACGGACGCCAACGGTGTGCAGGCCGCGCCATTTGCCGGCGGCAAAGACACGCGCGTTGATCTGCAGATGCAGGTGACGGTGCGGATCACCGGCCCGGGACGTGTAATGCCGAACCGTCACCGCCTCCAACCGCTCCACCGGCACCTGCACCTGCCCGCCGGCCGGCCCCACCCGGGTGGTGGCGTGCTCGCCCAGCCAACCGAGGATCTGGGCGGCAGCCCGGTCCTGCGCCGCGTCGTAGGCCCGAGCAATATCTGGGTGCAGTGCGGCGGCCAGCGACCAGGATTTTGGTCCGTTGACCACCACCTCTACGAACCGGACCGCGCGGCCATCAGTGCGCAGCCGACCGCGCGGCGTGCCCGTGTCGGGATCCACCCCGGCCACCCAGGCCTCGTATTGCTGGCCGGACAGCGGCGCCAGCTCAACCACCGCGCCCTCGGGGTCGGCAGTGAAGCGGCGCGCGATCCCGGCGCCCTCCGTCAGGTAGTAGTCATCCGCCCGGCCCCGGTCGGCCGCCAGGTAACGACGGGCGCCGGCTGGCGCGCCGGCGTAGACCTTCATTCCGCCGTGCAATTTATCGACGCCACCCAACAATGACCAACCCGTCACCCCTAGAAACGCGAATCGGCCCGCAGGGCGGGGCCTGTTCTACCTATCTTGATAGCATGCGTGCCGTTTGGAGCGAAGGGTCTAGCGGCGTCGCCAGGGGGCCGTCATTGCGGATTGCCGCAGCTTTGTCGACCGAGTGGTTGAAGGTTGTCGGCTGTAACCGGTGGACTTATCCGGCGTGCAGAAGGTATGAACCGTCCCGGGTTTGGTGCCGCTTCCTTCTTTGAGAAGGATGTGGATCATGCCAGGGAAGAAGTACCCGGCCGAGCAGCGTGATCGGGCGCTGCGGATGGCGATGGACCGGCTCGCGGAGTATCCGACGCCCTATGCCTGCGCGAAGGCGCTGGGGCCGAAGTTGGGGGTCGGGGTCGAGACGCTGCGGAAGTGGATCTTGCAGGCTGAGGTGGACCGGGGTGACCGGTCGGGGCCGACCACGCAGGAGCGTGAGGAGATCAAGCGGCTCAAGGCCGAGGTGCGGGACCTGCGTGAGGCCAACGAGATCCTCAAGGCGGCCTCGATTTTCTTCGCCAGGGAGCTCGACCCTCGCTCCCGTTGATCTTCGGTTTCATCGATGAACAGCACGCCGCCGGGCGTGGGGTCGAGCCGATCTGCCAGGTGCTGCGTGAGCAGGGTCTGCAGGTCGCCCCACGCTCTTACCGGGCCTGGCGCACCCGACCACCGTCCGCTCGTGCGCTGAGCGACGCGGAGATCTGCGACCGTCTGCTGGCCCTGCGCACCGCGGGGCCAGCAGGCCGTCCGGCGCCGGAGATCCTCTACGGCCGGCGGAAGATGACCGCCTGGCTCAACCGGGCCATGACGGCCGAGGACCGGCCGCCGGTGTCCAAGCACACGGTGCACCGGCTGATGGCCGAGCTGGGCATGAACGGGCTGGTCCGTGGCCGCAAGACGCGCACCACCGTGCCCGGCGGTAAGGACGCCCGGCGGGCCGGTGACCTGCTCAACCGGCAGTTCTCCGCACCGCGGCCCAACCACGCCTGGGTCACCGACTTCACCTACGTGCCCACGTGGTCGGGGTTCGTCTACGTCGCGCTGGCCATCGACCTGTACTCCCGGGCGATCGTGGGCTGGTCGGTCTCCACGATCAAGGACGTCGCCTTCGTCGAGGACTGCCTGGCGATGGCCCTGTGGCGCCGGGACCAGGCCGGCCGCCCAGTGCCGGCGGGGATGATCCATCACAGCGATGCCGGCTCCCAGTACACCGCGATCCGGTTCACCGACACCCTCGCCCTGGAAGGCCTGGTCGCCTCCATCGGCTCGGTCGGGGACGCCTACGACAACGCCGCCGCCGAGACCGTGATGGGCCTGTTCAAGAACGAAGCCGTCGCCGCCGGCTCCCCGTTCCGCGACGGCCCGCTCCGGCAGCTGACCGACGTCGAACGACTCACCACCGACTACGTCCACTGGTACAACCACGCGCGTCTGCACGGCGAGCTGGGCCACATCCCACCCGAGGAGTACGAACAGGCCTACTACGCTGCCCCACCGGACCCACCACCCGGGGAGTCCTCACACCGGAAGACGGCATGAAACCCGGGACGGTTCAGTATGTACCCCTTGATCTTGTGAGGCTCCGGTAACGACTTGTGCGGACATGGCTGGAGCGCAGAGGGGCGTCGGGGCGGCAGTCGATCAGCCCGTGTGTGCCGCCGGCCGTGTGTGCCGCCGGCCCCGTCGACTGGGCCGTCCCGTGCGCCGGCCGGCCTGCCTACCGAGGTGAGGCGTCAGCGCCGGCGCTCACTGGGGGCGGAACCAACAGCTGCTGCGGGCCGTGCTTATGACTGCAGGCAACTGGAGCCGGAGTTTGCAGCCAGCGCCAAGGGATGGCCGCCCCCAGCCGGCCAGCATGGGAATGCGCAACGACGGCGAGCATCCCGTCCTTCTGGAGCCCCACCCGGCGACCATCAACGCGCTGGGCGTCCGGCTCGCCACGGTACCCAGATGGCAGCAGCAGCGTCCGCTTTGTCCCGGGAGGAGGCCCGGGGTGATCCGAACCCGATCGCGCAGTCGAGCTGGCTGCCAGCCCGGCGCGCCGAGCCTGCGGTCCCGCGCCGCCTCAGCGGCGAGAGCGCTGAGCCAGGGTAGCTTGCTGGCGTCACCGAGAACAACTGGCCGCTCGCACTCTGTAGCGACCTACCGGTCGACCATGACCATTGGCAAAGGACACCGAAATGTCAGGGACTTTCCGTTCTCCTCATACAGACAGGGGTAGGGCCGAGACTGCGGCCGCCCCTAGGGTGTTGCCTCAGAAGGGGTCCGGAGCCAGGCTTCGTCGACTCTGCTGGGGGAGGGAGTGGTCCATATGGCCATCACATGGGTTGATTGCCGGCCGGGGGCTGATCGACTGGTGATCAATCAGGCGAAGGCATCCACCCCCGACGATGAGCGGCAGTACCAACTGCTGGCGAGAGACGTTGTCGAGCGCATCTCTCGTCGGGAGCAACGGGCCACCAAGATCATAGCTGTCAGCCGTATTGCGTCGCTGGCCCTCGTCGGCGTCGGGCTGATCCTGCTCGCGCTACTGGGCCGGTCTGACTCGGTCTACCCAGTGGCCGCGGCTGCGACAGTCGCGGTAGGAGTTGGAGCCGCCGCCGGTACCACGCTGGGCGCGCGGTCGCGGAGGCCGCTTGGCCAACTGATGGGCGACCTTCTCGCTCAAGGCGCTCCTTCCCGGACTGGGCCGCCGCCGAGAAACTTCGTTGTGCAGCCTGAACCACGTACCAGTCACGACTTGTGACCGGCCGCGGCCGTCAAGGCGGCCGTCAAGGCGGTGGTCAAGGCGGTGGTCAAGGCGGTGGTCAAGGCGGTGCCGGCAGGGTGCCGCCCGAAGCCGCACCACCTGTACCCCCGCCGCCAGGGCCGCCGACGGCCGAGCACCCGCTGCCTCGGCCGCAGCTGAGCCAGTTTTCACCACAGGCGCAGCAGCAGTTCGTGCTAACGGTTGAGCAGTTCCTCGCCGATCTTGAGAGTGTCAGTCGCACGGTCGCACGGCAGAATGGGAACACGGATGTCTCGTCGGGCAACGTTCGAGACGCTGCCATCGCGCTGACTAAGCGCGGCCGCGGCCACCGCTGGCTTGTGCAGTTCTGTATTGCAGTCGGCGGCGCACTCCTTGGTGCGGGAGTGGCTGAGCTGATCACCGTCGCCGCCACGGAGAGCGCCGTATGGACTACGGCGGCGGTGTTGTGGGGCGTCATCCCATCTCTGGGGGGCGCCTTCGCGGTGTCCTACGGGTTGTCTCAGGGCGCGTAGGGGTTCGCCTGGTCTAGATGACCGATCCCAAGGGGTCGGGGTTCGGCGTGGCTTGACCTGAAGAGCGGGCGAGGGTGCCCAGTCTCGGCGTTGCTGACCCAACGTCGAACCTCGGAGGTCCTCGTGGACGCCGATCTGGACACCCTCGCAACGGCACTCTATGTACGAACTGACGATCTGCTGAAGGCCGCGCCCGAGCGTGCCCCGGCGCGCCCGGTGGTCGGGATCGCGCCGCGGATGACCGACGCCGAACTGGTCACCCTCGCGGTCATGCAGGCTCTGCTGGACGCACCAGCGAGGCCGACACGTGTACGGCTACGGGTTGCCATCAGGCATCACCCGGCCGTGGTGTAGATGCCGGTCGGGCGGATGTGCGCCGGTGACCCCAGATGAACGCCACGACCGTCCCTGGCCGTTGCTATCTTGCGCGTGAGCACTACAGGACTCATGAACACCTGGGACGCACCGCGGAGGGAGGGGCCGGATGTCGACCAAGACGGTCGCGGACATGAACTTCCCCGAGATCCGCGCGGCCGCGGACGAGATGGCCCACGAGATCCTCGACGAGTTCTGGCCGCACCGGTTCCTGCCCGTCGACCCGGTCGAGATCGCCCGAGACATGGGCGTCGAGGTGTTCTCGGCCGAGCTAGGCAACGACGTTTTCGGGCTAATCTACGGCGGGCCCGGCGGAGCCCAGATTTACATCGATCAGGACCAGCCGCCGAACCGCTACCGGTTCACCGTCGCGCACGAGCTGGGGCACTACGTCGAGCACAGTGAGGGGCCGGGCGCCCAGGCCGACATCAACTACGTCGACAGGCGCTCGGACGAGGACAGGGGCCAGCCCGAGGAGGTCTACGCGAACCAGTTCGCGGGCGCCTTGCTGATGCCCGAGCAGGAGCTGCGGGAGGCCCGTGCCCGTGGTCTCAACGACGTGCAGCTGGCCCGCCTCTTCGGGGTGTCGCTGAGCGCCCTGCAGTACCGCCTGCAGCTGCTGAAGGCATGACGGAGGACCTGCTCGACCCCCTGCGTAACGACGACGACCAAGACGACGAGCCGAGGATCGACGCCCGCGCCATCGCCAAGCGCGCCAGCGGGGTACGTCCGACGTCCCGAGTCCCGCAGCAGACCGACGTCTCGGAGCCGCCCGGGTACGAGGACCCGACCGCGGGTGGCGCGCGGTTCCTGAGCCATCTGCTGACCCGGTCGCCCTTCCTCGACTACTTCTGCCAGGTCGCCGAGGCCAGCTACCAGGGCAAGAACGCCGAGCCGAAGGTCCGGAAGGCGCAGCAGGACCACAAGGCGCTGTTCCGGTTCTGCGTCACCGCGGACATGGTCCTGCGGGTCATCGTCGCGGTCTTGATCCTCGTCTTGATCGTCGCGGTGGCCTTCAAGACGCTCTGGCCGCTGACCGGCTCGGGCGGTTGAGCTAGCCGCAGCACCGCGCCCCTCACCGCGACACGGGTCAGTCACGACTCGTCACCCGTCGGAGTGCCGCGAGGGTCGAACCCTTGTTCGACGGGCTAGACCAACGGCGTGATGGTGCAGCGGCTGCGCGAGGGCCGGCTCGAGTACGAGCTGACCAAGGTCGAGCAGCCGCGGGACCCGCCGGTGCCGGTGTGGGCGTGGCTATCCCTCGACAGCCGGGAGTGGGCCGGCAAGCTATACGGCTGGGCGGCGGATCGAGGACCGGGATCGGTGCGCGGCAGCCGGCATCGGCTCCGCGGTGCCGTTTCGGACGAAGCCGGAACTGGCGCTGGCGATGCTCGCTCGCGCACTGGATGCCGGGGTGCCGGCCGGCTGGGTCGCCGCCGATGAGATCTACGGCCAGCACTCCGGGCTGCGCCTGGCGCTGGAGGAGCGCGGCATGCCCTACGTGCTGGCCGTCCCGGTGAGCCAGTCCGTCTTCACCGTTCTCGACGGCCGGCCGGTCCAGTGCCGCGCCGACGCGGTCTCGACCGCCCTCCCCGAGTCCGGCTGGACCAGGTTGTCGGCCGGCGCCGGCGCCAAGGGACCGCGCCTCTACGACTGGGCGCGGGTGCCCATTCGGCTGCTGTCCGAGCCCGGCCGGTACTGGCTACTGGTCCGCCGCAGCCGCACCGACGGGGAGCTCGCCCACTACCTGTGTTTCTGCCCGCCCGATGCGGCGCTGGCCGACCTGGTTGCCGTCGCCGGTGCCCGCTGGGCGATCGAGGAGTCCTTTCAGACCGCCAAAGGCGAGGTCGGCCTGGACCACTACCAGGTCCGCCGCTACGACGCCTGGTAGCGCCACATCACCCTGGCATGCCTCGCACACGCCTACCTGACCGTCACCCGCGCCGCCGCCAGCGGCGAAAAAAGGGGATGCCCGATCTGCACGGCGAGCTGACCGAGCTGTCCGTCCCCGAAATCCGCCACCTCATCACCTGCCTGGTCTGGCACCTCGACCGCGACCCACACCGAGTCCTGCACTGGTCACGCCGGCGACGCAGACACCAGGCCCGAGCCCGCCGCTGCCACTACGCAACCCGAGGACGCACCCAAGTGCGGCTGTAGTACTTTACCCGCCTTCTTCCGGCTGCGGCGCGGCGGGGGAAGGGCAGGGCCGCTGCAAAGTCAGCATTGCCGCGCCTGACCTGCAAATATGGCGGCCAGCAGCCGAAGTGGATGCTCCTGAGCCACCGCTGTGCCCTCCACCTGCATGGTGAGCACTCGACTCCTGCCCAGGTCAGAGCGACCTGGCGGTGGGTCTGACGACGTGACGGTCGAGATTCCGCGCCGGATCACAGCCTCTCTACGCCAGCATCTGCGCAGGTGAACCGCCTGTCTGAGGACTTTGCACAAGCCGTGGGGGGAAGGGTGGGCCGAAGGCCCATCCCGCAGGGACGCGAAGCGCCCTTCCGGCGCCGGGCCGCAGGCGGCACGCTGATCGGGGTGGGGAGCGGTCGCTGTTCCATCGATGAGTGGCCCGGACGCGTGATGCCGGGCCCGAAGCCAGTCCGCAAGGCGATACACGAAGCAGTCAGCGGCCAGCGGTCACAAACGCCCGACTGCACCTCCGGCGCGCCTGACGTCGACGCCGAGAGGTATTCAACCTCGCGGAATCGTTCTCGTCGGCGAATCGAAGAAAGATCGGTCCCTCAGCCCATCAGGGGCCACGCGATCAGCGGTGGCAGCTGGCGGCCGGACTGCGGGACTCCCCCGACGTCGTAGGTGGTCTCCCAGTGGTCGTGGCTGCCGGCGGCGTGGGCGATTGCGGCCAGCAGCAGAGTCAGAGCGGGCCGGTCCAGGCCAGCGGCGAGATCGCCGAGATCGACCGGGTGGCCCTCGGCGATGCTCGCGGCGGCGCGCAGCACCCGAACCTCACCATTGCTGCCGACGATGCGGCCGGCGACCAGTGCCGACTCCAGGCCGGCCCACGCGATCTGCGCCCAGAGGCCGTCGCACTCGATGTCCGGGACGATCGTGATCAGATCGGCGACCTGAAGCTGCCGCAGCCAGTGCCCGAAGTTGATCAGCAACAGGACGGCCGCCTCGTCGGCGTAGTCGCCGACGGCGCCGCGTACCAGCGCGGTCTCGATGTCAGCCAGGTCGAGGTCGGCTGCCCGGGGCTCGAACATGACGGCTCCCTGCTCCCCCGCTCGGACAGGGGTCTGGCGGCGAGTGTGCTGGTGGGGTGTGACAGTCCGGGCCGAGCATCCGGCCCTGGCTGGCGGCGCGGACGACTCCGATGCCGGGCATCGGGGAGGCACGTGGGAAACCACGAGTCCGAGAGTGGCTCGTCGGGCGTTCCGTCAGGACGGCACGAGGGATTCTGTGGACGAAGAACCACCGTGCTCAGGCACGAGTGCCGGATGGCTCTGCTCCCCCGTTCGGCGGCTCCCTCGGCCGGCAGGGCTGGCTGTGAGCCGCCCGACAGCGGGGCCCAAAGAGCGGGGCCGACTAAGCGGAGCCGCCGGCCACCGTCCGCGGCGGTGAGCTCACTCGCGCCGATCACGGGACCCTGCTCGCTGGCCCTGCCGACCATGGCGCCGTCCGGTCGGCACCCAGTCCGCAGCCAGTCCGCAACAGGTCCGTTCCGGCTCGTCGACCGCCAATCAACACAAGCGACGTCCATACAGGTCAGCGCCCCGTTGGACGTTGTAGCCGCAGGTCAGCGAACCAGTCCGAATCATGTCCGGGATGACAACTGACCTCGGCCGGACCACCAGGATTGACGTAAGCCTGCGCGCGCAACCACGGACCCCCGCCGCTGACGTGGCTGGCGGACGCATCGACGGCGACGCCAGCGACCAGGTCCAGGGGCAGTGATCCGAGAGTGTCGGAGGGGCCGCTTACGGTCACGGCGTGGATTCTCACTGGCCAGAGTGGCCGATGCGGAACCGGCGATTGGACCCGCAGGGCTACATCTACGTGATCGAGTTCTCCTTCGGCGTCGTCAAGGTGGGCAAGACGAACAGCCCGCGCTTGCGCATCAGGGCTCACGAGCGGGACGTCGGCCGATTCGGCGGCTCGATCGCGCGCGCGTGGCTGTCGTTCGCGCACCACGGCTACAGCAGCAGCGAGAGCGAGCTGATCCGCGCTACGTCAGAGCTAGGCACACAGCTGGTCGAGAGCGCGGAATACTTTCGGGATTGTTCCTTCGAAGCGGTCGTCAACCTGGCGGCACACATCCAGGAGTCCACTAAGAAGGACTACAGGCCGTGGGGCATCCCGGGACTACGGGCGTATACAGTCCCGGACGCGGACTGCGAAGATGCCTTTACCCGGATTATGACGGGCTGGCGCGACCGCGAACTCGGGCTTTCGTCCTGGTCGGCCCACTGCAAGGTCGAGCTACGCGACGTTGAGTCGCGCGCGTGGTCCCTCCACCAGCGCCAGAGGCTGGTCCGCATGCTGCGCCGCGAACGGCTGAGCGTTCGTGCGATCGCTGTAGCGCTCGGTTGCAGCGTCGGGCCGAACGCCAGCGACCTCAAGGACCTCGGCGACATTCACCAAAGACCTGCGGACACGATGTCCCTGGATGGTCGGCGGAGGCCCGCCGCTACCGCGTTCACCAGCCGGCCGCCAGTCGATCCGAGTGGTACCGGTGAATCATGAGCAATCCTTGCGGCCGGCGCAGCGGGGACAACCACGACCAACGCTCCGGCTAGCGATAGACGCCTCCCACTCGTGGCCTGAGATGCACCGCCAGTGCGCCTTCCGTCGCGTTCCCGGGGTTACCTGGTCCGGTCGCAGGTCGCCGTTCTTCGTGGCGTGCCACTGCGCTGCCAGGTCTGGGCGCCGGTCGGCGAGGGTGTTGCCCTGCCCGGCGCGATTCCCGGAGCAGTACGGGCATCCGGTGCCCTGACTGCGGTTGAGCAATGACGCGTCCCACTCGTGCCCTGCTACCGCGCAGAGCCACCAGACCTTGCGGGCAGAACCGGCGAAGACGGCGTCCGGCCGAAGGATGCCGTTACGGGTGGGGTGCCACTCGGCGGCCACCATGGGGTGCAGGTCGGCAAGGGTGCGGCCGGCCACGGTTCGGATCTCGTACTTCCGCAGCAGGGCGTCGGCGACGTCGCGGGCAGCCAGGCCGCGCCGCTTGCGGTAGGCATCCAGCCCAGGCGCGCTCAGCTCGAACCGGTCGACCAAGTGCTCGGCGAGCGTGACGACGACGGCGCGCGTCGTGCGGAGGTCCT
The DNA here is from genome assembly GCA_025964715.1 of Streptosporangiaceae bacterium. GTDB lineage: Bacteria > Actinomycetota > Actinomycetes > Streptosporangiales > Streptosporangiaceae > Actinomadura_C. Next base: position 7,748 of record JAOPYH010000232.1, on the reverse strand, counting down.
CGACGGCGAGGTCGTACGGCCCCAGCAGCGGAAGGGGCGCCTCGCGCACCCGCACAAGGCGCCAGCCCGCGTACGAGAACGCCTGCAGCTTCCGCAGATCGCGGTTGGTAGATCCGCGGGTCTTGAGGTGACCCTCGGCGTGCCAGAACCGGCCATCTACGTCGATGGCGATCCGGTGGTCGGGCAATGCGATGTCCGGCTCCAGCCCGACGACAGCCCGGGCATCGCGTGGCCCCGCGCTCCAAGTCGCCGACTGACAGCAGTGTGGCCAGCTCCGCACCGATCTGTACCGCGACCCGGGATACGCCGATCGGGCGGCACGTTGGACAGCCGCGGCCGGACGACCGCTTGCTGACAGCGGCCACCCAATCGTGGCCGCAATGCCCGCAGCGCCACCACACCCTCTTCGCCGAGAACGGCAGCACCTCGGTGGGCAGCAGGTCGCCGTTCCGGTCCGGATGCCACTCCGCCGCAACGTCGGGAAAGACGTCGGCTAGGGAGCGACCCGGGGCCACGACCTTGCCGGCGCACGCTGGGCAGCCGGTCTTCTCACGGGTGCGGTGCACCACGGTCGTCGACCACTCGTGGGCGCACGTTCCGCAGTGCCAACGAACGCGATGGTTCGAGCCGGGTGACACTGCGTCCGGCCGCCGCGACCCGTTGTCGGTCGAGTGCCACTCGAGGGCTAGCTCCGGGAACAAGTCGGCGAAGGACTCTCCAGCCTGCACGCGCTTGCCCGCACAGAACGGACACCCAGACCGCTGACGCCCGGTGCGGTCCTTCACCGGCATGTCCCAGAGGTGGCCGCAGGGGCCCAACCACCAAGCGACGCGCTTGGTTCCGACGGCGACGTCATCTGGCGTCAGCGCCCCGTTTCGGGTCGGATGCCACTGCGCCGCGAGATCAGGACACTCTTGTCGGCGCCGCCTGAAAACTGACCCCCTATCGCCGGTCGAAAACTGACCCCCTCCATCCAGCCCGGCGCGTGTCAGGCCGGTAGAGGGAGAGGGTGTTGAGCGTGGAGGACTGGGCGGAGATCCGTCGGCTGCACCGGGCGGAGGGCATGGCGATCAAGTCGATCGCGCGGGTGTTGGGGGTCAGCCGGAACACGGTTCGTGCGGCGCTGGCCGCCGAGGGGCCGCCGGCGTATCGACGTCGTCCGGCCGGGTCGGCCGTCGATGAGGTCGAGCCGCAGGTCCGCGAGCTGCTGCGGGCGTTTCCGACGATGCCGGCGACGGTGATCGCAGAGCGGATCGGCTGGACCCGCGGCATCACGGTGCTCAAGGAACGCGTCGCCGAGCTGCGCCCGGCCTATCTGCCCCCGGATCCCGCGTCGAGGACCAGCTATGCCGCCGGGGAGCTGGTGCAGTGCGACTTCTGGTTCCCCGACATCGAGCTGCCGGTCGGGTTCGGCCAGACCCGCACCGCCAAGCAGCTGCCGGTGCTGACCATGGTCTCGGGCTACTCCCGCTGGCTTTCGGCGCGGCTGATCCCCTCCCGCGCCGCGGAGGACCTGTTCGCCGGCTGGTGGGCGCTGCTGCAGGGCCTGGGCGCAGTGCCACGGCTGCTGGTCTGGGATGGCGAGGGCGCGATCGGCCGGCACCGGGGCGGCGAGCCCGAGCTCACCGGCGAGTGCCAGGCCTTCCGCGGCACCCTGGGCACCCGGGTCTACGTCTGCAAGCCCGCCGATCCCGAGGCCAAAGGCCTGGTCGAACGCGCGAACGGCTACCTGGAGACCAGCTTCCTGCCCGGCCGGGAGTTCACCTCACCGGCGGACTTCAACACCCAACTCGGCGGCTGGCTGGCGCGGGTCAATCAGCGCACCCGGCGGGCGCTGGGCTGCGCGCCGGCCGAGCGGATCGCCGCCGACCGGGCCGGCATGCTCACCCTGCCGCCGGTGGCGCCGGCGACCGGCTGGCGCGCCTGGACCCGGCTGGCGCGGGATCACTACATCCGCCTGGACAGCAATGACTACTCGGTCCATCCGGCGGTCATCGGCCGCCGGATCGAGGTCCTCGCCGATCTGGACCGGGTGCGGGTGCTCTGCGAGGGACGGCTGGTGGCCGACCACGTCCGGGCCTGGGCCAGGCATCAGACGATCGCCGATCCCGAGCACCTGGCCGCCGCCAAGCTGCTGCGCCGGGAGCGCAGCGGCCGGCTGCACTCGGTGCACGAACCCGACCTCGAGGTCGAGACCCGGCCGCTGAGCGCCTACGACGCCGCACTCGGCCTCGACGGCGGGGTGGCCTGATGCCCCCGACCCGAGACCTGGCTAGTGAGCTGGCGTTTCTCACCCGAGCGCTGAAGGCGCCCACGTTGCGCGAGGCGGCCCCGCGGCTGGCCGAGCGGGCCAGGACCGAGTCCTGGACCCACGAGGAGTTCCTGGCCGCCTGCCTGCAGCGGGAGGTGGCCGCCCGCGAATCGCACGGCGGGGAAGGGCGCATCCGCGCCGCCCGCTTCAAGGCCCGCAAGAGCCTGGAGGAGTTCGACTTCGACAACGCCCGCGGCCTCAAACGCGAGGCCATCGCCCACCTGGGTACCCTGGACTTCGTCACCGCCAAAGACAACGTGGTCTTCCTCGGTCCGCCCGGCACCGGCAAGACCCACCTCGCGATCGGGCTGGCAATCCGGGCCTGCCAGGCCGGCCACCGGGTCGCCTTCGCCACCGCCGCCCAGTGGGTGGCCCGCCTCGCCGACGCCCACGCCGCCGGCCGGCTGCAGACCGAACTCATCCGGCTGGGCCGCTACCCACTGCTGGTCGTCGACGAGGTCGGCTACATCGCCTTCGAACCCGAAGCGGCCAACCTGTTCTTCCAACTGGTCTCCTCCCGCTACGAACGCGCCTCGCTGATCGTGACCAGCAACAAGGCCTTCGGCCGCTGGGGCGAGGTCTTTGGCGACGACGTCGTGGCCGCCGCCATGATCGACCGCCTCGTCCACCACGCCGAGGTCATCGCGCTGAAGGGCGACAGCTACCGACTCAAAGACCGCGACCTCGGCCGCGTTCCCGCGGCGGGCCAACCCGACGAATGATCACCAGGGGGTCAATTTTCGACCGGCGCCAGGGGGTCAGGATTCACCCGGCGTTGACAACTCTGCAGCCAAGCTGGATCTGCGAGGTCGACCGGTCACAGGGCGAAGCTAGCTGTGGTGGCCGACAGAAGACGCCCGCATTTGACTTGGCGGTCATTGCCGGCGACCTCGACGACGTCGATCGGATCGCTGGCCGCCTGGCATCGAGCACGACGTCCCAGTGCTGAGGCGATCCCCGTTCGACGCCTCGGCCCTGGTCACTCCCCACTCCGCTCCCATAGCCAGCCATAACCTGCCGCCGCAGTGTCGGGGCAACGGTGGGCCGAAGGCCCATCGCGTAGCGACACGCAGCGCCCTCGCGCCGACCAAGGCGGCAGGCAAGCTGACGCTGGTGGGGAGCGACTGGCGAAACCGGTATCGCCGCGGCACATCGCTGGAGAGCAGCACCGAAAGTGGCCGAGCACCCTGCTCAGCACTCGAGCTCCCCGCTGCAGATTCGGTGTCCTGGTCAGCAGTAGGTCAGCAAGAACACCAACGAGCACCATCACCGGCTCACGATTACTCGTCGCAACACTGCAGGCCGAAAGGCAAGTCCGCCTTTCGCTCCGAGATACAAGCCACGCTCGGTACGGATTCCTAAACCGTGTGTCGCAGGTTCGAACCTTGTGTCGCAGATTCGAATCCTGCGGGGGGCACCACGAAAGACCAGGCCAGTCGGCTGATGGCTTACCCGCCTCAGTTCGCCAGTCACCGCGGGACCACCTCGGGACCACTGGAAAGCGGTGGTCAACTGTGGCCCTCGGTGCCAAGTGCGGGTCCGCGCGGCCCCGAGCGTGTGACGGCGGCCGGGCGGCACTGTAGCTTCCCTTCAACCGAGACGGGGGAGTTCGAGATGAAGCGCGCGGTGTTGACGAGCACCCAACGCCCCTGCGAAGCGACGAGGCGTGAGAATCCTCGTCCGGGTCCTAGCGGTATGGACGCCGACGGATGAGCAGCAACAAGAACTTCTTCGAATCTCCGCAGGCGGCGGCGCACTACAAGCACAAGTTGATCAAGAGTTACATCCCCGCCTGGGTCGGGAAGGTCGGATCAACGGCACAGGACAAGCGGGTGGTCGTTTACGACGCCTACTCGGGTCCTGGGCGGTACGAAGATGATGAGCCGGGCTCCCCGGAGCTGCTGGTTGACACGGCTGTTGCGATGGCACAGCTCCGATCGGTGCGCACCGTCTTCAGCGAGAAGGAGAAGAGCTACTGCGAGCGGCTCACTTCGCTCCTCAAGGACAAGGAAGTCGATGCGTCTACGTACGAAGTGAGGGTCGGTCCCGTCGAGGCTCATGTCGACGCCGTGATCGGCGAGGTGGGGGACCTGCCCCTCTTCGTGTTCCTGGATCCATACGGGCTCACGGTCTCCTTCGACCGAGTGGTCAGCGTTCTGAAGTGCAGGGACAAGCCCGGATACTCGCGACTTCTGCAGCCGAAGACCGAGCTGTTGATGAACTTCTCCTACGAAGCCGTTCGTCGAATCTCCGGCGTAGTGCGCAGTGCGAAGTCATACACCGCCAAGGAAGGCCAGATCGCGGCCCTGAACGACGCCCTAGGGGGCGATTGGTGGCAGCAGCTAGCGCTGGACGAGCCTGAAGGTTGGGTCCAACAGGTTCTGGAGGGTTATGCCGACCGCGTCGGCAAAGCCGCAGGGTACGGCTACATCACAGCGGATGTCGCGGACTCGTTGACTGCGCAGCCGGTCTACGAGCTGATCTTGTTCACGCGTCATCCTGACGGCTTCTGGGAGATGGCCAGATCGATGTCGATGGCTCGGATGGCCTGGCGGCAGTGGCTCACGGACCGTCGCGAGGAAGAGACTGGTGGTCAGGTCGAGTTCCGCGGCCTCGACTTCCAAGACAACGAGGACGCCTGGATCGAGCACATCGCGGGCAACGCCGAGTCGCTGCTTCAGCGAGAGCGAAGCTTCGTAGTCGAGGAGGAGCTCGGCACCCTATTGGGGAAGACCTTGGGCCTGGCACGGGAGACGCACATTCGCAAGGCTCTCAAGGCTGCCAAGGATCGCGGGACCGTTAAGGAAGTGCCAAAGGGGAAGCTGCAACGGGCCTCCGTGTCTCGCCCCTGATTTCAGGCATTTCACTCCAGGTCTCGCCGTCAAGAGTTCGGCCGCCGCTCTTCGAGCGCCGCCCACCCCATTGCTTGAAAAAAAAGGCGGTCTGTGACTGCTGACAGAGGTCACGCAGTGCCCTAACCCACTCTGGGTCCAAGGGACGCGCCCCTACCCCACTCTCGCCGCCGGCGATAACCCAGTCGATGTCTTCCAGTGGCAGGTCGAGCAACGGCCCCAGGAGTGGTTCACAGGACAAAAAGCGGACTGCAGCGGGGACTTCGGCGAGGTGCCGCACGCGAGCGTATTGCTCGGCGGACTCGACACTGACGCCCATCCAGACGTTCGGAGGCCAGTCAAGTTGCGGTGCGATAAGCGCCAGACGACGACTGCGCTTGGTCAAGATCTGGTAAACGTGCTGCGGCGTGTCTCGCATTACGTCGAACACGTCTCGAATGAATGGGACCGGGACCCGCGCATGGAACAGGTCGCTCATCGAGTTGACGAATACCCGGCGGGGCCGTCGCCAGCTAAAGGGCGCAGAGAGCGCATCCGGATGGTAAGCGACCCCAAAGCCCGGACCACTCGTCCGCGGATCGCCGTCTGTTTGATACTTGACGGCACCCATCGCCTTTAGACGCTTCGACATGGACAACGCATAGCAGTTGTCACATCCGGCTGAGATCCGGTCACAGCCTGTCGTCGGATTCCACGTGGCGTCGGTCCACTCGATGGTGCTCTTAGCCGACATGGATCGAGGCTAGCTCCTCGAACACGCGTTCGAACAGTGTCCACGCCGGATCGTCTCCGAGATGTGACCAGGCGGGTTGTCTGGTCTAGCCATGGGAGCGCTTCTGACGGGCGCACCTCAATCGTCCGTATAGACGCCGAGCTCTTGGAGTAGCTCGCGGCGGCGCCGCGTCTCGGCGTCCCGCGCGGCCCGCTGCTCCGGAGTCAGCGGTGCCGGGGTCGTCGCCCGCTGTACCGCCGGGGTGTACCGATGCCTCCTCCTGTGTCGGCTAGCCAGGCATGGCGAACGTGACCGGCTGCCCGTTCTCATCGGTCAGCTGCGGTCTGATCAGGGGCGTGGCTGCTCGCCGGTGTCGCATGTCCGTCAGCCTCCTTCCGTAGTCCTCAGCGACCACGGTGCAGAGTTGGCAGAGGGTTCTGTGCGGAATGTTCCGGGCGGCTGCCTAGCCTCGGGATCGTGCCAACGCCTCCAACTGTCACCGAGTTCCTGCACTCCGCCTACCGGGCCGCCCATGAGGCTTTGATCGCCTGCGCCCAGGATGAGAGCAGGACAGTCGATGCGCCTGCGTTCGCGGCTCAGAGAGTGTTGGGTAACCGGCGTTGAGCTGAGTGTGACGGCGTGAGTGCTCGTGGCCAGTCAACGGCGTGGCGGCTGGTCGCCGGTGGTGAACCGGTGATGGTCCAGGTGGATGTGTGCCTGTACATGCCGGCCGCGGTCTGCGGCCTCTTCCCGGTATGACAGCTCACTGACTGACGGCCAGTGGGCGCAGATCGAACCGTTGCTGCCAATCCGGAATCCGCGTCACGGCGGTCGGCCGTTGAAGTACGACCGCCGGCTGATCCTGGACACGATCCTCTACGTGCTGCGCACCGGCTGCCCCTGGCGGCTGCTGCCACACGACCTGGCTCCCTGGGATGCCGCCTTCCGCTGGTTTCGGGCCTGGACCGCCGATGGCACCTGGCGGCAGGTGCACGAGGCGCTGCGCGACCGGGTTCGCATCGCCGACGGGCGCGACGCTCAACCCACCGCCGCGGTGCTGGACTCCCAATCGGCCAAGAGCGCCGAGGGCGGCGAGGCGATCGGCTACGACGCCGGCAAACGAGTCCGCGGCCGCAAGCGCCATCTGCTGGTCGACACCAACGGACTGCTCCTGCACCGGGTGGTGCACTCGGCCAGCGTGCAGGACCGGGCCGGCGCCAAGCTCGTGCTGGCCGGCGTGCACGACCAGTTCCCCCAGCTGCAGCTGGTCTGGGTCGACGGCGGCTACGTCAACGCCGTCGACACCGGCCTGATCGGCTGGGCCGAGCACCACGAACAGCAGCAGATCGAGGTCGTGCCACGCAACGCCGACGTGAAAGGCTTCCAGGTACTGCCCCGGCGCTGGGTGGTGGAACGAACCATCGGCTGGCTGACGAGGTGCAGACGGTTGGCACGCGACTACGAACGCAAGACCGCCCACGCCGAGGCGATGATCGACGTGGCGATGATCCGGCTCATGGCCGCCCGGCTGGCCGGCGAGGACATCGAGCCCGAAGGGCCCATCGAGACCGAAGCAGCCCGACGCCTCGCCGAAGACCTCAACGACAAGAAGTAGTCAGCCGGTTACCCAACACCCTCTCAGCCGAGGGCCACGCCGCGCTGTACGGCCTCATCGGCTGGCCCGAGCCCAGGAGGCGCGCGTCACCTCCTGACGGGCACCCCGGCGCCATACGTGCCCTAGCTAGATGTACTGCCCGGAGACGTTGGTGCAGCGGGTGATCGGTGGGAGGTTGCCCAGGGCGGTGTGCGGCCGGTGGTGGTTGTAGTGGTGCAGCCAGCCTGACAGGGCAGCGCGCCGGTTGGTCTCGGAGGT
>JAOPYH010000431.1 GCA_025964715.1 Streptosporangiaceae bacterium | reverse complement strand
GAGCCGATCCACCTGACCGGCTCGACCACCACCTGGGACACCGCCACCGGCCAGATCCTGTACTCCTACTCCACCGAACATGAGCCGGGCGGACGGCTCCGGGTCGCCTGCGGCAACCGCCGCGCCTCCCGCTGCCCGGCCTGCGCCTGGACCTACGCCGGAGACACCTACCACCTCATCCGCGCCGGACTCACCGGCGACCCCACCAAAGGCACCCCCGACACCGTGCGCGAACACCCCCGGGTCTTCGCCACCCTCACCGCGCCCTCCTTCGGCCCGGTCCACAACCGCCCCGCCTCCGGCCGCTGCCGCTGCGGCACCACCCACCCCGAAACCGCCCCCGCCCTCGGCACCGCCCTGGACCCCGAAACGTACGACTACGCCGGGGCCGTGCTGTGGAACAACCATGCCTCCGACCTGTGGCGCTACTTCACCATCTACCTCCGCCGCGAGATCGCCGCCCGCGCCGGACTCACCCAACGTGAAGCACGCGAGCAAGCCCGCATCTCCTTCGGCAAGGTCGCCGAATTCCAAAAGCGCGGCGCCGTGCACTTCCATGCCGTCATCCGCTTCGACGGACCCGACGGGCCCGACACCCCGCCCCCGGCCTGGGCCACCGTCGCCCTCCTGGACGACGCGATCCGCGCCGCCGCCGCCCGCGTCGCCGTCCCGGTGCCTGCCGCCGGTCCGCATCCGGCCCGGGTTCTGCGGTGGGGCACCCAGCTCGACGTCCAGCCCATCGGCGCCTTCGGCACCGGAGAGGTGACGGAGCAGGCCGTCGCCGCCTACGTCGCCAAGTACGCCACCAAAGCAGCCGAGACCACCGGCACCGCAGACCGCCGCATCGGGGAGCTCGCCGAACTCGACAAGCTGCCCGACCTGCCCGACCACGCCCGCGCCCTCATCCAAGCCTGCTGGAACCTCGATGAGCACTACCCCGAACGGAAGCTGTTGGCCTGGGCACACATGCTCGGCTTCCGGGGCCACTTCTCCACCAAGAGCCGCCGCTACTCCACCACCCTCGGCGCACTCCGCCAGACCCGAGCCGACTACCGCGCCCGGCAAGAGCATCGGGAACGGGGCCTGCCCGACCTGGACGACACCGCGGGGACCACTCTCGTCCTCGCTCACTGGACGTACGCCGGACATGGCCACACCCCCGGCGAGTCCTGGCTCGCCGCCACCATCGCCCGCGACATCCAAGCCAACCGCGACACGGCCCGACAAGCACGGGCTGACCTGGATGAAGAGGGGGACTGGTGACCATCGCGACGGAGCGCCTGTTGCAGCATCGGCAATTCGCGGCGCCTGAAGGGGAGGCATTCGGCCGGCCCGTTCTCTATCGGGTGGCGGACGCCATGAGCGTTCTGAGCATGAGCAGGACCGTCATCTACGACTTGATCCGCGCGGGTCGCCTCCGCACGGTCAAGGAGGGTCGGGCGCGTCTCATCCCGGCGTCTGCCATTGCCGAGTACGTCGCGCTGCTGGAGCGCGAAGCAGTGGGACAGCGATGACCAAGCGGCGCAGCAGGGGAGACGGCGGACTCCACTGGGACGAGAAGCGGCAACGCTGGATCGCGACGGCCAGTCTGGGCTACGACCCGAGCGGCAAGCGCATCGTGAAGCGCGCGAGCGGGAAGACCAAGACCGAAGCCAAGACCAAGCTCAGGGAAGTCCTCCGGGATTACGAGGACGGCCTCGCCATTGCCCCCACCGGCTACACCGTGGAGAACGCGGTCAACGACTGGCTCACCTACGGTCTGGCTGGCCGTGATCAAGGGACTTTGGACGCCTGCACCAGCCTCAGCCGTACGCACGTGATTCCGTCGCTCGGTGCCCGCAAGCTCCGGAACCTGAGCGCGGAAGACGTGGACAAGTGGCTGGCCACCAAGGCGAAAGTGCTCAGCACGCGCACTCTGGAAGGCATCCATTCCTGCCTCAACCGGTCGGTGAAGCGTGCGATGGCCAGGGACAAGGTGAAACGCAACGTCGTAGAGCTGTGCTCCGTGCCGACCGGCCAGTTGGGGCGGCCGTCCAAGGCACTGACGTTCGCTCAGGCGGAAGCCGTACTCAAGGCTGCGGAGAAGACATCCATGCACGCTTACATCGTGCTGTCCCTGCTCACGGGGGCGAGGACGGAAGAGCTGCGACCGCTGACATGGGACCACGTCTTTCTCAAGGGCCAGCCGGACGCCACCCTGTCCGTTCCGCCGCACATTGCGGTGTGGCGGTCGGTGCGTGCCGGCGGGGACACGAAAACGCGGAAGTCCCGGCGGACGCTGGCGCTCCCGGCGCGGTGCATCGAGGCGCTTTTGGACCACTGGGTAGACCAGGGATGGGATCGGTACGCGGCAGGGGATAAGTGGGAGGAGAACAATCTCGTCTTCCACTCGGACGTTGGTAAGGAGCTGGACCCCTCACACGTCCGCAGAGCGTTCCGCACGGCCATCGCCAAAGCAGAAGGCGTGAGCGCTGCCGAGTGGACACCGCGTGAGCTACGGCACAGCTTCGTGTCGCTGCTGTCGGACAGGGGGGTGCCGCTCGAAGAGATCTCGCGGTTGGTCGGGCACTCCAGTACGGCCGTGACCGAAGAGGTCTACCGAAAGCAGATCCGGCCGGTGATCCAGACTGGCGCGGTGGCGATGGATGAGCTGTTCAAGCTCGGTCCAAAGCCGTAGTCACGCAGTTAGTCACGCACAACGAATCAGAGCCAGGTACTCAATGAGTACCTGGCTCTGATCTGGGACGACTCTGTCGGGGTGGCGGGATTTGAACCCACGGCCTCTTCGTCCCGAACGAAGCGCGCTACCAAGCTGCGCCACACCCCGGTTCAACGAGGATTACTCTAGCGGACTCGCCGCCGGAGACGAAATCCGGTTT
>JAOPYH010000383.1 GCA_025964715.1 Streptosporangiaceae bacterium | reverse complement strand
TCTCGGCGGCAGATCAAGAGTTGGCGGCATTGCATCTCGACTTCGTGGCGGCACTCTGGGAATTGCTTGAGGCACCGATTTCCGGGCTGCTCGCCCGCGCCCGCGTCCCCGCCAGTCCGAGGTTCAGCCGGCACCGTCAGGAGAAATCATGAGTGTCGTTGTCGTCGCCACCATCCATCCGACCCCCGAAGGCCGAGCCGACGTCGTTGCGGCGTTCGAGGCGGCCATCCCGCTGGTGCACGCCGAGCCCGGCTGCGAGCTCTATGCGTTGCACGAAGGTCATGACCGGCTCGTCATGATCGAGAAGTGGTCCAGCCCCGAGGCGCTCGCGACCCATAGCACCGGGGCCGCGCTCACCGAACTCGGTCCCAAGATGGCGGGCAAGGTGCTCAGCGCGCCTGACGTCCAGACGCTCACGGCGCTACCGGTCGGCGCGCCCGACCTCGGAGCCGTCTGAGTCCATCCCTGTTCCCGAGAGGTCCGCAATGCCCATTGCGTGGTTCAAGGCCGTCGCCGAAGTCCAGCGGCGCCCGAAAAAACGCCTGCGGAAGTCCGTCTACGGCGGGCTCGTCGCCGGCATGGAGAAGGGGCCGACTCTCGCCGAGAACCTCATGAGACGAGCTCGGTTCGCGCCACACGCAGTCGGGCTGTCCGAGACGCGAGACCTGAGCATGACCGTGATGGGCCAGCCGATCTCGACGCGCGCTCCTGGTGCCTCATTTACGACCACGGCAAATAGCGCTTCGACATGTTGCGTCCTGCAAGCTGTGCCAGGCCAGCAGGTGTGAGTCCTGTTGGCCACGGACACGGGTGCCTCGCCGCGGCGAGGTCAGGCAGTAGGCAGCGTGACAGGACGTAGAACGGGCCTCACCCAAGGGCACGGCGTGAAATTGCGAATCCGCAGTTCAGAGTGTCATCGACGCTCCATCGCCTGGCTCACCCTCGGTAACCGCAGGGTCCGCTACCGCGGAGTCGCGAAGAACGACCACTGGCTGCACCACCGCGCCGCCGCGATCAACCTGCGCCGCCTAACCACCCTCGGGCTCACCCTTAACCAAGGCGCCTGGGCGCTGGGCTGAGCGGCCCCACAAGGCGGCGCCCAGAGCTTGTCTGCGAGGCCTCACCGACAGCAGAATAAAGCGACGCGCCGGTAAAGCTCGTCGTCCAGTCCAACCACGGTTGTGACTCGCGGCCAGACCGCTCATTGAGACACCCGGCGCGTCGCCTCATCCGCGCACTCCCGGCAAAGCCCCATTGTTCAGGGCACTCCTAGCAGCGGACGCGACCCGAGGCGTTCCGGGGCGACCAGCGACGGCCCGCGGCGACAATGCCACTCCCAGAAGACCAGGCTTGGGTAAGGTGTACCGGTCTGGAGGGCTCGCATAGTGGCCGAGTGCGGCGGTCTTGAAAACCGCTATGGGGTTACACCCATCGTGGGTTCGAATCCCACGCCCTCCGCCGTTAGGTGCAGGCAGCCACGCTTCTGACACGGCTCGGTCGCTGGTCGACCTGGCGTATGGCGTGAGCCCGACGCGGTCGTGCCGGCGAAGGATCGATGCCATCAATCAGAAGATTCCGTGGACGGTGGGCACTGCCGGAAATTCGCGGGCTCCTTTCGGGTCTAGCCGGGCTTTCGGGCCGCCCCGGCTGGAGCGAGGAGGCGCAGCTTCCGCACCCTCATCCGCGTCCGGATCACCATTCGGATCATCTCCAGCCCGAGCTGAATCGTCTTCTTAGGATCGCCAGTGACCGACGATTCGCCGACGCGGCGATGGTAGTTTACTGGCACTTGTACGAGTTTGATCTTGTGGATAACGGCGGCAAGCAGCATCTCGAGGCCGAAGGCGGAACCGTCGACGGTAAAGTTCGGCGAAATCTGCTTCAGGCATTGACGGCTGACAACCCGAAACGTGCAGCCCACGTCGCTCAGGTATGACGTGTTGAAAAGGATCTCGATGAGCTTCGCGACGGCCCAGTTTCCCCATTGCAGGAACCATCCCATGTTGGCGCCGTCCCAGATGAAGTTCGACACCGTCCTCGAACCGACCACGAAGTCGCATTCAGCGGTGAACGGCAACAGTTTGACGAGATCTTCTGGGTTGAACGTCCCATCGGGCTCGCATAGGCACACCAGATCGGCGTCGACCTCGGCGATGCCTCGTCGGATCGCCGCGCCGTAGCCCTGCCGGGTCTCGAACACTTCGTCGGCCCGTGTGGCGGCAACCTCTGCTGAGGTTCCGGGAGCCGCATTGTTATTGACGACCAGAATGCGGTCGACAATGCCGAGGGACTCGAACCGCCGGATCACGCCGGCGATGCTGTGTTTCTCGTTGTAGGTGGGCAATACAACCGCCACTGTATTACCGTTCCACACTTCGAAGCTCCTTGACTAAGGCAGCATCGCTGCTCGGTCTGCAGGCAAGAATCAGGCCGGCGAGTAGGACCGCCCCGAGAATGGAGAGAAGTGTCCACGGCGTCCAGCCGGCCGGTGGCTGCCACTGGGACTTTCCGAAGAAGAACAGCGGCCCATGAGCGCCGACGCTGTAACGGCGGGCATTGACATAAAGTGATGTCAGCTGCAGGACAGCCATGACGGTCGCTGTGATGCCGAAAATTCGTCGTGCTGCTGGCATCGAGAACTGTTGAAGTTTCTCCACCACCACCACGCCCGCGAGCACTGGGCACATCATGAAGAACGGGATCATGTGCCGACCCTGCACGCCCGCGTGGATCGGGTAAAAGATCGTCGCATAGGTAACGTAGGCAACCACCCAAGTCGCCGCCAGCCAGCCCACCAGTGACCAGCGATCGGCCGTGTCCCCGAGCACTATGGCCAAGCCGATCAAGACGATCGCGAGCAGCAGCCAGGCCGTGATGCCCCAGCGGAAAAGTTGTGTATCGAGCCATCCGAACTGGGCAATTCCAGAGCGCACAATCGAGAACGCCGTTTGGCTGAAGCCTCCCAGGGCACCGCTGTCGAAGGCGCTTCCGGTTTGGTTCGGGTGGTCGAAGCCCCGTTCCCACCACACAATGCTTGCTGCTGCCGCGACGAGGACGAGCACCGACGCAAGGAAAGTGGGACGGTACTTACGGATCAGGCTCCATAGCGGCCCCCAGCCCACGCGCAGCAGGACGAGACCGATAATTGCGCCGAACGTGACCACGCCTAGCTGGCGACTCAGGATGAGGGCGGACCCGACAACAGCGAGCAACACTTGGGTCCTGGGTCGTGCCAGAGACTCCGCGCGCCGTATTGCGACGACTCCGATGCACGACAACGCGAACGCTGCGGATATCTCTACGCCGCTCGTGCTGACGACGGATGACGAGAAGACCGCCGTCGGGGTCAAGCCTACGAAGGCTCCGAGCAGCGCGGGCCGGCCAAGCCAACTGATCAAATGAGCGGCCCCGACCCACAGCAGTAGAGCCGACATGAGGGCGCAG
>JAOPYH010000382.1 GCA_025964715.1 Streptosporangiaceae bacterium | reverse complement strand
CGACGGTGATGTCCACCGTCCCAGGACCGCTGACGTCCTGATCGAGGACGGCACCATCATCGCCGTCGGCCCTGACCTCCCTGGGGAGGACGCCACGGTCATCGACGCCCGCGGCAAGCTGCTGATGCCCGGACTGGTGAACTCGCACTACCACTCGCACGACACCCTGTGCCGAGGGATGTTCGAGGAGCTGACCCTCGAGTCGTGGCTCCTCTACACGCTGCCCCTGGGGGCCGCTCGCAGCAAGGAGGAGGTCAGGGCGCGAACCCTCGTCGGTGCCCTGGAGTGCCTCCGCGCGGGGATCACAACGGTCCAGGACATGCTCGGCCTGGTGCCGCTCACCGAGGACTACGTGGACGTCGTCCTGTCGGCGTACCGGGAGATCGGCATCCGGAGCGTGTTCTCGCCCATGGTGTGGGACATCCCGCCCATCGCGATGATCCGGCACCGGGACGCCCTGCCCCCGGACGTGCAGGAGATGCTGGGCACGGAGGCCCTGCCCAGCGACGTGCAGCTGGACTTCATCAGGGAGCAGATGGACCGTCATCCTGCGGCCGGGACCCACCACTGGGCGCTGGCTCCGTTCGCTCCCCAGCGTTCCACCCCCGGACTGCTCGAGGGCATCGCGCGCCTCTCCGAGGAACGTGACCTGCCGATCTTCACGCACGTGTACGAGACCCGCGGGCAGGTGCTCATCGCGCGCGAACTGTTCGCCGACCACGGTGGTTCGCTGATCACGTTCCTCCAGGACGTCGGTCTGCTCACATCGCGGCTGAACATCGTGCACAGCGTCTGGATCACGCGAGCCGAGATGGACCAGATGGCTGCCGCCGGCGCAGGCATCGTGCTGAACTTCCTCAGCAACCTCAAGCTCAAGAGCGGCATCGCCCCGGTCCTGGACCTGCGCGACTCCGGCGTGCGGCTCGCCCTCGGCTGCGACAACTGCAGCGGAACGGACGTGCAGAACCTGTTCCAGGCGATGAAGCTGTTCTGCCTCTTCGCCGCCGTGAGCGATCCCGAGCCGGGACCGCCGCTGGCCCACGAGGCTCTCCGTCACGCCACCCTGGGTGGGGCGAGGGCGGCGGGGCTCGGGGACCGCATCGGCGCGATCGCGCCCGGCCGGGAGGCGGACATCGTTTTCCTCGATCTCGACGACGTGGCCTATCTCCCGTACACCAGCGCAGCGCGGCAGCTGGTCTACACCGAGACCGGCCGTGGCGTAGACAGCGTGATGGTGGCCGGGCAGATGGTGGTGGACCGGGGCACGGTGACGACGCTGGACGAGCAGGCCCTCCGCGAGGAGGTGGCCGGTCTCATGCGCCACGTCGTCGACGACTACGAGGACATCGTGAAGTCCCGGGCACGCGCGCTTCCGTACATGGCCGAGGCGCAGCGGCGGGTCTGGAGTCAGGAGGTCCCGATGAATCGCTTCCTCCAGCGAACCCTGGCGTGAGCCGGGGGCCGACCGCCCGTGCAGGGCCCCGCGGCTCCGACCCGGCACGGAAGGTCGCGGTACCTGATCAGCTCGCACAGAGCCCGGGAGGCCCCCGCCGTGCCTCGCGGCCCGGCAGCCGAGACCTGGATGCCCGACCCCGCTGTGAAGACGGCCCGGAGCGGACAGCGCCTCCACATCAACGAACAGCCGCCAACTGCCTTCTGGCGTTGCAGCATGTTCGCCCCGGAAGCGTTGGAGTGGTGGAAGAAGTAGGGTGGCGGCGATTCGGACGGCGGTGGTCTACCGCCGGGCCACTCACAGGATCGCGGGATCCAGATCGACGGTCGTCCGGTCCAGGGTACCGAGGAGTCCCAGCCGGGTCACGGCGGCCGGGAGTTCGTACCGGGAGAAGTACTGTGCCGCGGCGCGCTTCCCGGCAGCGAAGTCGTCGTCCCGCCGGCCGAGCGCCAGGAGCTGCTCCAGCCAGATCCAGGCCACCACCACGTGACCGGCGGCTTCCAGGTAGAGCGAGGAGTTCGCCAGCCGAACGTGCGGGTCCGGCTCGGCAAGCAGCGTGGCGGTGACCCGGGACAGTTGGGCGAGGCCGCCGGCGACGGCGTCGGCCACCTCCCGCGTGCCCGGATCGGCGTCGGGCCCGGTTCGGGACACGGTGCCCTCGATGAGCTCGCACAGCGCGCGGAATGCCTCCCCGCCGCGCATCGAGACCTTGCGACCCAGTAGATCGAGCCCCTGGATGCCGTGTGTCCCCTCGTGGATGGGGTTGAGCCGATTGTCCCGATAGTGCTGTTCGACGTCGTACTCGCGGGTGTAGCCGTAACCGCCGTGGACCTGGATGGCGAGGTCGTTCGCGGCCACGCACCATTGCGAGGGCCAGCTCTTGGCGATCGGAGTGAGGATCTCCAGGAGCAGGCCCGACCGCCGCCTCTCGTCGGCGGTCTCCGCGGTCAGCTGCTCGTCGACGAGCCTGCCGCAGAACAACACCAGCGCGAGCGCGCCCTCCACGTAGCTCTTCTGAGCGAGCAGCATCCGGCGCACATCGGGATGCTGGTCGAGCGTGACCGGCGGCCTCGACGGATCCTTGGCGTCCACCGGCCGCCCCTGCGTGCGGGTGCGCGCGTACTCCAGTGACTTGAGGTACCCGGTGTAGCCCAACGCGGCGGCGCCCGCACCGATGGCGATGCGTGCCTCGTTCATCATGTGAAACATCGCGGCCAGGCCCTCGCCCTCGGCTCCTATCAGCGTGCAGACGGCGCCCGGACGTCCGCCGGGCGTGTGGCGGCCTTCACCGAAGTTCAGGACGGTGTTCGTCGTGCCGCGGAAGCCCATCTTGTGGTTGAGGCCGGCCAGCACGACGTCGTTGCGTTCGCCGATCGAGCCGTCGTCGGCGACGAGGTGCTTGGGCACGAGGAAGAGGGACAGGCCCTTGACGCCCGGGGGTCCTCCGGGTGTGCGGGCCAGGACCAGGTGGACGATGTTCTCCCCGAGTTCGTGGTCGCCGCCGGAGATCCACATCTTCGTTCCGGTGAGCCGGTAGGTGCCGTCGTCCTGGCGAACGGCGCGGGTGGTGATGTCGGCGAGGGACGAACCGGCCTGCGGCTCGGACAGGCACATCGTCCCGTGGTATCGGCCCTCCAGCATGGGTCGCACCCAGGCCTCCACGTGCCCGCGCTCGCCGTGCGTCATGAGCAGGTTGGCGTTCGCGACGGTGAGGAGCGTGTAGGACCAGGTGGCGATGTTGGCCGCCTGGAACCAGACCCCCAGGGCGGTGCTCACGACGTGCGGCAGTTGCAGCCCACCGAAATCGGCGTCGGCGCTGGTGCCGATCAACCCGGTCCCGGCGAGCACGTCAAGTGCCGCCCTCACCTCGGGGTGCAGGTGCACCGTCTCGCCGTCGAAGGTGGGTTCCTCCGCATCGTTTCGCTTGTTGTGCGGAGCGAAGTGCTCTGTGGCGATGTCCTCGGCGAGGCGGAGCACTGCGTCGAAGGTCTCCCTGTCGTGCCCGGCGAAGCGCTCCCGCGCAGTCAGGGACGTGGCGTCGAGCCAGTCGTAGAGCAGGAAGGCGATGTCGCGGCGGGACATCACCAGGCTTCGGGCAGGCATGCAGACTCCAACTCCGATACGGCTCGTGAGGCTGGGGGACCACGGCGCGGCGCCACGGCGGCGGCACTGCTACATGGACAGGCCGCCGTCGACCGGCAGCACGACCCCCGTGATGTAGGCCGCCTCGTCCGAGGCCAGGAAGCACACCGCGCCGGCCATCTCGGCGGGATGGGCGAACCTGCCCATCGGGATGGTTGCCGCGATCTCGGCGCGACGTTCGTCGGGGATGGAGGCGATCATGCGGGTGTCGGCGTTGGGCGAGATGGCGTTGACCGTGACCCCGAAGCGTGCCAGTTCCTTCGCGGTCGTCTTGGTGAACCCGATGATCCCGGCTTTTGCAGCCGCATAGTTCGCCTGCCCGGGATTGCCGTGCAGGCCGGTGTAGGAGGTCACGTTGATCACCCGTCCGCTTCCCTGGGCGCGGAACTGCGGCGTGGCGGCGCGGGTGAACCGGAAGGTGCCGCCCAGGTGCACGTCGAGGACAGCCTGCCAGTCGGCATCCGAGAGCTTCCAGGAGACGGCGTCGCGGAGGATTCCGGCGTTGTTCACCAGCACGTCCAGGCGTCCGGTGTCGTCGACGACGCGTGCCACGACCGCGTCCACCGATCGGGTGTCACTGACATCGGCCGTCAACGCCTCGGCGCCGAGGCCCGCAGCCGCCTTCTCGAGCTCGGCGCTGTCCGCGTCCACCATGTAGACGGCGGCGCCGGAGCGGCGGAAGGCCTCGGACAGAGACAGGCCGACCCCCCGCGCGGCCCCAGTGACGACCACCGAACGGCCGCTGAAGTCGAAGGAGCAGGTGGACAAGCTCGCCTCCTCTGGGCCTCCGCCCTCGGGCGGGTGGGCGGGGCACGGTTGGTCGCCCTTGATCCGCTCCTGGACACCTGATCGCTTTTCGCACGCGATCTCGTTGGGGCGACGGTATGAGCCGTCCCACGCGAGCATCGCGCGGCAGTGCGTCGAATGCATGGGTCCTACTAAGCGCCCGCTTAGTAGGCCACCTCCGACCACCGGCTGTCAACGTCCGGGGCCGCTTCGTCCGGCCGTCGGGGAGCGTTCGGCGCGATCGCCTGTGGCCGTCGCTGGGTCACGGCGTGGACGGCAACCGTGTCGCCGCAGGCGCGTACCGGCCGTATCGCGGTCCGCGCGAAACTTCGGTCCCACTGCGATGTACTTCAGGTCGCCCGATACGAGGGGGTCCGTCGGAACGTGTCAACGCAGGGTCGAGCATGATGAAGGCGTGGACAGGGACGCGCTCGCAACGGTTATCGGCAGGTTGTCCTACCTACAGGGCTCCTTCGTGCTGCGCTCTGGAAGGACAGCCTCGGAGTACTTCGACAAGTACAGGTTCGAGTCTGATCCGGTCGTGCTGGGGGCCATAGCCGAGATGGCGTCGCCCCTCATCCCGGAGGACACCCAGGTGCTCGCCGGGTTGGAACTCGGTGGCGTTCCTATCGCGACGGCCCTCTCCCTCAGTTCCAAGCTCCCTGCCGTGTTCGTCCGGAAGGAAGCGAAGGCCTACGGGACCAGGCGGCTCGCCGAAGGGATGGACGTGGCCGGAAAGCGGGTCCTCGTGGTCGAGGACGTCATCACGTCGGGCGGCCAGGTGGCGCTTTCCACCGAGAGCCTGCGCGAGCGCGGTGGCATCGTGACTGACGTCTTCTGCGTCGTGGACAGGGAAGAGGGCGGCGCCGAGAACTTGGCCAGCCACGGCTTGCGTCTCCGTGCCCTGTTCAGGGGCGCAGAGCTGAGAGTGGCCACGGTCGCCTGAGGGCGCATCGGCGGCCCACGCCTGGCGCGCCGGGGCCCGTGGCCGTCCGTAGTCGATGTCGCCGGACGCGTCCGGCCCCGGGGGGACATTGGCCCTTCTCGAATGCAGGAATGGCGCGACGGAGTCGGTCCGGGACGAATCGTCGTCCTGCTCGGCCGGGTGGGAGATGGGCGGCGTCTCCGTGGCGGGTCGCTGTCCCATGACATCGGGCCGGTGGTGCGGCCCGGGTAGGCGTTACGCCGCGCGGTAGATCAGCACGCGTAACGCAGTCGGATTCCACCCGTTGCAGGGATTGTGCTCGGACGGGCAATTCGAAAATGCGACGATCAAGTCCATCTCTGCTCGGAAGTCGATGTGGTCCCCGGGCTGGGACAGCGGCGGACGGATGGCGAGGGCGCCCCCTGGGTCGTGATCCACATTCATGAATGGGCACCAGCAGCCCTCTTCGATGTCCGCCGGTCCGAGCCCGTACTGGGCCATCGACGCGGCTAGATTCGCGCGACAACTGTGCGTGCCCACGATGCCGTAACGACGCTCGTTGAGGTCGGGGTTGCAGAAGCCGCCCAAAACCACATTGGTGCCGACGGTATCCTCGGTTATCGTTGCCATGGCCTGGCCAAATTTCGCGTAGAAAGTGTGCCCCTCGGTGATCTTCCAGGTTTGGTTTATCAACATGGTGTTGGTCATCGACGAGACGTTCTTGAGGTTCGTGGCATCGTAGAATACGAGGTCCGCGACTTGTTGGCCCTCAATGTCGACGATGCGCATGGCGTCGCCGGCGGAAAGGCGACGAGCAGGCAGGAAACCCCGGGCCGGAACGAGGACGTCTTCGATCACCCTGCCGGCGGGAGGGGAAATCGGGCGAGAGGCCAGGTCCCGCTCGTGGGCAAGCAACTCATCCGGCTTACGCAACTCAGTCATCGTCTCACCGAATGCCCTTCGTCGCCCGTCCGCACCCAACCGGTGGATGGAGCGAGGGAGTCGAAGTCCTATCATGAATGAACGGCCGTTCGCTAGGTCGGTTACCAGCTCTGTCCACAGGGAACTCGGCTCGCGGAACAAGGCTCCGGCCGGGGCGCGGCGCATGCTTGGCGGAAGCCGCCTGGTCACGCGTACGTCTGTGTCCTGCACCTCGCGCCCCTGGCCTCGGTCCGAGTGGCTAGGTGTAGTGCCCAGCACCATTCATCACGACGCCATCGGCGCCCAGCTGCGCCAGCAAGCCCGACGTGGCGGCGCTCGTCGTCGTAGCCGTCACCTGGTGGCCCCGGGCCACGAGCTGAGGCACCAGCCGCCGCCCCACGACCCCGGTTCCGCCTGCCACGAAAACCCGCATGACCATCACCCTCCTGCATAGAGCATCTGTCTCTGAGACCTGAGACCTGAGACCTGAGACCTGAGACCTGAGACGAGACAGCCCGGCCGTCCGTGACATGGGAGGGAAGACGGTTGGGAGAAGATCGTTGGCGGCTGTTGGCCGATGTCGCCGTACCGAATGATCTACGAGGACGACGAGAAGGTGTGGGGGCCGTTGTCTCGGGTGCCCGCTGGTCGTGAGAGGACCGCTGGCCACGGCAGTGGAAACGGCTGATCTCGTCGCTGCATCCCAGAGTGCTGGCATGTCGAGCTTGTACGGCTGTGTCGCGTCAGTGCCAGCGGTACTCGTGTTCCGGGCGGCCGGTGCCGCCGTAGCGCGGTACGCGATCCACCAGCCCGGCGTCGGCCAGGTACTCCAGGTACCGGCGGGCGGTGATCCGGGAGGCGCCGATCAAGTCGCCGGTCTCCGTGGCCGAGAGTCCGTCGGCCCGCCGAAGAGCTGCTACGACCGCGTCGAGGGTTTCCCGGCCCATGCCCTTCGGTAGCGACGCGGGGCCGGTTGGCCGGACCGTCCCCAGGACCCGGTCGATGTCGGCCTGCCCTGTCGCGTCACCGCCGGCGACCAGTCGGTCCCGGTACCGGGCGTAGGCGGTGAGCCGGTCACGCAGCGCCGGGTAGGCGAACGGCTTGAGCAGGTAGCCGACCACCCCGTGGGCGGCGGCCGCCCGCACGGTGGTGAGCTCGCGGGCCGAGGTCACGGCGAGGACGTCGACGTCGATCCCGGCGCCCCGGATCCGGCGGCACAGTTCGATCCCGTGCGTGTCGGGCAGGTTCATGTCCAGCAGCACCAGGTTCGCCGGTGTGCGGATCAGGGCGTCCAGCGCCTGGGCTCCCGTCAGGGCGACGGCCGCCGTGCTGAATCCCGGGGTGCGGTCCACGTAGTTCCGGTGCGCCTCGGCTGCTACCGGCTCGTCCTCGACCACCATCACCCTGATCACCGCAGCGCCCCGGTGGACAGTCGCAGGGGCAGCGACACCCGGAACTCCGCACCGGGACCCGGCCGCACTGCCACCGTCCCGCTGTGCCGGTGCACCACCTGACCGACCAGCGCCAACCCGAGACCCCGGCCCAGCCCGCGCGGTGCGCCGACCACGTCCTTCGTGGTCCAGCCCCGCTCGAACACGTGCGGCACCTGCTCCTCGGTCAGGCCTGGCCCGGTGTCCTCGACCCGGATCTCCAGTCGATCATGCTCTGTCCAGAGCGCCAGCTGCACCTCACGCGGCGGGTCGCCGCTCAAGGCCGCATCGATCGCGTTGTCCAGCAGGTTCCCGACGACGGTGACCAGGTCGCCGCCGGGGATCCCGGTGCTGGCCACGGCCGTGGTCGGGTCGATCTCCAACCGCACGCCCCGCTCGTGGGCGGTCGCCGCCTTGCCCAGCAGCAGGGCGGCCAGCACCGGCTCCCCGACCGCGTCCACGACCCGGTCGGTCAGCCGCTGCACCGAGGCCAGCTCCGCCGTTGCGAAGTCCACCGCTTCCGCGGAGCGCCCCAGCTCCACGAGGGAGATCGTGGTGTGCAGCCGGTTGGCCGCCTCGTGGGCCTGCGCGCGCAGGGACTCGGCGAACGCCCGGACGCTGTCGAGCTCGCCGGTGAGGGCCTGCAGGTCGGTGTGGTCGCGTAGCGTCACGACCGTCCCGGCCGACCGGCCCGACGGCCGGGCGGGAGCCTGGTTGACCACGAGCACGCGGGTCCCGGTCACGTGGATCTCGTCGACCGCCGACTGCTGTCGGCACAGCGTCTCGGTCAGTTCCGGGGGCAGTCCCAGCTGCGAGACCGACCGCCCGGTGGGGTCGCTCTCCAGCTCGAGGAGCCGTCGCGCCTCGTCGTTGACCAACTGCACCCGGCCGGCGCGGTCGATGAGGAGCAGCCCTTCGCGGACGGCGTGCAGGACGGCCTCGTGGTACTCCACCATCTGCGCGAGTGTGGCCGGAGTGAGCCCGCGGGTCTGGCGCCGCAGCCGGCGGCTCAGCGCCCAGCTGCCGACCGCCCCCACCGCCAGGGTGACCAGACCGGTATCGACGATGCCCGGGACGGCAGCGCTCAGGGCGCCGCCGATCGCCGCGAGGGTGATGCCGGCCGACACCAGCGCGACCACGTGTCCCGTGTGGTCGAACACCGGCCCGGTGGCCCGCACCGAGGGCCCCAGGGTGCCGGTGTAGGTCTCGGTGAAGGTGTGCCCGGCCAGGGCCGGGGCGATCGTGCCGAGGAACGGCCGGCCTATCTGCACGGGGTCGGGATGGGTGTACCGGGTCCGGTCCGGGGCGAGCACGGTGATGAAGCTCGTGCCGGTGGCCGTGCGGATCCGCTCGACGTAGGGCTGGAGCACGGCGGTCGGGGCGGGGCCGGCTACCGCGTCGACGACCAGGGGAGACGTGGTGAGGCTGGCCACGATTGCCGTCGTCCGCTGTTCGGCGTTGCGGCGAACCGCGTGTTCGGCGTCGACGTAGGCCACCGCCGATGAGGTGAGCACCACGGCCAGGACGACCAACGCCTGCAGGTAGAGCAGCTGTCCGGCGAGGCTCGCGGTCCCCTTCCGGGGCCGCGGCAGGAATCGGGGCGTACGCACGACCGGAAGTGTCCGCCTGCCGCGGTGGCCCCCCGAGGCAGTCGCCTGCCCGCGGTGAACGAAATGAACGAATGCGTGACCCCAGTCACGGCCGAACCCACTGTGGTGGCCATCACCCCCGTTCCCGACTCCACAGGAGCAGTCATGCCCCCAGGCTTCTCGACCGCCACGCCACCGACCCGAGCCCCGCGCGACCGCACCCACCGGCTCTACCTCAGCGTGATCGCCGCCGTCGTCCTCGGTATCGCGGTCGGGCTGCTGTTCCCCCATGTCGCCGTCCAGTTGAAGTGGCTCGGAACCGGCTTCGTCGCGCTGATCAAGATGCTCATTGCCCCGATCATCTTCTGCACGATCGTGCTGGGGGTCGGCTCCATCCGGCAGGCGGCGAAGGTCGGCCGGGTCGGCGGGCTGGCCCTGGGTTACTTCCTGGTCATGTCCACCGTTGCCCTCGCAATCGGCCTGGTCGTCGGCAACCTGCTGCATCCCGGCGGCGGGTTGCACATCACCCAGGCGCTGCGCGGGCAGGGCACCGCGCTGGCCACAACCGCAGGGGAGAGCGGCGGGACGACGGACTTCGTGCTCGGCCTGATCCCGACGACCCTGCCGTCCGCGCTGACGTCCGGCTCGGTGCTGCAGGCGCTGCTCGTCGCGCTGCTGGTCGGCTTCGCGTTGCAGGCGATGGGCCGCTCAGGTGAGCCGATCCTGCGCGGGGTCGGGCACCTGCAGAAGCTCGTCTTCCGGGTGCTGGCGATGGTCATGTGGGTGGCGCCGATCGGCGCCTTCGGGGCGATCGCCGCGGTCGTCGGCGCCAGCGGTTTCAACGCCCTCAAGGGCCTGGCCGTCCTCATGGTCGGCTTCTACGCCTCCTGCGTGATCTTCGTCGTCGTCGTCCTCGGCCTGCTGCTGCGCGTGGTGGCCGGCGTCAACGTTCTCTCGTTGCTGCGCTACCTCGGCCGGGAGTTCCTGCTGATCTTCTCGACGTCCTCGTCGGAGACCGCACTGCCGCGGCTGATCGCCAAGATGGAGCACGCCGGGGTGAGCAAGCCCGTGGCCGGGATCGTCGTCCCCACCGGGTACTCGTTCAACCTGGACGGCACCGCCATCTACCTGACGATGGCCTCGCTGTTCATCGCCCAGGCGGTCGGCCACCCGATGTCGATCGGCGCCCAGCTCGGCCTGCTCGCGTTCATGATCATCGCCTCGAAGGGGGCCGCGGGTGTCAGCGGCGCCGGCCTGGCCACCCTGGCGGGCGGCCTGTCCACCCACCGCCCCGACCTGCTCGACGGCGTGGGGCTCATCGTCGGGATCGACCGCTTCATGTCCGAGGCCCGCGCGGTGACGAACTTCGCCGGCAACGCCGTTGCCACGATCCTGATCGCCACCTGGACCCGGGAACTGGACAAGGTGCAGCTCGCAGCGGCGCTGTCGGGCCGCGTCCCGTTCGACGAGGCCACCATGCTCGACGCGCAGGAGTTCGAGGGGCCGGATGGCGCCGACGTCAGCGTTCCGGTCGAGGCGCGTGAGCGGGTGCTCAGCGCACGCGGCTGACTCTGCCCCCACCGCCTGATGCCCGGCTCCCCTCGGGAAGCCGGGCATCAGGCGCCCCCCGCATCCGCCGGCCGGCATGTTCGGCGACGACTCAGCCCGGCCGCGGGCACCTGCTCGTGCGCAGCACTGCGGGGAGACGGAGCAGGGCGAGGCCCGACAAGCCCACACCCGACTGCACGCTCGACGCCACCGCTGACGCCGCGGTTGCCTCCCCGGGATTCGAGAGCTGGATCAGCAGATGCTGACGGATCCGCTGACCAACCCCGGTACCGCCTGCACCGAGGCCGACCGGTCAGTCCGCCGTCAGTAGCGCTCCGCACGCGGGGCACCGTGTGGGCGGGTCCTCGTGAGCCAGCCGCCCGCACGCCGAACAGACCCGTCGCACCCAGCAGGCCGGGTCTCCGCCTTCGCCATCGTCGGGACGCGGGGTCGGCGGCCGCTCCCGTTCCTCGTGTCGGGTCACGCCGCCATCGTGCGCCGTCGGCAGCGCATGAGCACGTGATCTGCGGCCGCTCGCGTAGGAGCGGAGCCAGGTGGCGTCGTGGTCACGGGCCCCTCGTGGTCCACGGCGTGCCCCGTTCGTCGGCGCCCCCGGCCGGGACTCATCGCCGGCCCGATCGCCGGCCGATCAGCGCGGCCAGCGCAGCAGCGCCCGCGGCCAGCAGCGCGCCGTGGTGGCGGGAGGCCGACAGCTGCGGATCGAAGCGGATGGTCCGGTTGCCGAAGATGCCGTGCATCCCGTAGTCGTGGCCGCGGTCGCCGTCGGCGGGGGTGAACAGGTTCGCCGGGGAGTCGGGGTCGTGTGGCTGGTCGGTCTGCTGGCTCCGGAATCCGGTGCGGCCCAGGTACCGGTCGAGCAGGCCCGGGATCACTGCGTTCGCGGCCAGGGTGGCAGCCGTGCTCGAGCCCACCCAGTACTCCCGGCGGCGCGGGTGGTCGGCCGCGTGGAGCACGTTGCGGGCCACCATCTCCGGCGGGTAGATCGGCGGCACCGGCTGAGGGTGGCGCGGCAGCCGCGACAGGACCCAGGAAAACTGCGGGGTGTTGACCGCCGGCATCTGCACCATCGTCACGTGCACGTTGCTCTTCTCGTGCAGCAACTCGCAGCGCAGTGCCTCGTGGAACCCCTGCGTCGCGTGCTTGGCGCCGCAGTACGCCGTCTGCAGGGGGATCCCGCGGTAGGCGAGGGCCGAGCCGACGTGCACGATCGTCCCGCGATCGCGGGCCTTCATCAGCCTCAGCGCCACCATGGTCCCGTAGACGAAGCCGAGGTATGTCACCTCCGTGGCGCGGCGGTACTCCTCGGGGGAGATCTGGTCGAACGGCGCGAACACCGAGGTGAACGCGACGTTCACCCAGACGTCGATGGGCCCGGCGTCGTCCTCCATCCGCTGGGCGGCCGCGGCGACCTGCTCGTGGTCGGCGACGTCGGCCGGCAGGACGACCGGCCGGCCACCGGCCTGTTCCACCTCCTCGGCGACCCCGGCGAGGCCCTCCTCACCGCGGGCGACGAGGCCGACGGTCGCACCGCGGGCGGCGAAGGCGACGGCGACGGCGCGGCCGATCCCCGCGCTCGCGCCGGTGACGACGACGGTCTGCGGATTCAAGGGCACTCTCCTTCGTCTGGGAGGTCGTGGTGTCCGCTGGGGCCGAACAGGACGACGAGTTCGCGGTGCTGCGCGCGCACGCCGGTGACGAATGCGCCGAGCGCGTCGCGTGCCCGGCCGTCCGCCGACCGGACGGCGCGCAGATCCAGGGTCACCGTCGCGTGGCCCGACCGGCGCAATGCCTCTGCGGACCCGCGCAGGAGATCGACCGCCGGCTCGGTCAGCCGACCCCGGGCGCGGATCGTGGCGGTGGGCCAGTCGATGGCCTCGACGAACGAGGTCTCCCCCGTATCGGCCCACCGTGCCGGCACGTTCATGCGGGGACGCACCACTGCTCGGACCGAGTGCTGAGGGTCATGCCGTGCCCGCGCGAGGCGACACCCTCGATGCACCGCCGGGCACCTCGGGTGCGCCGTCGACCAGGAGTGGTGACCCACGGCAGGGAGTCGGGCAGCACGTCCTTGCCCAGGAGTGCCTTGGCAGCGCCGGCTCCGAGCAGGTCGGTGGGGCTGCTGGTGGCCGCGCGTACGCCGAACCCCCCCGCTGAACTTCGCGAAGCCGACCGCCACGGACGCGGCCCTCTGCTCGTGCCGGGCCTGGACGGACTGCGGGTCGTCCTCGGCCCTCCTCCAGGCGGCGAGCAGCCCGTTGATGCCGTCTCCGGGATAGCCGAACACCTGCCGCACCCCCCACTCGCGCAGCCTGGCCAGCAGGACGTCGGCGACTGTTCGGCCCATGACGCGATCTCCGATCGGGAGGGAACCACCGGCCATGCGGTATTACGCGTATACCAACTATTAGTGGAGATCAAACGCATTCCCGGCCGTCGGAAAGGGACCGGCGGACGGGGTCTCGCGGGGGGACATCGCGTAGCCTCTTCGGCGGTACGAACTGTTGGCCTGCCGCGCAGCGGTCCTCGGCGTCAGGAGAACGAGGGAGGCGCCGTGGCGCGGACGGAGCCCGACGAGGACCTGCTGGAAGCCGCACGTGCGGTCATGCGGATCTCACTGCG
>JAOPYH010000364.1 GCA_025964715.1 Streptosporangiaceae bacterium | reverse complement strand
CCGCGATCGAGGACAGGGTGGCAGCGAGCGTGGCGTTCGCCCGGTATCCCGCCCATGTCCACCAGCGCACGTCGTCTCCGACCCGCGTCACCAGCGTCCCGCCCGGGTGCACGCTGCCCGGAGCGTCTTCTTCGCGTGCGCCGGCCAGGAGCGCCTCTGCGCGCCGGGTCAAAGACACCGGCGGGTCGGCGCCGAGCAGCACCTCGCGCATGGCCCGCGTCAGCGCATGCGACAGTCCGACGATGCCGCCGTTCATCCACCTTGCTCAGCCGCTCATTGGTGGCAGTGAGCTGCGCGTTGTGATCCTCCAGCAGCGCAGCACGCTCCTCCAGCAGTACGCACCGCCCGGTCAGCCCCGCATTCTGCTCGCGTAGCACCGCGATCAGCGTGAGAAGGTCCTCACGCGACGCAGCGGGCTCGGCGGCAGCAGGCATGATCCCGCAGAGTGCCAGAGACCACGACAACCTGTCACATCGTCAACTCGCCACCGAAGATCAGAGCACGTGAATGCTTACCGCCGCTGCCGTTCCTCCAAATCCGGAAACAACACCGCAAACTTCACAGCGAGTTGGTCACGAATCTCGTCTGGAATTCGCATACCACACCAACGAGCCCCAGAACGGCAAGCAACACCTTGATTCCCTACAAGCCCGGTGAACCATCCGCTAAGGCAGGAAAAGTAGGAGGATGGCAGCATACGCGCTGGTGGCGAGGGTGGTGGTGTAGGCCTCCCACGGACGCGGACCTCGTGATAGCGCGGCATCGGGATGCCGGGTGCGCAGGGCACTGGCGACCGTGGCAAAGACGGTGAGGGCTAAGCCGGAGAGGACGATCGTATTCACTGCGGTGGCATGGGATGGCAGGTGGAGTCCGGAGACTCTGCAGACTGTGCCTGCTGCGACTGGGAGAACACCGATTGCGGCTACGCGCAGTGCGGCTTTGTCCGCGTCGCGCTGCGAAGTGATCCACTCGGTGGACTTCCACTCGAGATAGCTGGGTGAGTGGGCTGGGTGGGTGGCCCAACTGTCTCCTAGAGCCAGGGCGGCAAAAAAGACCCCGAGAGCGCCGGATATTCCGGTGATCAA
Organism: Streptosporangiaceae bacterium; assembly: GCA_025964715.1. Lineage (GTDB taxonomy): Bacteria > Actinomycetota > Actinomycetes > Streptosporangiales > Streptosporangiaceae > Actinomadura_C. The sequence continues at coordinate 2,512 of JAOPYH010000364.1, read as the reverse complement.
CTGAAGGAGAAGTCGGGCATGAGGCAGCGCGAGAGAGGCGAGAATTTCGAACGCTGCAACGACATCGACGAGTGCCATTACGACAGGCACGGCGGCGTACATCACCGCTGGCGTCAGGTTGGGGGTGAGAGTGCTTTCTCCACCGATGGCAGCCAGCGAAATAGCTCCAATGATGCTGCCGATCATGGTGACGACCAGGAGTCCTGTCGCAAACGCAATGACCTCACCGCTATGAGGACCGTCGGGAGGGCTCGTGAACACGACGATGACTGCTGGTACTGCCAGGGCGCCCAGGGTTCCAACGATGGGTGCGTAGCCAGCTGCACCTTTCCGTGCGTCGTAGTGGCCCTCAGGAGGCTCGTGAGGTGTCTCCGGCGTCAGACTAAGCGTAGGAGCAGTGGCGGTCTGCCGGACCGTCGTTCTGCGCGTTGCGTAGGCGATCATCCCAGTCACGGTGATAGTGGCGAGAATCCGCTTTCGGTATTTCACGTGGCCCCCCCTGACGCTTGATCGAGAGGATACTGGGCTGCTGGGGACACCAGCCGGGAAGATGCGCACCTGTGATGTAATGTCAGACCTACGCGCAATTACATGCTGGGCCGCTGTCGCCCGGGCGAACGGGCTTGGTGATCTCGGCGATGGCCTCCGGGGAGGGCCTGCGTGCGGGAGTTCGGTCCGCCGGTGACGGTGGTGCGGCACTTCACCCCGTACACGATGAGCGCGTTCGAGCGCGATACGTTCGAGGTGCTGCCGCTCGATGAGAAGGGCATCGCCCGGCCGAAGCGGTGCACCGAGGAGATCCTGGAGCTGCTCGGGGCGAGTGTGGTGGGCTTCCCCGGGGACGTCCCGCCCGGCCCGGCCGACGCCGAGGCCCCGGTGGTGGGGCCGCAGAGCGTCGGCTGGTGGCCGCTCTGCGGCTGACCAGCCGGGTCACCGAGCGGCGGCCCAACGGCTACCCGACGAAGCACGGCCCGGTGGCGGAGCTGGACCTTGATGCGATCAGCCAGCTCCGCCTCACCGCCCCGGCCCTGAACCACCTGGCCCATTTCATCGGCGGCATCGTCGCCGACCGGGACGGCACGGCGACCGGCGCGAGGCGGGAGAAGAAGCTGGCCAAAGTCGTCGAGGCGCTCCAGAAGCACGCGTGGGAGCTGACCGAGCTGTGTGACGAGCTGGTGAACGAGGAGCGCGAGCAGAGCTGACCGCCCCTCATCAGCACAGGATGTGCCGTCCGTAGCGCACCAGGGGCTCGGCGAGCGGACGGTGGCAGTCTTCGCAGACCGGCGTGCCTGTAGCAGGCCGGGGCACCGGCCGCACCGGCGGCAGCGGAGTGGGCTCCCAGCGGCGCCTCGCCTGTCGGGTGGCGGCTTCGCGCCGCCACCGCTCGGCTTGTTCGTGATCACGCCGGGCCTGGTCAGCGTCCCGCCGTACGCGGGCGGCCTGTTCGGCCAGGCGCTCGGTCATCGCGGGCGGGAACGTCACGCCGTCGGCGTCCAGACTGAGGTCGGCGAGGGGGAAGCGTTCGCGGACGACCGGATCGCTGGCACAGGGAGGATGGTGCAGCCCGAACAGGCGCAGATCCTTCGTCCACCACTGCGGGCCGCGCGCGTGGGGCTCCCCGAGCCGGGCTTCGGCTGCGCCTTCGCGGTGGTAGAGCGTCCAGGCCGGGATGCCCTCGGCGAACAGCACGTGCGGGACGCGGGTGTCCGGGCGCATGAACCACACGTCCCGCACTCCTGCGGCGGCGTAGTCGCGGTGCCGGGCCTGCCACAGCTCGTCGGTGATCAGCTCGCGCTGGGCCTCCAGCGCTAGGCGGGCGCCGTCGTCGAGGACGACGTGGACGTCCGCGCGCCGGTCGCGCTGCTCGGTCCACTGCTCCAGCCGTACCTCGGTGACGCCTGGCAGGGTGGCCGCCCAGCGGGCGAGCCGGTGCTTGGCGTTGATGTGCCAGACCGTCTCGCTGCTGTGCCCGCCGGGTGGCGCGGTTCCGGCCGGGTGCGCGAAGTGCGGCCGGACCAGGCCGCCGATCCGTCCGCGGGCCAGCAGCGGCACCTTCGTGCCCACCGGCGCGTCGATGCCGCGCCAGCAGTAGAAGCACACCACCGTCTCCCGCCGCCCATAGCCCAGCGCCCGCCACTGCTCCAGCGGCCGGTCGCCGAACGGCTCGATGAAGAGGCACAGCGGGCCGCTTCCTGCGTTCTCGACTGGCAGCCTGCCTTGCATTTTGGATCACCCCGGCCGAAGCCCAGCGCGAGGTCGGCGGAGTGACTTTGGGCGGGAGCTGCCATGGGGCGAGAGATCGGGGCCCGTAAGCTGTTGGCGACTCGGGCGGTCTGTGGACCTGCGCCTTTGAGTGCGGGGTCTATCGAGCTTGCCAAGATGCCTTCTCACATCAGGGTGAGGCTGCAGGCTACCGCCTGGGCTCTGAGCTTGGGAATCACCGATACTGAGGTGCGTATAACCGGCTCTGACCTGCTGGAACGCGTGTCGCCTGGCGCCGTGACATGGCTCG
>JAOPYH010000351.1 GCA_025964715.1 Streptosporangiaceae bacterium | reverse complement strand
CCAAGGGCGGGAATGTCTCGCTGACCAAGGAGGCGCCGGGGCTGACCGCCGTGGTGGTGGGTCTGGGCTGGGATGTGCGCACCACCACAGGGAGCGACTTCGACCTCGACGCCAGCGCCCTGCTGTGCACGGACGCGGGCAAGGTCGTCTCGGACAAGCACTTCGTGTTCTTCAACAATCTGAGGAGCCCCGAAGGCGCGGTGGAGCACACCGGTGACAACCTCACCGGTGAGGGGGAAGGCGATGACGAGCAGATCAAGGTCAACCTCGCGACCGTCCCGGCCGAGGTGTCCAAAATCGTCTTCCCGGTGTCGATCTATGACGCCGACTCTCGCACCCAGAACTTCGGTCAGGTTCGCAACGCGTTCATCCGCGTGGTCAACCAGGCCGACAGCTCCGAGCTCGCCCGCTATGACCTGACCGAGGATGCCTCGACGGAGACCGCGATGGTCTTCGGCGAGCTCTATCGCAACGGCGCGGAGTGGAAGTTCCGCGCGGTCGGACAGGGCTATGCCTCCGGGCTGGCCGGGATCGCCGCCGACTTCGGCGTCACGACCTGACGCGGCCGCCGCGCCGGTGACGGCCGCGCGGTGCGAAAGGCGCCTCCCCGGCGCGGTGGGAGGCGCCTTTCGGATGTCAGGCCCCGGTTGAGGCCGGTGTGAGTAGCGTCGCCAGAAGGCCGTCGAGGCTGATCAGCCCGATCAGCCGGCCGTCCGCCGCGTGGACGAGGCCGAGCTGGCTGTGCTCGGCCCGCAGGGTCGCGACCGCGGCCGCCACGTGCGTGTCCAGGCTGAGCGTCGGCACCAGGTGCGCCAGCTCCGCAGCTGTGGAGGAGCGCCCCGCGGCTCGCGCCAGATAGGCCTCCCGCACGTGCACCATGCCGGTGGGTGTGCTGTCGGGCCCGTCGCGGAGCAGGATGCGGTTACGTCCGGTCCGCGCCGCGGTGTCGATCACGGCCTGTGGTCCGGCGGTCGGTGGGACGGCGACGATGTCCGCCGCCGGCGTCACGAGCCCGGCCAGCGCAGCCTCCGGCGCCCGGAGCGCGCGGCTCAGCAGGTTGCGGTCGGTCTCGTCGATGAGGCCGAGCCTGCGGGACTCCTCGACCAGATGGTGCAGTTGCTCGGGCGTCCTTGAGGTGTTCGCCTGGCCGCGGGGATGCACGCCGATCAGGCGCAGCAGCAGGTTGCTGATCCCGTTGAGGGCGGCGAGCGCGGGACGTACGAGCCGGGTGAAGGCCCTGAACGCCGGCGCCAGCAGCATCGCGGAACGCTCCGGGTGCGCGATGGCCCAGGACTTCGGCGCCATCTCACCGATGACCATGTGGAGGAAGGTCACCAGGGACAACGCGATCACGAAGGCCACCGCGTGTGCGGCGGTGTCCGGGAGCCCTATGGCGTGGAAGGGCGGGATCACCGTCCCGGCGATGACCGGTTCGGACACCAGGCCGAGCCCGAGCGAGCACATCGTGATGCCGAGCTGCGCGCCCGCCAGCATGAGGGACAGCTCGCGGATGCCGGCCACGGCGGCCGCGGCCGCCCGGTCGCCCTCGGCGGCGGCCCTCTCCAGCCGGCCTCGTCTCGCGGCGATGAGCGCGAACTCCGCGGCGACGAAGAACCCGTTGCCGGCCAGCAGCAGGACGGTGAGGGTGATCCCCACGGGCAGGTTCACCTGGTGCCCCCCTGACCGTCACCGGTGTGCCGGCCCACTCGCCAGGGCTCCGCGACGGTCCGCAACCTGATCTGCTCGGGTACGTGCCGCTCGATGGTCAGAACCTCGATGTCGACCCGTCGCCGACCGGCCTCCGGCCCGCCGGCGGCGAGCTCGACAGCGACCGAATCCCCGGGCTCGGCCACGCGGCCGAGGCGCTCCAGCAGCAGGCCCCCCACCGTGTCGTAGTCGCCTTCGGGCAGCTCGATCCCGGTCAGGTCGCTCACCTCGTCCACCCGCAGCCCGGCGTCGGTGAGCCACCAGTCCTCCTGTCGCGTGGCCAGCGGCTCGTCCTCGGCATCGTTTTCATCGGAGATCTCGCCGACGAGCTCCTCGGCGATGTCCTCCCAGGTGACCAGGCCGGCGAAGCCGCCGTACTCGTCCATCACACAGGCGGTCTCCAGGCCGCGGGCCTGCATCTGCGCGACGACGTTGGGCAGCGCCAGCGAGGACGGCACCATCAGGGCCGGACGGGCGAGCTCCCGCAAGGGGGTCCGTGCCGCCTTGCGCGGATCCAGGGGGACCAGCTCGCGCAGCCCGACGAGGCCGATCAGGTCGTCGACCCGCTCGCCCAGGACGGGGTAGTTGGAGTGTCCGTGCTCGGCGATGAGCTCGCTGAGGCTGTCCGCCGACGCGCTCCCCGGGACGGTGACGACGTCGACGCGGGGGATCATCACCTCGTCGGCGGTGCGGTCGGAGAAGAGCAGCGCCCGCCCGAGGAGGGCGGCGTGATCGTCGGCGAGGTGCGCCTCGGACTCGCCGATGATGTGACCCAGCTCCTCGAGTGTGGCGCCGTGGTGCAGCTCCTCGACCGGCTCGATGCCGACCGCCCGGAGCAGCCGGTTCGCGGCCGCGTCGAACAGCCGGATGACGGGTCTGGCCAGCGTCATGTAGACGAGCGTGGACGAGGCCAGTGCGCGGGCGAGCGGTTCCGGCCCGGCGAGTGCCAGGTTCTTCGGCACCAGCTCACCGAGCACCATCTGGACCACCGTCGCGAGGGCGAATCCGAGGGCGAGCGCGACACCGCCGACCGCCGCCGCGGGGACCCCGGCGGCGCCGAGCAGCGGCGCGATCACCTCCGCTAGCGCGGGCTTGGCGATGAAGCCGACCACCAGCGTGGTGACTGTGATCCCCAGTTGCGCGCCGGAGAGCATGAACGAAAGCCGCTGCATGACCCGTATGGCGCGTGCGGCCTTCCGGTCACCGGCGGCGGCCTGCTCTTGCAGTGCCAGCCGGTCGGCGGTGACGAAGGCGAACTCCTGGGCTACGAAATAACCGGTCGCCGCGGTCAATACGATGACGGCGAGCAGACCGAGCGCGACGTTCATCGTGCGCCCTCACTCAGGAACAGGCGCTGGCTGGGATGATGGGGGTCCGGATCTTCGGACGGCAACGTCGTACCTCTCTCGACTGGCATGGGGGAAACGGCCCCTGCAACCGAAGATAGTTCATGATCAGCGAAAGTTTGACACCGCGGATCGTCGCCGCATGATCTTGACGCCTTTGCTACCAGCGGCCCCAATGAACCACGTCCTCGAACGGCCTGCGGTCGGGCCGCTCGATCGGCCGCAGTGGGCGGTCGGCGGGGTAGCCGAGCGCGATCAGATAGGCGCAGATCCTCTCAGCCGGGAATCCCAGAATCTGCCGCGCGAGCTGCTGGTCGGCCACTGCCGCGTGGCCGCTCCCGACGCCCAGATCGGCGGCGGCCAGCATCATGCTCATCGTCGCCTGGCCGAGGTCGTAGTGAAGCGCGTCCCGCTGCCGCTCGTCACCCGGTGTGGGTGCGATGAGCGCGATCGTCGCGGCGGAGCCGGCCACGTAGCGCGCGCCCTGCCAGACTCCCGCCAGTTCCGTCAGCTGGTCCCGGTCGGTGACGACCACGAAGTCCCACGGCTGCCAATTCTGCGAAGATGGCGCGCGGCGGCCGGCTTCGAGAACCTGGTTCAGGTGCTCTCGCGGAATCGGCCGATCCTCGAACTCGCGCACGTCCCTGCGGGACCTGATCGTGTCCCAGGTCTCCATTGGCCTCTCCCTGCTCGAAACGAAGTCGACGTGCTCCACTGCCGGACGTACCCGCCCGCGATTCGCGCTACCGCGGTGGCCCGGTCCGCGACAGTGTCCCATCGGCCTGCACCTGCGTCCGGATCATGGAGGAGCGGCCGCGCAATGCGTACGGCGACGTGCTCTACGGGGTCGAGGTCCTCACTCACACAAAGCTCATCGGACTGGTCCGATTGCGCGACGCCGAGCCGGAGACCGGATGCGCCGCGCTCGATATCTATCTCGGTGAGAAGGAGTACTAGGGACGCGGCGCCACCGACGCAATGCGGACGATCTGCCGCTACGGCTTCGAGAAGATGCGCCTACACAAGATCACGCTGACCGTCGTCACGCACGGATAGGTGATCTTCAGCCGCGGCGGGGGGCGGTTGTCCCAGCGGTGAGTGGTCCAGGCGCGGCGCCTGCTGGGGTCGTCCAGCGCCTTCCAGCTGGTCCGGCGAAGTTCAACTCCAACCGAGGTTACGTTGGCGTCGAGTGCGTTCCACACCAGCCGGGTAGAAATTCATTCGACCGTGGCAGCGCGCCCGTCCACAATCGGTCGACTACCCGATCTCACTCCGGGAGACGCCACTGTAGTCCTGGCCGGTTACCCGTCGGACGCCTTCGCCCATCACCAACACCCGTGCCTCCGACCCGCTGTTTCGGCGCTTCGGGCCAAGGAGGGGAAGCGATGACGGACAAGGTCGTCAAGGACAAGGTTCTCTGCTACGTCGTCCGAAACGGGAGGCTCCTGGTCTTTCGGCACGTTGACTGCAGCTACGAGGAGGTCGGCATCCAGGTGCCGGCCGGCAGTATTCGGCAGGACGAGACGCCGCAGCAAGCCGCCGTTCGTGAGGCTCGGGAGGAGACCGGCTTCACGCAGTTCAAGGTTGTCCGCAAGCTGGGAGAGGTCACCTATGACATCAGCCCGTACCGGTTCGAGATCCAGCGGCGGCACGTCTTCTCCATGGAGCTGACCGAGCCGACTCCGGAGCGATGGGTCAGCCAGGAGCTCCACGACGGCGAGCAGGACCCCACGAACCTCGAGTGCTTCTGGATCCCGCTAGAGGCGGCTCACATCCTCCAGTCGGGACAAGGTGCGCGGCTCGGCGCGCTCTACGGGGGAGAGGTGTCCGAACACGAAAAAACCCGCTGACCTTGGCTTTCGCCGAGATCAGCGGGTTTCCGCTCTCTGTCGGGACGGCGGGATTTGAACCCACGACCCCTTGACCCCCAGTCAAGTGCTCTACCAAGCTGAGCCACGTCCCGATGCCCGCCGCAGCGGGCGGGCGTGTCTACTTTAGCGCAGCGGAAGGGGTCCCCCGCACCAATATCGCCGGGGCTGTTTCACGCCAGCGCGCCGGGGAGGGGACGGCCGTGAAGGACGCACAGGTGGGTGACGGCGCGGGTCAGCACCACATAGAGCCGTCGCAGGCCGAGCGGCTCGGCGTCCACGATCTCGGCGGGCTCGGCGACCACGACGTGGTCGAACTCCAGTCCCTTCACCTGGCTCGCCGGGGTCAGGACGAGCCGCGCGCCACCGAGCTCGCCGGTCGCGTCCAGCCGTACGTGCTCGAGGCCGCCGGCCTCCAGTGCCGCCGATAGGTCCGGCACCCGGTCATCCGCGGCGATCAGGCCGACCGAGCCGAACCCCGCTAGTGCCTCCTGGCAGGCGAGGACCACGGCCCCGGTCAGCTTCTCCGGCGGTACGGCCCGTACCTCCAGCGCTCCGGGCACCTGGCGTACGGACGTCGGCGGCGCGAGCTCCGGCGCGATGTGCGGCAGCAGCCGGCCGGCGTATTCGATGATCTGCCGGGGCACCCGGTATCCCTGCTCCAGCACCTGCAGCCGCGCGCCTGGCTTACCCAGCTGGCCCAGCAGCGTGGTCCAGTCGGTGGCGGCCGCGGGAGTCGTGCCCTGCGCGATGTCTCCGAGCACGGTCGCCGACCCCGTGGCACACCGGCGCCCGATCGCACGGCACTGCATCGGCGACAGATCCTGGGCCTCGTCGATCACCACGTGACCGAGGCTCGGCGTGCGCTCCACCAGGTCCGCGGCCTCATCGATCAGTGCCGCGTCGGCCAGGGACCAGCGTGCGGACTTGGGGCCGCGCGCGGGCCTGGCCCACAGGATCGCGGCCTGTTCGGCCGGGTCCAGGACTCCCTCGGCGGCGGCCCGCAGCGCCTCGGCCGAGGACAGCAAGCCCAGTACGGCCCGTACCGGGTCGACGGCCGGCCAGATCTGATCCACGGCGGCCCGCACGGGCCGGGAACGCCGGATGGCGTCGTGGGTCCGGTCGTCGCACGCCTCGCCGGCCTCCTCGATCCGTACCAGCACGGCGTGTGCGATGCGGTGCGCCAGCAGCTCGCGGCCCGCCCCATAGCGCACGCCTCGCGCGCGCAACGCGTCCACCAGCTCGGCCAGCTCGTGTGCGGGGATCCGCCAGCGGCGGGAGCCGCGCGGCAGCACCAGCGACTCCGCCGGGGTGCGCACATGACTCCACACCGCGTGCCGCAGCACCTCGGCCATGCGGGCGTCGCCCTTGATCCGGGCCGCTTCGGCGGTGTCGTCGCCGCGGATGGGGACCGCGCCGACGAGGTCGGCCACGGTGACCTGCTTGACGTCGATCTCACCGAGGGCCGGGAGCACTCCCTTGATGTAGCCGAGGAAGGACGCGCTCGGACCGACGACGAGCACTCCGCCGCGCCGGATGCGCTCGCGGTAGGCGTACAGGAGATAGGCGATGCGATGCAGCCCGACAGCCGTCTTGCCGGTGCCAGGGGCGCCCTGCACGCAGATGGTCTGGTCGAGGTCGGCCCGCACGATGTCGTCCTGCTCGGGTTGGATCGTCGCGACGATGTCCCGCATCGGACCGACGCGCGGCCGCTCGATCTCGTCGATGAGGATGCGGCCCTCGCCCGTCCCACCTGTCGCTCCGGTCGTGAAGTCCTCGTCCTCATAGGCGGTGAGCCGGCCACGGTCGAAGCCGAAGCGGCGCCTGAGCGCGAGTCCCATCGGGTCGTTCTGGCCGGCCTTGTAGAAGGCGCGCGACAGCGGGGCCCGCCAGTCGATGACCAGGGGCTCACCCGCGCCGTCCTGGACATGGCGCCGGCCCACATAAAGCCGCTCGGCCGGCGTGATGTAGTCCAGGCGGCCGAAGAAGAGGGGGACGTCAGGGTCGTCGCGCAGCGCCTCGGCCCGGTAGTAGAGGGTCGCCTTGAGAGATTCGGTGGAGATCGGGTCGGCGCCCATCGCCTCGAGAGCGAGCACGTTCGCCCGCATCTCGGCGAGGGCGTGCCGCGACGCCGTCAGGTGGTCCCGTTCGTCTTCGAGTACGGGGTCGGTGTCCTCCGGATCCGTGGACGACGACATGGCTACAGCAACCTCTCGGTCAAGGGGGAACAGTGCTGAAGGTCAACAGGCGCAAACGCAAGAGCCTAGTACGGCTGCATACCGGCGTCCGGACTTCGGCGGCATGCTTTGGCGTTATTTCCGCGATATGTCGCTGTCGGTGTCTTCTGCCAGGATTTGCGGCATGGGTCTAGATGTGGTGGTCGGGGTCTTCGGTGAGTTCGATGAGGTCGAGTGCGAGGAGTTCGCGGAGGATTTCGCCATTGTGCGGCGGGAGCTGGCGACGGCAGGGTTGCCGGACTGGCACGAGCCTCGGCTGGGGGAGGAGGACGTCGTCCTGCAGGACATGTACGGGTTCTCGGGGCTGCACCACCTGCGCCGGCTGGCAGCCCACCTCGCGGCATCGGGCGCCGTGCCCCCGCCCGCGGATGCGCACCCGGAGCGCGACGCCGTCCTCAGGGCGGCCTACGACAGAGGCCCGGCCGCCGTCATGGCGGTCAGGGACGGAAGCGCCGAGCATCGGTGGGCCGCCGAGGCGCCAACACCCGGCTCGGCCGGCGACCGGCACACGTTCGACCATCTGATTCAGCACTCCGACCGCGAGGGTTACTACGTCCCCGTCGACTTCACGCCGGTGCTGCTGAGCGACGATGTCCTCGGCGGCTATCTCGGCTCGTCGCAGCGGTTGCTTGAGGAATGCCTGCGCGTCGCCGAGGCACTCGACCTGCCCATCGACCTCGATCCGGAATCCGAGGAGATGCGGGAGGCCGTCGAGGGTGAGGTCCAAGCCCCGACGGCCTGGCAGCGCCACGGCGTCGCCTCCCTCACCTGCCTCCAGTTGATCGGTGCCGCCTGGCAATCGATCAGGACCGGTGCGGCTATCACCTTCTGCTGATCGGCGCCGCGCTCTGGAATGCCGTAGGTGCTCCACGGGTTACGCTCAAGTGATCGACGATCGATCCAGTGAGAGGGCGAGCGACATGCTTTTCGGTCAGGAACACGTCCAGCGCTACCGCGACACCGACGGTGCGGAGGGACATGAGTGGGAGGGCACGACCGTGCTCATCCTCACGACGACCGGACGGCGTTCGGGTGAGCACCGCAGCACTCCGTTGATCTACCAGCAGCACGGTGACAACTTCATGGTGGTCGCCTCCAAGGGCGGCGCCGATACGCCGCCCCTGTGGTATCTCAACCTGGAGGCGGACCCGGAGGTCCAGGTCCAGGTGAAGGGCGACCGCTTCGCCGCCCGGGCCCGCACGGCCACGCCCGAGGAGAAGCCGGAGCTGTGGCGCATCATGGCCGCGACCTGGCCTGCCTACAACGAGTACCAGACGAAGACCGACCGCGACATCCCGGTCGTCGTCCTGGAGCCGCAGCGCTGAACCGCCGCTGAGGCCGTACGCCTCGGAACGGGGACGCTCGTTTAGGAGCGTCCCGTTCCGCGTGTCAAGGGCGTCTAGGTCGTCAGTCCGAGTGGGAACGCAGCCGATCGACCGACCCGCGCAGATAGTCGGCGAGCGGGCCGGGCACCAGGTTGATCGCGCTGATGGCCTCGGTGGTGAAAGGGACACGTTCGACGTCATAGCTACCGCGGCGCGGGTCTGCGAACTCCGGGCCATGACGCCGCTCGAGGTCCATCGACGCCAGCCGGCACACGTAGAACGTTTGCAGGCCGGAGCGGCCGGATCCGTGTTCGGACAACGCGAAGACCTGGTGCGGCTCACTCACGGTCGCGCCGAGCTCCTCATCGAGCTCACGCAGCAGCGCGGCCTCCGGACTCGGGTCGCCGGGCTCGACTCCGCCTCCGGGCGTCGTCCAGTACGGCTTTCGACCGGGCACCGTACGGCGCAAGAGCACGAGGTCGTCGCCGTCCAGCAGGATGGCCCGCACACTCCTGCGCAGCACCGTGGCCGCCGCCTGGAGTTCCGGGTCCTCGGGCAGCCGCAGCACCAGCCGCGCCGTGAAGCCGCCGCGCCGGCGGGCCTTGGCCGCCCGCAGCTCCTCGAGCTGGGCCGGTTCGAGACCGTGCACGCGGCCGAGAGCCCGCACGACTTCCAGGAGGTCCGCCAGCTCCTCCGGCTCAGGTCCCGCGGCGTACTCGCCGGCCTCCTCGTAAAGCTTGGCCCGGAGCAGGGCCGCGTACTCGGCGTCCCCGGCGACCCGGGTCCGAGCGGACCGGCCGCTCCGCTCGATGATCTCGGGGATACGGTCGCGGACCAGTTTCTCCGCGGGTCCTGCGGCCCGTCCGCTGCGGTGCACCCGCGGCCGGTGCGGCCCGTCCAAAGACTGCACCCACGCGACCGCGACCGCGGCGGTCTGGATCAGCTCGGCGCGCAACCGGCCCGCGTCCGACTCGGCGAGGGCCTCGAAGAACTCTTCGGTGAGGACGTGTCGCCAGGTCAGCGCATCCTGCGACGACGCGCTGTCGCAGGCGTCCTTGGCCTCCTGTGCCTGCCGGGTGTAGTGCTCCCCGGTGCCGTCCGGGAACTCCTGGTGACCCCACTTCGTGTCCTGCGCTTCGCGTTCCGCGGCGATGTCGGCCAGAACTGCGGCGAGCGAGCCGGGCAGTCCGGCGTCGGGGTCTGCGGGCATGCCCGCCAGCCTAGGACCCCTGGACGGGCCAACGCCCGATCTGGCCGAACTCAGACAACGGCTCCCCTCCTTATAAGCAAATGTGAAGTGCGAAAGGTGTTAATCGTCGTAACGGTATGCGCGTTTCGCCGCGGCCTTCATGAATCGGTTATCATTCGAACGTCTGTGCGATAGATTAGGAATCAGCTGAGGAGTTACTCAGGTTGAGAGGTTAGGTCTGATGTCGGGTTGTTCGCCTGTTTCTTCGCCGTCGTGTGCGGTGGAGGCGTTGGTGATGGCTGAGGCGGCTTTGGATTTTTTGAATGGTGCGGATTTGCGGTCTTTGCCGGTTGCGGTGCAGGCCGATTGTTTGCGGGTGTGGTCCCGTCTGGAGGCCAAGCGTGCCGCTGCCGAGGCGGGGCTGGTGGGGGCGTTCGGCGCGTGTGGTGGTGCGGAGGTTGATGGGCAGAGGAGCGTGGGGGCGTGGCTTCGGCTTTTCACGCGTTGTACGGATGCGGCGGCGCGCGGCCAGGTCGCGGCGGCCCATCGGGTCCGCGAGCACTGCCACGTCCGCTCGGCGCTGGCCGATGGGGCGATCTCGGTGTCCTATGGCCGGTGGATCGGTGAGGTGGCCGGCAGGTTCTCCTCGGAGGACCAGCAGGGGGTGGAGGAGATCCTGGTCGAGGCGGCCCGGTCTGGTGCGCTGCTGGAGGATTTGATCACGGTTGCGATGGCGGCCATGCGGAGGCTGCGGCCGGGCGGGTTGGACAAGGATGAGGTGCAGCGGCATGCCGACCGTGGTGTGACGCTGTCGAAGACCCTGGACGGGGTCGGGCGCTTGAACGGTGATCTGACCGCGGATGCGACGGCGTTGGCGGAGTCGGTGATCGAGGCGCTTGCGGTGAAGGCCGGGCCGGAGGACGGCCGTTCCAAGCGGCAACGCCGCCATGATGCTTTCGCCGAGGCGATGCGGCGGCTGGCCGGGTCGGAGCTTGTGCCGGAGCGGGGCGGGTCCAAGCCTCAGGTCAAGGTGGACATGGACCTGCACACCCTCCGCCGGCTCCCCGGAGCCGAGCACGCCGAAGACCAATGGATCGAACAGCGGTTGGCCGAGCTCGCCCGGCGACGCATGGACGGCGCCGGCACCCGCGAACTCTTGAGCGACCAGGCCGCGGCTGTACTGCCCGCTGGACTCGCCCCGGCCGACGCCACCAGGCCGATACAGACAGAGCTGCCCGCGCTCGGCCAGGGCGCTGTATTGGCCGGGGTCGGACCGATCAGCGACGGGCTCGCCGCCGCGCTGGCCTGCGACTCGGTGATGACGCCGACAGTGACGGGAGCGGTCGACCGCGACGCGCTGAAGCAGATGACCGACGAATGGCTCCACACCCACGGACTTTGCGGGACCAGCCGTGTCATCAGTGCTGAAAGCCATACCCGGTTGCAGCGCAGCATGCTGCGGTGGGCTATTGAGGTGCTGTCGGGGCCCGGAGGACTCGCCTCCTACCTGCGCACCCGGCTGCTCGACGGGCCGATGGGCACCTCCAGCATCGTCCTGGACGCCGGAACAGACGACAGAACCGTCCCCGCCGCACTCGAACGGCTCGTGCGCCGCAGAGACAGGCGATGCCGCTTCCCCGGCTGCGACCACCCACCCGAACTCTCCCAGGTCCACCACATCGTGCCCCGATCACACGGCGGAGCCACCCGGCTGTGGAACCTGCTGACCCTGTGCAGCTTCCACCACCTCATCGCCGTCCACACCTGGGGCTGGCACATAGGGCTCAACCCCGACGGCACCACCACCGCCACCGGACCCGACACCCGCACCCTCCACGACAACGACCCACCCGGAAACCCACCCCCACGAGCCACGTGATCGGCGGAGGTCTCCCTGGCGCCGGTCAGCCGGGTGGAGCTCCGGGAAGCCGAGTCCTTCGTAGAGTCCGATCGCCGTGGCGTTGTGCCGGAAGACGCCGAGGCCGACGCGGTGCAGCTGCAGTTCCTCGAAGGCGACGTCGAGTACAGCGTTGACGAGTGCCGCACCGAGTCCGCGGCCGCGAGCGGCCGGTGAGATCAAGATTCCGGCCATCCGGCCGCTCCGGTGGACCGGGTCCACCACCAGCGAGGCGTGTCCCAGAGCCGTCCCGGACGTGGCAGCGACGGCGGGTGACCGGCCACAGGGTTGTACGGCCGGCGCCGAGGAGGTCAGTGGGCCTGCCCGCCGGAGGACTTCAGGCCGTAGACGCGAGCCGCTGTGCCACCGAACACCGCTGCACGTTCAGCGGCCGAGAGCCCGGCCGTGAGAGTCCGCGCCGCCTCCACCACCTGGCCGTATGAGCCGGCCAGCAGGCACACGGGCCAGTCGGAGCCGAACATCACACGCTCGGGGCCGAAGGCCTCCAGCACGACGTCGGCATACGGCCGCAGGTCCGCGACCTTCCAGCTGTGCCAGTTCGCCTCGGTCACCATTCCGGACAGCTTGCACACGACGTTAGGACACCGGGCGAGGGCGCGGAGCCGGTCTGCCCAGGGTTCGAGCTCCCCGGTGGCGATCGGCGGCTTGGACAGATGATCAACGACGAAGGTCAGCTCCGGAAGGGCAGTGGCGGCGCGAAGGGCGGCCGGGAGCTGGTGCGGCAAGGTAAGGAGGTCATAGGTAAGGTGTGCGTCGGTCAGCGCGCCCAAGCCGCGAAGCACATCCGCTCGGCACAGCCAGTCGGGATCCGGCTCGGCCTGCACCTGGTGCCGCACCCCGACCAGACGGTCTCCACCGGGCAGGGATCGCAGTTCCGCGAGCCTCCGGGCTACGTCGGGCCCGGTCAGATCCACCCAGCCGACCACTCCGGCCACCAGGTGGTCCGAGGCCGCCAGCGCCAGGAATTCGGGCGTCTCCTCCGCCACGGTCACTGTCTGCACCAGGATCGTCGCGTGCACGCCAGAGGCCGCGGTCTCCCGGCGCAGGTCTGCGAGGCAGAAGTTACGACGCAGCGGCGCCATCGCCTCTCCGGCGATCCACTCTTGATCGCGTACGGAGAGATCCCACACATGGTGGTGCGCGTCGACGACCGGCGTCATTCCGCGTCCAGGTCCCAGATTGGTTGTGGTCTCGTGGCTGCGATTCGATGTATACCGACTCGCCGTGGCCTGGGACAAGGGTCTTCACCCGGACGGGTGTTCACATGTGCAGGCCGCTCACCGGCTGGGGTCAGCTTTCGTACGGGTTGCGCGGCTTCTTGATCGGCTGCACGGTCGACGCCGAGAGCTCGTGTACGCCCGTGGACACGGTGCCGGTCGTGGGTGGCATCCAGGTGCCGATGACCTGAACCCAGGCGTCCGGGCGTGGTGCTGGGGCATTTTGGACCATCACCCGCAGGGCGATCGCGTCTCCAGCACAGCAGGCCATCCGGAGCCGGCTGAGGTACCAGCCGCCCTTTGTCCTAGGCGTGGCGAAGCCGGTCAGCTTGACGGGAAAGCCCTTGAGCCGCGACGGATCCCCGGTCTGGGCCTCGAAGGAGCGCCCGATGAACTCGCCCAGCGTCATCTCGACCGGCGCGCCTCCGGAGCGCGACTTGAGCGGGCCGAACCCCTCGTCCGGCTGGCGGGCGGGCACGGCCGATCTCGCCGTGCCCCGCGAGGCGGTGAACGAGCCCAGGGCGGGGGGCGCGATGAGAAAGATCGTAAAAGCGGGAAGGCAGAGCAGCCAGGCCACCCGCGGTCCGCGGCCATGGTCGTGGCCGTGCTCGTCCTTCTGCCCCGTGAGCGGGCGAGCGGCCTCGCGCCCCTCCTTGCGTACGCCTACCGAACCCAGCGCGATCAGCGCCACCGCCGCCGCCACCAGCAGGAAGCGGAAGCCGGGCTTGACGTAGTTCAGGTACTCGTCGGTGGCCACCGTGATCCACAGCACTGCGGCCCCGACCAGGATCAGCAGCAGGTTCTGGGTCACCTTGGTCACAACAACCCCCATCCGATGAGTGCGCTCACCGTGATGGCGAGCACGAAGGTCAGCGGGACGAACCGCAGGGCGAAACGGGGGCCGAAGAGCCCCGACTGCAACGCGATCAGCTTGAGGTCCACCATCGGACCCACGACGAGGAAGGCGAGCTTGGCGGTGGGGGAGAACTGCGTCAGGCTCGCCGCGACGAAAGCGTCGGCCTCCGAGCAGATGGACATGAGCACGGCCAGCACCGCGAGGGTGAGTATGGAGAGCCACGAGATCCCTGCGAGGCCGGAGATCCAGTCAGCCGGGACGATCACATTGATGGTGGCGGCGGCGATCCCGCCCACGACCAGGAACCCGCCCGCGTGCATGATGTCGTGCCGCATCGCCTGACGGAACCGTTCCCCCCGGCCGACGCCGTCTCCATGCGGGCGCGCCGGGATCTTCAGCCAGTCCCCCTTGCCGAATCGCAGCCACAGCCACCCGGCGAGCACGGCCACGATGATCGAGGCAAGGAAGCGCCCCAGCACCATCTCGGGGTTCCGGGGGAAGGCCACGGCGGTGGCGACCAGCACCACCGGATTGATGGCGGGCGCGGCCAGCAGGAACGTCAGGGCCGCCGAGGGGGCGACCCCTCGCGCCATGAGGCCGCCGGCGACCGGGACGGACGCGCACTCGCAGCCGGGGAGTACGGCGCCCACGATCCCGGCGACCGGTACGGCCGCCGCGGGCCGGCGGGGAAGCACCCGGTTGAAGAACGAGGCCGGGACGAACGCGGTGATAGCCGCGGACAGCGTCACCCCGAAGACCAGGAACGGCAGGGCCTGTACGCAGATGGCCACGAACACAGTGGCCCAGGCGTCCAATGATCTGAGGTGGACCCAGGGAGCCACCCAGATCCGGCCCGCCACCAGCACGAGGACGATCGCCGCGAAGCCCCACAGGGCCCGGATCCTCGCTGTCACCGCGCTGTCGCGCCGCCCCGAGTCCGGGGGAGGGAGCAACTCGTCCTCGCGCTTGATGCGCACGGTGGGTCCGTCTGCCATGCCGGTAATGGTGTCAGAGAAACGGCTGTGACTGGGGGATACAGCCGGGGCTGATGCTGCATAGCGAAAGCTAAAAGATCTACCAAGCGCTTTGCGTGATTCGTCCGTTATGTGCCAAGCATGTGTATATTCGACTCCAGCCAGGGCAAAGAACACGCCAAGTAAGTAAAACCCAAGATCGCATAGCCGTCCTGTTCCCGCCCTCCATGCGGGGATGCACATACCCCCCGATCCTGATCGTTTAAACCGCGATCATGCATGGTTTTAACGCCCGGATCCGTGATCTCCCGCACTCAACCCCTATTCACATCAAGTGGTCGTGCCATGTCCCATTCCTGGGGAGATGCGCGGCCTTTGATGCCCGGGAGAAGGCACATAACCGAGCCTCCGACATCGTCTCGCAGGCACAAGTGACGGCTGCCCAGAGACGAGCTCGGCCGTTTCGCCACCCAGTTCCCATGACCTGTGTGTGTGAAGCGCTGCGCAACTCACCTAACCGAAGGGAAGTTCATGGAGAAGCGAACGAGGAATGCCGTTGTGACGGCCGTCACGAGTGCCGTGGCCGCCGGTGCATTGGCTACTGGTCTTGCGGCGACGGCCGTGGCCGGTACCGTTCACTCCGCCGCAGTAGCATCGCCCTCCGGCACCGTGTCTGCCAACGCTTCGGCGACGGCGGCGAAAGCCGGTAAGGACACCGCCTCCGAGTCGTTCTCGGCCGCGGGTGCGAAGAGCTCTCACGGCGAGAAGAGCGCTCATGAGAAGAAGAAGGCGTCGCGGTCGAAGCGGTCCAAGCTCAACAAGTCGGTAAAGGCGGTCAGCGGGCTGCCCTCCGGCCGGGCCACAGCCACCTCCTTCTGGGACCCGTCCACCGCCTCCGGCAAGCCGATGCGCTATGCCACGCTCGCCAGCCCCTACTGGCCGCTGGGCACCAAGGTCCAGATCACCTACAACGGCCAGAGCACCGTGGGCGTGGTGGAGGACTTCGGGCCGGCCGAGTGGGCGGTCTCGCAGCACACCCCGCCCGCGATCCTCGACCTGTCGGAGAAGATGATGGCCGACTTCACCGGTGCTCGGGAGAACTCGGTCACGGTGCATTTCCAGGTTCTGAAGATGGGTTCGGGCAGCGTCTACCGCAGCTCGGGCACGGGCTACGACCTCGCGATGGGCAACTGAGCCTGATCGCATAGCCCTCTACACAGGCTCGCGGCGTCTCCACCCCCCGGGGAGGGAGACGCCGCGAGTTTTTTTGCCCGATGGCCCGTCGGCCCGTTCAATCGGCCCGTTCAGGCGAGCAGGTCCCCCCAGGGCGGATCCGCGCCCGCCACCGTGCAGGTCTGCGCGGCGACCCGAGCGCCGAACGCCATCGCCTCCCGTACGTCCTCGGCGGTGAGGCCCGTCAGCCGTCCGCCGAGATGGCCGCCCTGGGCCAGGAAGTGCAGAAGCCCCGCGGTGAAGGCGTCGCCGGCGCCCACGGTGTCGACCGGTTCTATCTCCACGGCCGGCACGGTGATCCGCGTGCCGTCGAGAGACGCGAGGGCGCCCTCGGCGCCCTGTGTGATGATGACGAGCCGTACACCTTCGTCGTGCCACTCGTCGCATACCCGCTCCGCCTCCGCGCCCGGACACAGGTTCCCGAGATCTTCATCGCTGAGCCGCAGGAGGTCGGCGAGGCCGGCCCAGCGCCGGATCCGGTTCCGGTAGGTCTGCGGCGGGATGAGCCGGGGCCGCAGGTTCGGGTCGATGGAGATCGTGGACTGTGGCCGGAGCGCCTGGAGAAGCTCCTCGATCAGCGGGCCCCCGGGTTCCAGCGCCAGCGCGAGTGAACCGGTGTGCACGCAGGACACACCGGCCGGTACGCGGCCGAACAGCTCTTCGCGGGTCCACTGCCAGTCGGCCGTTCCGTCCGCGTAGAACTCATAGGCGGCCTGACCGCGCGCGTCGATGGCGGCGACGGCGAGGGTCGCCTGCTCTGCCGCACTGACGCAGCCAGACAGGTCCACCCGCGATCCGCGCAGATGCTCGCGGAAAAGCTCGCCGAACGGGCCGGACGCCAGGCGGCCGAAGAAAAGCGTCGGGGTGCCCAGCCGGCCGAGGGCGACGGCGGTGTTGACCGGGCTGCCACCCGGTCGTACTCGAAGATCCAGGATGCCCGCTCGCGCGTCCTGCCCGGGCGATAGCAACGCGTCGGCCACGGCTTCGCCGATCACCGCGATGTCGGCCATGGCCGGTTCGCCCTTCCCCGGTGTGCAAGGACGCCTGGCAGGTCAGGAGTCGGAGCGGAGCCTAACAAGTTCCATGATCGGCCGTCGCCACCCCGCTCGCGCGGGCTCATCCCGACGGTGAGGGGGCTTTCATAGTTCGCGCCTCTTGCCGTACGGTCCAAGACATGGCGCACCGTAGTCCCGCCGTGCTGCTGGACGTCGACGGCGTCCTGAACCCAGTGCGCCGGGCAGACTACGGCTACCGGCGGCACCGGGTGCGTCCACAGGGGGTGACCTACCAGCTCTGGCTCAACGCCGGTCACGGGGAGTCGCTGCGGCGGCTCACCGCCGACACCGGCACCGAGCTGGTCTGGGCCAGCTACTGGTGCGCGCACGCCAACGACTGGATCGCACCCCGCCTGGGTCTGCCGGCGCTGCCCTACGTCCCGATCCCACCGCGCCCGCATGGATCGGAGCTGTCGCTCGGAGCGTGGAAGGCCAGGAACGTCGCCCTATGGGCCGGAAAGCGGCCGTTCGTCTGGTTCGAGGACGAGCCGGACGTCACCGACTGCCTGTTGACCGAACAGGGCCTCGGAGAGCATCTGCTGGTGTCCGTGGACCCGCTGATCGGGCTCACCGAGGACCACCTCGACCGGGCCCGCGCCTGGCTGACCGGGCGCTGACCCCGATATATCCGGTCAGCGGTGGGTCCAGTCCGGCTGGAGGAATCCGGCGACGCGAGCCTCCCGGCCCAGCAGAACCACCTCGCGGAACTGCCACAGCATGGCGCCGGTCGGGGCGTGGATCACCATGTCCTCCCGCAGCCTGAGCTGCAGCAGCCGGCCGCCGTCCAGTTGCGGGACCCAGCGCGCGGCGTCCGGGGCCACGAGCCGTTCCAGCTCGACGAAATGGACGGAGTGGACCTCGTCCGGGTTGGGGGCGATCGGGCCCGGATCCGTCGCGGCGACGACGATCGGCGTGATGGCGAAGCCGGAGGCGGCCGGGAAGTCGTCGAGCCTGCCGAGCACGTCGCCCGTATCGACCCGCAGGCCGATCTCCTCGTGGAGTTCCCGGAGCGCGGCGCGGACCGGGGTCTCCCCCTCGTCGAGGCTGCCGCCGGGCAGGCCCCACTGTCCGGCGTTGCGACCGCGGTACGCACGCCTGATCACCACGACACCCGGCACGCCCTCGCGCTCCAGCACGCAGACGACGACAGCCGCACGCCGGATCCCGGGGGTGTGATCGACGGTCGTGGGAGTGAAGGCGTTCAACCTGTCCCTCACGGCCATGCGGAACGCGGACAGGCTCTCCGGCACCGGTGGCGGATCGGATGTCATGACCTGATCTTGTCAGGTGCGGCCTTCGCGGTCACGCGCGGACGGAGGACTGTACGGTGGCGTTCCGATCCGGTGCCGGATGACCCGAGACGCCCCATGGAGACCCCGATGGCGACCGAACTGCGTGACCTGATGACCGAGGCGGCGGAGGCGGCCATCGCGGCCGTACGTACCGTCGAACCGCACCGGCTCGGCGCACCCACGCCCTGCACGGACTACGACGTGCGGGCGCTGATGAACCATTTCGCCTTCTGGACCGGTGAGCGCGCGCAGTACGCCGCCCGCAAGGAGCCGGTCGAGGGCCCCGCGGGGCCGGGGGAGGGCGACGACGTCACGCGGCACCCGGATTGGGCCGACCGATACGCCACCGAGGCGCGGCGTACGGCTCAGGCGTGGCGCGACCCGGCGGCCTGGGAGGGCGCCGCGGGTCTGACCGGCGCCGGGGAGATGCCGGCGAACTTCATCGGCGGGCTCCTGTTCGCGGAATTCCTTCTGCACGGCTGGGATCTCAGCAAGAGCACGGGAGCCGACTTCCAGATCGGCGACGACCTGGCCCAGGGACTGCACGACCGGATCGCCCTGATGGCCGACCAGGCGCGCCAGTTCAAGGTCTTCGGACCGGAGGTCGCCGTGCCGGAGACGGCGCCGCCCCTCGACCGCGCCCTCGGGCTGGCGGGCCGCGATCCGAACTGGACTCCCTGAGCCATAGGCTTGGGCCATGCCTTCCTCCTCCTCGATCCGAGTACGTTTCGCGCCGTCACCTACCGGCATGTTCCACGTGGGCGGCGCGCGGTCCGCGCTGTTCAACTGGGTGATGGCCCGGCAGTCCGGCGGCACGCTGGTGCTGCGGATCGAGGACACCGACGCCTCCCGCAACAGTCCGGAGTGGACCGACGGGATCATCAGGGCGCTCGCCTGGCTCGGCATCGACGACGAGCAATACGAAGGCCCGTACTTCCAGTCCGCCGGAGCGGAGAAGCACCAGCGGGCGGTACGGACTCTCATGGACCAGGGCCGGGCCTACTACTGCGGCTGCACCCGCGAAGAGGTGATCGCCCGTACCGGCGATCAGCACAAGGGCTACGACGGTTTCTGCCGGGACCGCCGCCTAGGTCCCGGCGACGGCCGTGCCGTGCGCTTCCGTACGCCCGACGACGGCAAGACCACCGTCGTGGACCTGATCCGCGGTGAGCCGATCTTCGAGAACGCCCTGCTGGAGGACTTCGTGATCGCGCGGGCGGACGGCTCGGTGCCGTTCCTGCTCGCCAACGCCGTCGATGACATGGACCAGGGCATCACCCATGTCGTGCGCGGCGAGGAGCACCTGTCCAACGCTCCCAAGCAGCAACTGCTCTGGGAGTCGCTCGGTGCGGAGCCGCCCATCTGGGCGCACGTCCCGGTGATCGTCAACGAGAAGCGGCAGAAGCTCTCGAAGCGGCGGGACAAGGTCGCGCTGGAGGACTACCAGGCGGAGGGCTACCTCCCCGCCGCGATGCGCAACTACCTGATGCTGCTCGGCTGGGCGCCGTCCGGGGACCGTGAGATCGTCCCGTGGGCCGACATCGAGAACGAGTTCCGGCTCGAGAGCGTCAACGCCTCGCCGGCGTTCTTCGACGTGAAGAAGCTGCGGGCGATCAACGGTGAGTACATCCGGGCACTGCCCGTCGAGCGCTTCATCGAGGAGTGCGGCCGATGGCTCGGTGAGGCGCCGTGGGAGTACGACCCGGAGGTCTTCGCCGAGCTGGCCCCCCTCGCGCAGACCCGCCTGGGCGTCCTCTCCGAGATCACCGACCTGGTCGACTTCGCCTTCCTCGACGCGCCTGTGTTCGACGAGGCCGCGTGGGCCAAGGGCATGAAGGGCCCTGCGGACGAGATCCTGGCCGGTGCCGAGGAGGCCTACCGCGAGACGCCCTGGCAGGCCGAGGAGCTGAAGACCCGGCTCGAGCAGGTCGGTGCCGTCCATGGGCTCAAGCTGGGCAAGGCCCAGGCCCCGGTGCGCGTGGCGGTCACCGGGCGTACGGTCGGCCTGCCGCTGTTCGAGTCGCTGGAGGTCATCGGGCGGGACGCGACACTCGCCCGCATCGCGGCGGCCCGAACCCGACTCGCCACTAGCTGACAGCGCCGCCGGGACCACGCCCCGCCTCCGGCCGCTGACCGGCACCCATCAGTCCGTATGGCACCGCCGCCCGATGGGCGCCGGTGCCGTACGGCTGACAGCCGCAAACGATCAATTCATCGAAGGCCCGCCGGCCATGGCGTGCAGCCGGTCGACCGCCGTCCGGAGCGCGGCCAGCCGGTCTTCCAGCTCCCCGGTCACCGGTCCGAGCTCCGGCGCGGCCTGCCGCAGCAGGACCGCCACCTGCTCCTCGACCGCCGCGAGCCTGTCGGACACCTCGGCCACGGGCTCGTGATCGAGCGCCCGGTGGGTCTCGAGCCGGCCTGCCTCGTCCTCATCGGTCTCGGAGTCCGTGGTGTCGGTCAGCTTGATGCGAAGGAGGGCGGCCTGCTCCCGCAGGAGCGCCGCCTGCTCGCGCAACTGCCGGTTCTTGTGGTGCAGCTCAACGAAGACCGAGACCTTCGCCCGCAGCACCCACGGGTCGAAAGGCTTGGCGATGAAGTCCACGGCGCCTGAGGCGTAGCCGCGGAAGGCGTAGTCCGGATCGCTGTCGACCGCGGTCAGAAAGATGATGGGGACGTCCCGGGTCTTCTTCCGGCGTTTGATGTCGCGTGCGGTCTCGAACCCGTCCATGCTCGGCATCACCACGTCGAGCAGGATGACCGCGTACTCATCGGTCAGCAGTGCTTTGAGCGCCTCCTCCCCGGAGGTTGCCCGGACCAGGTCCTGATCCAGTGAACTGAGGATGGCCTCTAGCGCGATGAGGTTCTCATGCCTGTCGTCCACCAGCAGGATCTTCGCCTTGTCGTCCACTCACGACCTCTCTCGTGACCCCGTCCGCCGTGCTCAGCGCACAGACGCGCGCTGCAGCCAGGTCCGCATGACATCGAGCAGATGGTCTACGTCCACAGGCTTCGGGATGTAGTCCGAAGCCCCCGAGGCCAGGCTCTTCTCACGGTCTCCCTTCATCACCTTGGCGGTGATGATGATGATCGGCAGGTCCGCGAACTGAGGCATGTTGCGGATCGCCTCGGTGGTGGCGTATCCATCCAGCCCAGGCATCATGACATCCATCAGCACGAGCGCCACATCCGGGTTGCGCTGGAGCACGTCGATGCCCGCCTGGCCGTCCTCGGCGTACAGGACGTCGAGCCCATAGCCTTCGAGCACGCTGGTGAGCGCGAAGACGTTGCGGACGTCATCATCGACGATGAGCACCTTCTGGTCGGAGAGCACGATGTCGACATGGTCGGCCGGCGGCTCCTTCAGGAACTCGGCCAGGGACTCGTCCTCCTGCTGGACGGCACCGTCACTCACAAGCCGTCCCGTATCCGGGCCCGTCAGCTGCCGGTCCCAGGAGTACGCCCGGCGCTGACCATCGCCCTCGGGGTAGTCCGGCGGCAGGTAGAGCGTGAATGTGCTGCCGTGGCCCAGCTCGCTGTCCACGTGGATCTCGCCGCTGAGCAGCCTGGCGATGTTACGGCTGATCGACAATCCCAGTCCGGTGCCTCCGTAGCGGCGGCTCGTCGTGCCGTCCGCCTGCTGGAACGCCTCGAAGATGACGTGCAGCTTGTCCTCGCTGATCCCGATACCCGTGTCGATGACCTTGAAGGCGATCACGTCGGTGGTCTCGCGTAGCGACGGAGAGATGAACTCGGCGCCGTTGGCGGGGCCGATGGTGAGCCGCACCTCACCGCGCGAGGTGAACTTGACCGCGTTGGACAGCAGGTTGCGCAGGACCTGCTGAAGCCGCTGCTCGTCGGCGTAGAGCACCTCGGGCATCGACGGCGCGACCTCGATCTGGAAGCCGAGTCCCTTGTCCACCGCCAGGGGACGGAAGGTCGCGTCGACGTAGTCGACGAGCTTGCCCAAACCCAGCCGCTGCGGGTTCACCTCCATCTTGCCGGCCTCCACCTTGGACAGGTCCAGGATGTCGTTGATCAACTGGAGCAGATCAGTGCCGGAGTCGTGGATGGTCTTGGCGAACTCCACCTGCTTGGAGCTGAGGTTCCCCTCGGTGTTCTCGGAGAGCAGCTTGGCGAGGACGAGGAGGCTGTTGAGCGGGGTGCGCAGCTCATGCGACATGTTCGCGAGGAACTCGGACTTGTAGCGCGAGGACATCGCGAGCTGTTCGGCGCGCTCCTCAAGGGTCCGCCTGGCCTGCTCGATCTGGAAGTTCTGGATCTCGATGGCGCGGTTCTGCTTCGCCATCAGAGCGGCCTTCTCCTCCAGCTCCGCGTTCGAGCGGCGCAGCTCGCCCTGCTGGCGCTGGAGCTCGTCGGAACGTACCTGGAGCTCCTGCGTCAGCCGCTGCGACTCCGCCAGCAGCGACTCGGTCTGGGTCTGCGCGATGATCGCGTTGAGCGTGACGCCGATGGTCTCGGTGAACTGGTCGAAGAACGCCAGGTGCACGTCCGTGAACGAGTTGAACGACGCAAGCTCGATGGCGCCGAGGACCTCGCCCTCGAACAGGATCGGCAGCACGATGATGTTCGTCGGCGCGGACCTGCCGAGCCCGGAGGCGATGGTGATGTAGTCCTCGGGGGCGTCGGTGATGAGGATCGTCCGGCGCTCCAGCGCCGCCTGGCCGACCAGGCCCTCGCCGAGCGCGAAGCCCACGGAGCCGAGTCCCTCCTGGCTCAGGCCGTAGCCCGCCAGCAGGACGAGCTCGAGCTTGTCGTCGGTGCGCTCGGCGCGGTAGAACGCGCCGTACCCCGCGGAGGCCGTCGGCGTGAGTTCACTCATGATGAGCGCGGCCACCTGCATGAGGTCGCGGTGTCCCTGCATGAGGCCGCCGATGCGCGCCAGGTTGGACTTCAGCCAGTTCTGCTGCTCGTTCGCGCGGGTGGTCTCGCGCAGGTTGGCCACCATGAGGTTGACGTTGTCCTTGAGCTCGGCCACCTCGCCCCGGGCCTCGACGTCGATCGCCCGGGTCATGTCGCCGCGCGCCACCGCACTGGCCACCTCGGCGATCGCGCGGACCTGGGTGGTGAGGTTGCCGGCCAGCTCGTTCACGCTCTGCGTCAGCTGCTTCCAGGTCCCAGACACCCCCTCGACCTCGGCCTGGCCGCCGAGGCGTCCCTCGCTCCCGACCTCGCGGGCGACGCGGGTCACCTCGGAGGCGAACGAGGAGAGCTGGTCGACCATCGTGTTGATCGTGGTCTTCAGCTCGAGGATCTCGCCCCGCGCGTCGACGTCGATCTTCTTGCTGAGGTCTCCGGTCGCCACGGCGGTGGTGACCTGGGCGATGTTGCGGACCTGGTAGGTCAGGTTGGAGGCCATGCCGTTGACGTTGTCGGTGAGGTCCTTCCACACGCCGCTGACGCCGTGCACGTTCGCCTGGCCGCCGAGGTTGCCCTCGGTGCCGACCTCGCGGGCAACGCGCGTCACCTCGGCCGAGAACGCGCGGAGCTGGTCGACCATCGTGTTGACAGTCTCCTTCAGCTCGAGCACCTCGCCGCGCACGTCGACGGTGATCTTCTTCGAGAGGTCGCCGTTCGCGACCGCGGTGGTGACGTCGGCGATGTTGCGCACCTGGCCGGTGAGGTTCGACGCCATGCCGTTCACCGATTCGGTGAGGTCGCGCCACGTGCCGCTGACACCCTCGACCTCCGCCTGGCCGCCGAGCACGCCTTCCGTCCCCACCTCGCGGGCGACGCGCGTGACCTCGTCGGCGAACGCCGAGAGCTGGTCGACCATCGTGTTGATGGTGTCCTTCAGCTCCAGGATCTCGCCCTGGGCGTTCACGGTGATCTTCTTGCTGAGGTCTCCCCCCGCGACCGCCGTGGCCACCTGGGCGATGTTGCGCACCTGGAACGTGAGATTGGAGGCCATGCCGTTGACGTTGTCGGTGAGGTCCTTCCAGACCCCACTCACGCCGCGGACCTGGGCCTTGCCGCCCAGCCGCCCCTCCGTGCCGACCTCGCCGGCCACCCTGGTGACCTCGTCGGCGAACGCGGAAAGCTGGTCGACCATCGTGTTGACGGTCAGCTTCAGCTCCTGCATTTCGCCGGCCGCCTCCACGGTGATCTTCTTGCTGAGGTTGCCCTGCGCGACGGCCGTCGTTACCAAGGCGATGTTGCGCACCTGGGTCGTCAGGTTTCCGGCCATGCCGTTGACGTAGTCGGTGAGGTCCTTCCACACGCCGCTCACGCCGCGGACGTTGGCCTGCCCGCCGAGGTTGCCCTCGGTGCCGACCTCGCGGGCCACTCGCGTGACCTCGTCGGCGAAGGCCGAGAGCTGGTCGACCATCGTGTTGACGGTGAGCTTGAGTTCCTGCAGCTCGCCGGCCGCCTCGACGGTGACTTTGCGGGTGAGGTCGCCCTTGGCCACCGCGGTCGTCACCACGGCGATGTCGCGGACCTGGGCGGTGAGCCGGCCGGCCATCGCGTTCACCGCGCTCGTCACGTCGCGCCACCGGCCCGACATGCCACGCAGCGGCGCCTGGCCGCCGAGCCGGCCGTCGGTGCCGACCTCGCGCGCGACGTGGGTCACCTCGGCGGTGAACAGGTCGAGCTGGTCGACGAGCTGGTTCACCGACTTGCCCATCCGCAGCAGCTCGCCGCGCAGCGGACGGCCGCCCGAACGCAGGTCGACCCGCTGGCTCAGGTCACCCTGGGCGACGGCCTCGATGACGCCGGACATCCCGCTCGTCAACCCGGTGAGCGAGTCGATGAGGGCATTCGCCGACTCCAGCCCGGACGCCCACGAACCGCCGCCGTGGCCGGGTGCGAGCCGTTCGTCGAGCCGGCCGTCCCGCCCGATCTCCCGGCGCACGCGGGTGAGCTCGCCCACAAGGTGGCGGCCGCGGTCGCCGATCTCCTGGACCATGGCGGCCGCCTCGGCCACCACGCCTTCGGCCTCGATCTCACCCACGGCGCGGAAATCCCCGTCGCGCACCGCAGCCAGAGCGCGGAGCAGAGGTTCGAGATCCGCGTCGCTGTACCGCGGACTCGTGTCACGGCGGAAGTTCACCGCACGACGTGGACGGGACACGGTACGAGGCATAATCGGTTCCTCCCAGCCCACGGGTTTCAGCGTCCGGGATCTGCGGACGCGCTGTGGGCCCGACATTGGCAGTCTGTCACGATGACAGGGATATGTATTACTGCACCAGCTCAGGGGACACCGTTGGACCAGCAGCTCGTTTCGGCCACCTTCCCCGCCGCGGCCACGTCGGTCTCGGCCGCACGGCGGTACGTACGGCGGGTTCTGACCGATTGGGGCATGGAGGTCGTCGCCGACGACGCGGTGCTGGCCACAAGTGAGCTCGCCACGAACGCGGTCACCTACGCGGGCACGTCCTTCGATGTCTGTTGTCGGGTCGATGACGGCAAGGTCCACGTAGAGGTACGGGACCATCACCCTACCCGCCGCATCGCTATGCCGGGCCTGGAGTCCTCGAGCGGTCGCGGGCTCCCTTCGACGGCACGCCTCGCCGACTCCTGGGGGGTGACCTATGACCGGCTGGCCAAGAGCGTGTGGTTCCGCCTGCCGGCCTCCGCCGCCGACGGCGAGGCCGACGTGCAGGCCGAGTCTCTGCCGCTGGCCGAGTCCGGTGCGCCTCCGGCGCTCCGCCTGGGTTCGGGACACCAATGGTCCGCCCGGGACGCGGCGGACGACCCCTTCGACCGGGCGGTCGAGACCGTCCGTGACGTCCTGTCGGCCGACGGCGCCGTCGTGCTGCTGGCCGAACGCGACGGGACACTCGGCATCGGAGCCTCGGTAGGGCTCGGTCCCGACGTGCGGCCGCGCGGGCTGCGTGTGGCGGACCTCGGCGCGCAGGCGCAGCGCGGGGTGCCGTGGGTTCTCACTGACGTCCCGGCCGGGTCGGCCGCACACCCTATGGCGTCCATTCTGGGCGCGCGATCGCTGGCCGCCGCCCCGCTGTGGGCGCAGGGCAAGATGGCCGGCGTGGTGGTCGCGTTGTCGACCTCCCCGGACCGGTTCACGCAGTCCGACGGTGAGCGGCTCGGACGCATCGCCGACGAGATGGCACTGTCGCTCGAGCGGGCCCGGGTGGGCGAGCTGGAACGCTCGTGGCGCGGCTGGCTCAGCTTCGTCGCCGAGGCCAGCGATCTGCTCGCCGGCACGCTGGACCAGGAGCGCACGATGGCGCTGGTCGCGCAGCTCGTGGTTCCCAGGCTGGCGAGCTGGTGCGCCGTGTACACGGTCGATGAGGCCGGCCGGTCGCGGCCGGCCTACACCTGGCACCTGGACGAGACCCGGATCGACCCACTGCGCAGCCTGCTGCAGCACGCGGACCCGGTGCCACCGGTGGACGTGCCCGGCCCCTGGAGCGGCTTCGGCTCCGTACCCGAGTCCGTACGTCAGGAGGCAGGGTCCCTCGTCACCGACCTGGCCTACAGCTTCCCGCTCATCGCGCGCGGACGCCGCATCGGCATGATCATCATCGGCCGGCCGAAGCAGGATCGGTTTCTGAGGGGGGTCATCGATCTCGCCGAGGAGCTGAGCCGCCGCGCCGCGCTCGCGATCGACAACGCGCGTCTCTACTCCGCGCAGACCACCATGAGCACTGCACTGCAACGCAGCCTGCTGCCGCCGGCCGTACCGCAGATCCCCGGGCTCGAGGTCGCGGTCGTCTACGAGCCGGCCGGGGAGCGCAGTGAGGTCGGCGGAGACTTCTACGACGTCTTCGCGTGCGTGCCGGATGAGCACGGCCGGCCGCGGTGGCGCTTCGCCATCGGAGACGTGTGCGGCACCGGGCCCGAGGCCGCGGCGGTGACCGGGCTGGCCCGGCACGCCCTGCGCATCCTGGCGGCCGAGGGCATGTCCGTCCCCGATGTGATGGAGCGGCTGAACCGGCTGATCCTCGCCGAGGGGCCGCGAGCGCGGCTGCTGACGCTGCTGCACGGCGAGATAGCGCCCCTGGCGGGCGGCGGCGTACGTCTGACCCTGGTCAGCGCCGGCCACCCGCCGGCGCTGGTGCTCCACCCCGACGGTCTCGTGGTGGAGGCTGTGACGGCACAGCCACTGCTCGGCGTCTTCGACGACGTGGCGTTCGACGTGGACACCGTCGAACTCCAGCGCGGTCAGGTGCTCCTTGGAGTCACCGACGGGGTGACCGAACGGCGGGCGTCCGGCCGGCTGCTCGGGGACGACGAGGGTCTGGAGCGGTTGCTCGGCACCTGCACCGGCCTCAGCGCGGGCGCCGTGGCGGCCCGCGTGCAGCGCGCCGTACGGGATTTCGGGCCCGAGCCGTCGGGTGACGACGTCGCGCTCATCGCGCTGCGCGTGTCGTGATGGCGGCGCGGCCGGTCGCCACCACAGGTGGTCACAGGTGTCGGATGCGCGAGCGAGCGGCCGGTCGGCACGTTAGTGTGGCGGGGTGGGCCTTGCGTTGCACACGACACGACAGGATGGCCGCGCCCTGATCGCCGCGCGCGGCTCCATCGATCTGCACTCCTCCGACGACCTGAGGGAGCGCCTGACATCCCTCGTCGACGCGGGCGAGGAGCACATCATCATGGACCTCACCGCGGTGGATTTCTGCGACTCCTCAGGGCTGAACGTCCTCGTCCGCGCCTACAAGCACGCCCGCGCCCACGACGCCACGTTCACGGTGACGGGGGCCTACGGGAGAGTGGACAACGTGCTGCGAACCACCGGGCTCGACCGGTTCCTCATCCAGGGGCCGGCGGCTGGAGGCACGGCTGCTGAGGTGTGACGGATGACCGAGACCACGCTGCGGGCCGCACCGCAGACAGAGGCGGTCGAACTCGCCCGCCGGCTCGCCGCCCGGACCATGCGCACGTGGTCCCTCATCGCGTACGAGGAACCGGTGACCGCGATCGTCGCCGAGCTCGTCGCCAATGCCGTCCGGCACGCCGGCACGCCTCTGGAGCTTCGGCTGGAACGCCGGCCCGGGGGGGTACGGGTGGAGGTGCGCGACCGGGCGGCCGGGATGCCGCGCCTGACCATCCCGGCCCCCGAGGACGAGGAGCACCGCGGCCTGTTCATCGTCGACCGGTTCGCCGCGGCGTGGGGCGCGGAGCCCGTGTCTGGCGGCAAGGTCGTGTGGGCCGAGGTCACGACCTGAGCCGCGACGCCTCCGCGCTGGCCCTTAGTGCGTCTTGCGGTACATCTCCGCGACGATGAACGCCAGGTCCAGTGATTGGCCCCGGTTCAGCCGGGGGTCGCAGGCGGTCTCGTAGCGCTGGTGCAGGTCATCCTCGGCGATCTCGTGTCCGCCGCCGACGCACTCCGTGACGTCGTCACCGGTGAACTCGATGTGGATGCCGCCGGGGTGTGTGCCGAGCGCACGGTGGACCTCGAAGAATCCCGCTACCTCGTCAAGTACATCGTCGAAGCGCCGGGTCTTGTACCCGCTCGGCGCCTCGAAGGTGTTGCCGTGCATCGGGTCACAGATCCACGCGACGGGAGCTCCGCTCTGCGTGACCTTCTCCACCAGCGAGGGAAGCGCGTCACGGATCTTTCCGGCTCCCATGCGGGTGATGAAGCTGAGCCGGCCGGGCTCGTGCCCGGGGTTGAGCCGGTCGATCAGCGCCAGCGCGTCGTCGGGCGAGGTGGTCGGCCCGAGCTTCACCGCGATCGGGTTGCGGATGTGCCGCATGAACTCGACGTGCGCCCCGTCGAGGTCGCGGGTGCGCTCACCGATCCAGAGAAGATGAGCCGACACGTCGTAGGGCAGGCCGGTGCGGGCGTCGGTCCTCGTCAGCGCCCGCTCGTACTCCAGGATCAGCGCCTCGTGGCTGGAATAGAACTCCACCCCGTGGAACTCCTCGGGGTTGGCGCCGCAGGCCTTCATGAACGCGAGCGCCCGGTCGATCTCGCCGGCCAGACGGTCGTAGCGCTGCCCGGCCGGGCTCTGGCGGACGAAGTCCTGGTTCCAGGCGTGCACCTGCCGCAGATCGGCATAGCCGCCCTTGGTGAACGCGCGCACGAGATTGAGGGTCATGGCCGAGCAGTAATAGGCCTGGAGCAGCCGGCGGGGGTCGTTTCGGCGGGACTCCGGGGTGAAGTCGAAGCCGTTGACCGCGTCGCCGCGGTAGGCGGGAAGCTCGATCCCCTCGCGCACCTCGGTCGGCTTGGACCGTGGCTTGGCGAACTGCCCCGCCATCCGGCCGATCTTCACTACCGGCACGCTGCCCGCGTAGGTGAGCACCACTGCCATCTGCAGCAGGGTCTTCAGCTTGTTGCGCACGGCATCGGCGCTGGACCCGTCGAAGGTCTCGGCGCAGTCTCCGCCCTGCAGCACGAACGCCTCGCCCCGTGCCACGGCCGCGAGGCGGTCCTTGAGCTGGTCGCACTCTCCGGCGAAGACGAGCGGTGGCTGCTTGGCGAGCGCCGCGGTGACCGCGGACAGCTCGGCGGGGTCCTCCCAATCGGGCTGCTGTGCCGCGGACAGGCCGCGCCAGATATCGAGATCGGCGGTGCCGGGTTCTGTGCTCACGGGAAAAGGCTAAGCCACCCCGGGACCGCAGGCATCGCTCAGCTGGGCCAACGGCCTCAAGAATTCCTACAGAACGGCCCCGGGGCCCCTGCGGACTATGCGGCGCGCCGGCCGGACAGCTCGGAGTCGAAGGCCATCTGCCGGAGCTGCCGCAGGGACCGGTCGGTGATCTGCCGCACGCGGTTGTGGCTGAGGCCGTAGAGGGCGCCGATCTGGGCGTAGGACAACGGCTGGCCGTCCTCCATGCCGAAACGGGCGCGTACGATCGCCGCTTCGCGGCCGGGCAGCCGGTCGAGGAGGCTGCGCAGGCCCACAAGGTCGGCCTGGGCGAGGATCTCCGCCTCTGGGCTGGTCGTCTCGGTGTCCTCGAGGAGATCGCCCATCGGCGTCTCCCCGGCTTCGTCGATCGTCGCGTCGAGGCTTGCCGGATCACGGCGCCAGCGCAGCAGCTGGTCGACGTGTTCGGGTTCGGCGGACAGCGCCCGCGCCAGCTCGTTCCGGGTCGGCTCACGACCGAGGTCGCGGTTGAGCGTCCGCTCGGCGCGGCGTAGCCGGGACAGCTCCTCCTCGACGTGGACCGGAAGCCGGATGGCCCGGGCCGTGTGGCTCAGGCCACGCCCGATCGCCTGCCGGATCCACCAGGTGGCGTACGTGGAAAACTTGAAGCCACGCTGATAGTCGAACTTCTCCACGGCTCGCATGAGACCGAGGTTGCCCTCCTGGATCAGGTCGATCAGGGGAAGGGCGTCAGTGGGGTACTTGCGGGCGATCGACACCACGAGGCGGAGGTTGGCCTCGACGAATTCCTGCTTGGCCCGTATCCCGGCGGCGGCCACCTCCGCCAGTTCGCCCCGCGATGTGGCCTTGGGAACCGGGCCACCCTCGAGCAGCCGCTCGGCGTAAAGGCCTCCCTCGATGGCCTTCGCCAGGTCGACCTCCCGCTGGGCGTCGAGCAGGGGCGTCCGGCCGATGGCGTCCAGATACGCACCGACGAGGTCCCTCTCCGGCGTCTCGAGCTTAGTGATCTTGGTGCGGGTCGCAGCCATCCTAACCCTTCTCCGGTCCAAACTCCCTAAGTCGTCAACGCCAATTACGGGTCCGAGATTCCCGCCGCAGCGGATCAAATGCCGGGCGTGCGGCAGCCTGGCCCTTAAAAGAGATGCCCGGATCGGTGCACGCGGACTCCCTCGGCCCCTGTGTTCCCGTCCGGGCCCGCCGCTGCGGGGGCGTTCGTCTGGCCCGGCCAGCGCGCGCCCGGGGGGCCGGCAGGGCCGCTGCGCGTTCACTGCGGTTCCCTCCTGTTCGGGCCGCCGGACCGCCGCTGGGTGTCCCGGACTCGTGGCAGGGAATATGCGCGAACCATTCACGGCTCTACGGGGCCGGGTACGAATCGAGATGAAGGACGTGTTGAATATGGGCACGGTAACTCTGACCACCGACAACTTCGACGAAGTGGCTCAGGGCGAGGGCATCGTGCTGGTCGACTTCTGGGCCGACTGGTGCGTGCCCTGCCGGCGGTTCGCGCCGGTCTACGAGCAGTCGGCCGGACGGCACCCCGACGTCGTCTTCGGGAAGGTGGACACCGAGGCCGAGGACGAGCTCGCCCAGCGGTTCGGCGTCTCTTCCATCCCCACGATCATGGCCATCCGGGACGGGGTCATCGTGTTCGCCGAGCCCGGCGCACTCGGCGAGTCCGTGCTCGAGAACGTCATCGAGCAGGTGCGCGGGCTGGACATGGACGACGTACGCCGGCGGCTCGGCACCGACGCCTGAACGGCTGACCGCGGCCCTCACCCGCGGGGGCCCGACCGCGATGGCCCATGATGGACGCGTGCTCAGCGAAGTCGTCAGTCACCTGGTCTGCCCGGTGTGCGGCCAGGGTCTGCTCGAGTCGGATCGGGCACTGCGCTGCGGCGCCGGGCACGCCTTCGACATCGCCCGCCAGGGATATGTGAACCTCCTTCCGGGTGGTGCGCGACCGGGCACGGCCGACACCCCGGAGATGGCGCGGTCACGTGAGGCCTTCCTGGGGGCGGGGCACTTCCAGCCGCTCATGCGACTGCTGGCCGACCGGGTCGAGGACATGGCGCACGGCCAGGCCGGCGCGACCTCGCCCGCCTGTGTCCTGGATGCCGGGGCCGGCACGGGGGAGTACTTGTCGGCGGTGCTGGACCGGCTGCCGGAGGCGACCGGGATGGCCATGGACATCTCCAAGCACGCGCTGCGCCGCGCCGCCCGGGCACATCCGCGCATCGGCGCGGTTGTGTGGGATGTGTGGCGACCCTTCCCGGTCGCCGACTCCAGCATGGCCGCCGTCCTGAACGTGTTCGCCCCCCGCAACGGGGCCGAGTTCCGGCGGGTGCTCAGACCCGGGGGAGCGCTCTTCGTGGTCACTCCCACGGCCCGGCACCTTGAGACGCTCGTCGAGCCGCTCGGCCTCCTGTCGGTGGACCAGAGGAAGGCCGAGCGGGTCGACGACGCGCTGCACGGGCATTTCACCCTCGCTCATCGGGAGTCACAGGAGGCCGAGCTTCTCTTGCGGCCTGATGAGGTCGAGACGCTCGTCGGCATGGGACCGAGCGCCCACCACGTGGCCCCCGCGCTCCTGCGAGAGCGCCTCGGCGCGCTGCCGGCACCCATTCGGGTCCCGGCGTCGTTCACGGTCTCAGTGTTCCGCGCGGTGGCCGATCTCGAAGCGCCGGCCGGTTGACCACCGCGGAGCGGGGACCGTTGCCGTCCGTGGTCGACCAGGGGAATGCCCGCGCCGGCCGGCGTGTTGAGCACTGACAGCACCGGATCCATAGCGATGCTGCGAGCCCGCACTCCGGTGCCCGCCCCGGGTTGGTATCGGGGTGGCGCCATCATGGGGACGCCCCCCGGTTTGACGGGTCCGAGGAGATCCTTTAACGTTCTCCTTACCCGAGGGGATGCGGAACGCCGGACAGGCGGTCGGCCCCGGGGACAAGCCCAGACGGGATGCAGGACGCTGTTGCGGCCGGCCCGTGGGATTCCTTCAGGTGTTTCTGGTTTGGTGGTTTTGTGCTGCCTGGCTGGGTGTCTGTTGGGCTGGGTTGGGTTTCTGTCTGGTTTCGG
>JAOPYH010000307.1 GCA_025964715.1 Streptosporangiaceae bacterium | reverse complement strand
CGCATGTCGACGGGCTGCGGGCCGGCGAGCTGCGCGTCGCCCGCTGCGGATCTTGCGGCACGCCGGCCTTCCCCCCGCCCCGCATCTGCCCATGGTGCGCCACCCGCGACGCCGCCGAGTGGTTCACCGCATCCGGACGCGGGACCGTCTGGTCCTTCGCCGTCTTCCACAAGACCTACCTAGCCGGGCATCCCACGCCCTACCCGGTGGCCATCGTCGAGCTCGCCGAAGGTCCCCGGATCATCACCACGCTCACCGGCCTGACCACCGCCGACATCCGGGTCGGCCAGCCAGTGATCGCGGACGTCGACGCGCACAGTGAGCCGCCCCGCGTCGTGTTCCGCCCCGAACCCGAAGGAGCAGCGCGATGAGCGTCCCGACCGATACACCCGCCACCAGGCCGGCCGGTCCGGTCGCCCTCACCCTCCCCGAGGTCCTTGACGACCTCGCCGCCCGACACCCCAACGCGGAGGCGCTAGTCGGACCTGAAGGGCGGACGACCTACGCCGCGCTCGCCGACCGCACCACCCGGCTCGCGGCCTTCCTCGCCGGCGCGGGCCTCCGGCGCGGCGACCGGGTCGGGATCCTGCTGCCCAACGGGCTGCGCTGGATCACCGCCGCCCTGGCAGCGCACCGCGCCGGCCTCACGGTGGTACCGGTCAACACCTGGTATCGCGCCGCGGAGCTGGAGCACGTCCTGCGTGGCTCCGCCGTCCGGCTCGTCATCACCGACTCGACGATCTTCGGGCGCGACGTCCGCGCCGAGCTCACCGCGGCTGGGCTGCCCCAGACCTTCCCGGCCGCCAACGGTCCGGACGGCTACCTCGGCGCCCTGGAGTGGCCGGCCGACGTCGAACTGCCGGTCGACGCCGAATCATCGGGCGAAGCCGACCCCGTGCCGCTCTCCGGACCCCGGCCGGACGACCTCGCCCTGCTGCTGTTCACCAGCGGCAGCACCGCCCGCCCCAAACCGGTCCCGCTCGAGCACGGCAAGCTGCTGCGCAACGGCTACGAGATCGGCCGCCGCCAGCACCTCGTCGCGGGCGACCGGCTCTGGATCGCCGCCCCGTTCTTCTTCGGCTACGGCTGCTCCAACGCGCTGCCCGTCGCGCTCGCCCACGGCGTCACGCTCTGCCTCGAAGAACGCGTCGACGGCGACCGCTCGCTGGAGTTCATCGCCCGCGAGCGCTGCACCGTCTACTACGGGCTCGCGCCCACCACCCGCAACCTGCTTGCCGCCCCGTCCTTCGGCCGCCACGACATTTCGTCCTTGCGCACCGGTACGACCGGGTTCACCGCTGAGGACAAGCGCCTGGTGATCGAGGAGCTCGGCGTCACCGAGGTCTGCAGCATGTACGGGCTCACCGAGGGCTACGGACACTCCACCGTCTCCGATGCCCACGATTCCGTGGAGATCCGCCTGCACACCTCAGGACCGATCGTCCCCACCCAGGAGATCAGGATCACCGACCCCGACGGGACCCCGCTAGGGACGGGCGAGACCGGCGAGATCGAGCTGCGCGGCTGCGTGATCGGTGCCTACCTCGGTGGCCCCGAACTCAACGACGGCGCATTCCGGGACGGCGGGTGGTTCCGCACCGGTGACCTCGGCCACCTCGACGACGCCTGCCGCCTCCATGTCGTCGGCCGCCGCAAGGAGATGCTCAAGGTCAAGGGCATCAACATCGCCCCCATCGAGGTGGAGGAACTGCTCTGTAGCCACCGCGCTGTCGACCAGGCCTACGTCGTGGGCCTACCGGACCCCACGGGAGACGAGCTCATGGTGGCGGCAGTCGTGGTCCGGCGCGGCCACGAGCAGGGGCCGACATTCGTCGCGGAGCTGACCGCACACGTCAAGGCACGCGCGGCCGGTTACAAGGTGCCGACCCGCATCGAGGTTCTCGCCCAGGAGCAGCTGTCACTCACCGACACCGGCAAGGTCAGCAAGCGAGCCCTGCGAGACCTCCTGGCTGGAGGTATGGCGTGAGCATCCACACACTCGACGCCAACATCGGATTAACCGAAGGCCCGCTCTGGAACGACGACCATCGACTCCTCGCCGTAGCGATGTCGCGGGGCCTCGTCGTCGAGGTCGATCTCGACGGCGGCGTCGTCGACACCACCGAGGTCGGGGGCGGACCGAACGGCTTGGCCGAAGGTTCCGACGGCACTGTGTGGGTGGCGCAGAACGGGGCCGCGCTTCGGCCCAGCCGATCCACGCGCCCCACCCCGCCCGGACTCCAACGAATCGAGCGCGACAACGTCATCGACGTCAATGTCGAGGGCGCCCTTGCCCCGAACGATCTTGTCGCCGGCCCCGACGGTCGCATCTGGTTCACCGATCCCGGCCTGCCGGGCGCCACCGGCAACGGCCGCCTGTGCGCATTCGAGCCGAGATCAGGCGCGACCTCCGTGGTGCTCAACGGCATCGCGTTCCCGAACGGTCTTGCCTTCGGACCTGAAGGCGACATCCTGCACCTCGCCCGTACCGACGAAGGGCGAATCACCCGTCACCGATGGACGGGAGATCGACTCGTCCCCGCCGGACAGGCAGCCGTGCTGCCGGCCGGCGGGCCGGACGGGCTTGCGCTCGACGCGGACGGACGGCTCTACGCGGCCGCACCCGACGCCGACGCCATCTTCGTGTTCGAACCGGACGGACGGCTCGCCGGGGAGATCCGCTTCCCCGGGCCCACCTTCCCGACCAACGTGTGCTTCGCTGGTCCTGACCTCGGGGTTCTTGTCGTGACCGCGGCCAAAGGCGGCAAGGTACTGCTGGTCGAGCGGCCTGGCGCCGCGCCCGGACTACCCCTGCGTGCCGGGGCGGCCTGATGCCCCGACATCCGATGGCCATGAGCCGGGTGATCGCCGCGGTCACCGAGTTGGTCGACTCACAGCCGCGAGGGGCACGGCTGCCCGCCGAGCGCGCATTGGCCGATCGGCTCGGCGTGGGCCGCGCCGTCCTCCGGCATGCCCTTCGCCAGCTCGAGTACACCGGAAAGATCCGGACCCGCGCTCAGTCGGGCAGCTATGTTCGTTGACCGGGCGCTCCGCGCCGCTGATGACCATGAGGGCTCTGTCCGTGCGATGCTCGACCAGGTCGTCGCCTTGAGCACCGCGCTCGAAACGGCCCGCCGGAGAGTGGAGATTGGGGCGGCAAATGTCTGAGGAACTTCTTCCCGAGCACGGGATCGTGTCCCGTGCGGTCATTTTCGACAGGTACGGCGACGAGAGCGTGCTGCGAGTGGTCGAAGTCCCCGTCCCTGCGCCCGCGCCGGGTGAGGTTGTCGTCCGCGTCGTCGCCGCCGCTCTGAACCCGGGGGAGATCGGGATTCGGGAGGGCGTCTTCGCACAGATGTGGCCGGCGTCCTTCCCCGAAGGACAGGGCAACGACTTCTCCGGTCGTGTCGTCGACATCGGGGCCGGAGTCACGTCCTTGACGGCAGGCGACGAGGTCATGGCATTCAAACCTCGAGGCGGCCAGGCTGACTACGTCAGCGTCGACGTGCCGCATGTCGCTCGTAAGCCGGCGGAACTGTCCTGGGAGGCGGCCGCCGCGATCCCTGGCGCCGGCGCGACCGCGTACGCGGCGGTACGCGCGGTGGCGCCGGTGGCCGGGGAGACCGTGGTCGTCTCAGCGGCGGCCGGTGGCGTCGGGGTGATCGCCGCTCAACTGGTGCGGCTGGCCGGCGCGCGGGTCATTGGTACGGCCGGCGCACGCAACCACGACTTCCTGAGGTCGCTCGGCATTGAGCCGGTCTCGTATGGCGAGGGCCTCGCCGACAGGATCAGGAACCTGACGGACGGCCAGGTCGATGCCTACGTCGACACGTTCGGGTCGGGCAACGTCGACATCGCCATCCTGCTGGGCGTGGACCCCGCCCGAATCACCACCACCGCGGACGGATTGGCGGCCCAGCGCTACGGCACTCGCACCGACGCCCAGGAGGAGGCAGACACGCCCGAGGAATGGGAAGCCATCGCCGACCTGGTGCGGACGGCGCGGCTTGTGGTGCCCATTCAACAAGTTTTTCCGCTGACCGAGGTTCAGGACGCCTATCGTGAGCTGGCGAAGCGGCACACCCGCGGAAAACTCATTCTGCGCGTGAGCTGAGCGACGTCGAGCGCCGGGCCCAGTCCCGCGAAGGAGAAGTACATGACCCACTCGCCGACGGCTACCGTGCCACCGCTGTCGCCGAGCTGGGCATGACCGTCGCCGATTCGGGTTGGCCGATTCTCATGCCTTCTTGAGTACGTAACCGGCGTTGATGGGGATGGCGGCCCCGGTGAGGTAGCGGGATTGGTCCGAGGCGAGGAACACGACCAGGTTGCTGATATCGCTGGACTCAAGCCAAGGGATCGGTATGGCGTTGACCCGGACGTAGGCGGAGTCGGGTTTCTCTGCGTCCTGCTTGGTTGGGCGTTCTAACTCCGGCATGAACAGTCGGCGGGTTGTCTCGTTGTCGATCATGGCGGTGTCCACGTTGCCAGGGTTGACCGAGTTGACCCGGATGTACTCGGGTCCGAGCTCGACTGCGAGCGTTTTCATGAGTGCGTTCACTCCTGCCTTGGCCGCGTTGTAATGCGCGATGCCGGGCGGGGGCAGCAGGGCGGCGGCGGAGGCTGTGAAGATGATCGAACCACCGCGCCCACCCGCTCGGATGTGCCCGGTTGCGGCTTTGACGGTGTGCCAGGCCCCGGTGAGGTTGACGTCGATGACGTCCTGCCACACCTGCTCGTCGAGGTCCAGCGCGGCGCCCAGGGAGAAGATGCCCGCGTTGACCACGACGATGTCGAGGCGGCCGAAGGCAAGTACCCCAGAGTCGACGACCGTCCGTAGCGCGGCCAGGTCCCGGACGTCGGCTTGCCGAAGATGGGCCCGGCGGCCGGTCTTCGCGATCAGTTCAGCTGTCTCAGCGAGGTCCTCTTCAACGGCCATCGGGTAGTGAGTGGTAGTGATGTCGAGCGGGACGTCGACGCCGATGATGTCGGCGCCTTCCTCCGCAAGTCGCAGGGCGTGACTGCGTCCTTGGCCTCGGGCAACCCCGGTAACAAAGGCGACTCGGCCGTCGAGACGTTCCATGATAATCGTTCCTCCGGTGAGATCTGGAAGTTTTTACTAACGGGCGACGTGTTTCCCGGCGAGGTAGGCGTAGCACAGGATTGGCCCGATCGTTCCGCCGCCTGCCCAATACGCCTCGGCGGACGGCGAGGCCACGCAATTGCCTGCGCCGTACAGCCCGGGAATCGGCTGGTCGTCGAAGCGAAGTACTCGGCCG
This sequence comes from Streptosporangiaceae bacterium, assembly GCA_025964715.1. GTDB lineage: Bacteria > Actinomycetota > Actinomycetes > Streptosporangiales > Streptosporangiaceae > Actinomadura_C. The sequence goes on along the minus strand of JAOPYH010000307.1, from coordinate 2,122 downwards.
TGAATGTCCACTCGGGGGCCGCCCTTGGTGTCCAGCGTGCCAGGCCCTAGGATTGTGGCATAGTACGGCCCGGTGTCACTCAGTGCGCGCATTGTGGGGTTGGGTCCATCTCCCGGCCCGAACATGGCATTGAGAGCGAGCTCGATCGGTGTTTCTCCTCGATGGAAATCCTCGTCCACTCCGCTCTCGGCAAACCCACGGAATCGCTTGAGCGTTCGATCGAGCTGGTCACTGAACATCGGGTCGAGTGAATTGTGCTCGGCCGGCAGCCCGAGGGTGCCAAGCCGCTTGTCGACTTCCCGGGTCAGACCGGCGAGATCATCTGCCCGGACAACCCAGTAGCCGTCGACGTCGTCTGGCGGCACCGGGTTGCCGAAGTCGCGGCCGGCGACCGTAGTAGCGACCTGCTGGTCCCAGATCGCGATCAGCGGCAGGTTGGGATAGCGAAGGTGGCGGCTGTCCCAGTCGAAGAAGGACTTGGTCAGCTCGTGGTAGACCGCTTTCTCGTTGACCGCCCGCTCGCCGAACCGGTTGACGATCAGCAGCCCGTCGCCGGGGAGCACGAAGGACCCAGCGACCGTCCGGGGTTCCCGTCGCATTCGTTCGAGCACGATCGGCGCGCTCCAGGCGTGCTGCATACCAGCGAGCTCCCCGCCGGCGGACAGTGCCAGAGGGATGAAGTCGCCGGTGTTGGAGACCGCGGCGCAGCCGCCCACATAGGGTCCGCGCAGGAACTCCCGGCGTAGGCGGGCGTTGTGGGTGAATCCGCCGGTGGCGAAGACGACGCCACGCCGCGCTCGGATACGGCGGGTAGCCGTCCCGCCAGTGACTACGCCGGTCACGGTGCCGTCGGAGGTCACGGAATGGTCACCGGGGTGGCGGTCCGCACCTCGACGCCGAGCTGGTCGGCGGCCTGGTGGAAGCGGGCCAGGATCTCCTGGCCGCCGGTCTGTCCGCCACCGCCCGCGGCGGGCCACAGGACCCGCCCGCGTTTGGGTGTGTTCTCCGGCAGGTGCGCGGAGTAGTCGGGAAAGTCCAGGCCGGCGGCGGGCTCCAGCGCGCCGATCTTCTCCAGTGCCGCAATGGCCTCGTCGCCCCGATCGTAGAACGTCTCCAATGCCTGGTACTCGTCCTGGGGAATCCCGAGGAACGGCTCGTCCGGCGAATACAGCGCTGGCCGGGAAAGTCGGGCCAGGTAGCGCAGGGCGTCGTCCTTCGGGTCCTCGATGCCGGCCTCGCGCATGAACCGGTTGTTGAGGATCCAGAACCAGGCGGCCGCTTTCCGGGTGGTACCACCCGTCGTCGCAGCTTTCTCCAGTACGAGAACCGACGCGCCCTCGCTCGCCGCGGTCAAAGCGGCGGCGAATCCGCCGGCGCCGCTTCCCGCTACCACGACATCGAAGACCTCGTCCCATTCGCCGTTCATGATGCGCTCCCGTTGGGGGCGAAGACCGGGTTGACATCCATGTAAATCTGGTAGTCGGCGATCGCGCCGTCGTGGGTCCGGAATACATTGCAGCAGGGCAGCGATACGCTGGTGCCGTCCAGTCGTGAGTAGTGCACGGTCATCTCCGCGACGACAATGTCGGGATTGCTGGCAACCTGCCAGAGTCCGGTCAACTCGTGTCGAATTCCGGCGATGCCGGCGAGGAAATCGCGCATGGTGCCCTCGACTTTCCCGCGCCCATGTGCCGGGGGATTGTTTCCGAAGGCGAATCGGATATCGTCGGCGAACAGCGACGCCGCTGTGGTTGTATCTCCGCTATCAATAGCTGTGAACAGATTACGAATTAGTTCGAGTTGGACAGAAGCAGGCGCACGAGTCATGGTCATTCCTTTGCTAGAGTTCTGGGAACGCAAATCTAGGATTGGATGCTGGTCAGCCGAGGGAACAATGTCTCGGCGTTGCCCCGGTCGATGGCCCCCCGCAGGTCGGCATCGATCACGTAGCGCTCGTAGGAGTGGCCGAAGCCGGCAGCGAGCTCGGCTGGGGCGTAGGGGTAGTCAGTGCCGTAGGTGATGCGCGCCGGGTCGGCGAAGCCGAGCAGGCTCGGTAGTGCACTCGGCCCGGAGGACAGTGCCACGTCGAAATAGAACTCTCGCAGCAACTTCGCGGCTGAGG
>JAOPYH010000295.1 GCA_025964715.1 Streptosporangiaceae bacterium | reverse complement strand
TTAAGCCCTTCAGCGCCGATGGTACTGCATGGGAGACTGTGTGGGAGAGTAGGACGCCGCCGGACACATCGTAGAAAAAGGGGCCGCCCCCACAAGGGCGGCCCCTTTTTTATTGCCCTCAAAGGATGGCGAGCTGGGTCTCCAGTGGTCGTGCGCCCAGACGGTTGTCGATCTCCAAGTGCGGGACGGGCGGCGGCTGCCCGGGCCTGATGGCCGTCACGAACTCCTCGAACCTATCCAGCTTGCCGCGGTCGCGGCCGAGCCCGCGTCCGCGCAGCCGGTGCCGCAGCGTTGCCGGGTCGGTGCGGATCCAGACGAGCCGGACGGGATCGCCGCCGAGTTCGGTGGTCCACTCCTGCCAGCGCCCGACACAGTGGATCTGCCCGGTGAACGGCCCGCTGAGCAGCACCGGACACCCGTGCATGCGGATCTCCCTCGCCGTGGCCGTCATCCCGCCGTACTCGTGCCGCTTGATGTGGGCGTCGTACCACGGGCCCTCGCGCTCGCCCGGGTCCCGTCCATATGCCTCCAGGGTCGCGCGGACGAACGCCTCGTACATCGTGTCCTTGTCGAGCAGCGCGGGAACTGGGCGCAGCCGGGCCAGCAGCAGCTCGGCCACCGTGGACTTGCCGCTGCCCGGGGGGCCGGCCACGACCCAGACCGGCGCGTGATCCGGCGATGTGCGCATGCCCCGAGGATGCCCTATCGGCACTGAGCCGCGATCGCTAGCGGCGTCGCTCCTCGGTGACCGGCCTCAGGCGGGGATCCGGAGCGTACGGGTGGCCAGCCGCATGATGCGATCCTGGTCCACGTCGTGGCCGAGACCCGGCTGGGTGAGCGGCACGGCCACCACCCCGCCATTCGCCCGCACAGGGGGTGACACGAAGACCGGGCCGCCCGAGATCTCCGAGACGTCGCTCGGCAGTGTGCAGCCGGGCAGGCTGGCCACGGCGACGGTGGCGGCCTGCCCGATGCCGAACGGGCCCGCCCCGCCGCACCAGACGTCCCATCCGACGGCGTAGGCCCGGTCATGGGCCGCGCGCGCCGCGGTCAGGCCGCCGAGCCGGTCCACCCGCAGGCTGGCCGCCCGCCCCGCTTCGGCATTGATCGCGGCGTCGAGGGTGTCGAGATCGCCGACGTCCGGGCACACCGCCGTGGCGATCTGGCGCTGCAGCCGCGCGTGGCCGTTCAGGTCGCCGGAGGCGAACGGCCGCTCGATGGCAAGCAGGCCATAAGAGTCCAGAGCCTCGAGCGCGGCCAGGTGGTCAGGGGACTCCGTGTAGCGGCCTCCCGCGTCGGCCACGAGAGCCAGGGCCGGATAGGCGTGCCGGATGGTCCGTACGGGCTCGACGTCCCAGCCCGGCCAGATGTCCACGGTGACGCGGGCATATCCGGCGCCGGCATAGCGATTCACCCGCGTGACGAGGGTCTCCAGAGGCGGACCCGCGGCGATGCGGGCACCTGTCACGACGGCGGTACGGGTGCCGCCGAGGGCGTGCGCCACCGGAATCCCGCGCGCCCGCGACCATAGGTCCCAGCAGGCGATGTCCACCACGGCGGCCGCCCTCCGGCCGCCGAGCTGAGCCATGCCCGCCATGTCCTCAGGTCGATCCCACTCGACTCCGAGGAGGGCCGGGCCCAGCCGTTCCTCCATGTCGGACCAGGCCGACTCGTCCTCGGGGGGCAGCGCGACCTCGCCCCAGCCCACCGTGCCGTCGTCGCCCGTCAGCCGGACGATGATGCTCTCCGGTCGCCGGCCGTGCGGCATGGCCACGCGGAAGGCGTCGAAGCCCTGGATCTGCGGCACCCGGGTGTCACCCCTCCTGCAGTCGGATCGTTACCTCAATGATCCCCCCTTGAGAGACCAGGAGGAACACCGCCCAACCCTGTGATTTCTCACCGTGCTGATCACGGCCGCGGCCGGCATCGGTGGCGTCCCAGCGCGGCGCCGCCTGGCGGGAGGGGCTAGGACGGACACACCTTGTCGAGTGAGGTCGGAACGGTGTGGTCGGCCTCGGGGGTGGGAGTGGCGCCGTCCGGCGCCGGACGGCCGCTGTGCGGCCGTGGGGGCGAGGGATCCGGCCTGCCGACGGGCGAGCCGCCCGGGCTCGGGGAGGCGCCGGACTGTCGCCCGCTGTCGGCGATCGCCTTGGCCGAAAGCCTGCGGATCAGGGCGAAATCCGGGTTGCCAGTGTGGATGAGCGGCGGTACGAACTGCAGGCTGTCGATCCGGGCGCCGTCCTTGACCTTGCCGGACAGCCTTATGAACGCCGGCATCAGGTCCAGGGGGATGTCGGTGGAGATGGTGCGCTTCGTGGCGGCCGCCAGCCGGTGGAACCGGGTGAGCACCCGTTGCGGATCGGCCTGCTTGGCCAGGGCCCGCAGCAGGCACTTCTGCCGGCCCATCCGGGTGTAGTCGTCGCTGTCGGTACGGGACCGCCCGTACCACAGTGCCTCTTTGCCATTGAGCCTGCGGTCGCCCGCTTGCAGGACGTCACCGCGCTGGCCGTACGGGATGGGCTGGTCGATCCTGATCCTGACCCCGCCCATCGCGTCGACGATGTCGGCGAAGCCGAACATGTCCACGACGATGTAGTAGTCGATCGGGAGGCCCAGGATCTCGCTGACCGTGCCCTTGATGAGCTCGGGTCCACGCCGGTTCGGCGGTGTGCCGGGCACCACCTCAGGATGGTTCTCGGCGTACTCGTAGACCTCGTTGAGCAGGCCCGGGTTCAGCGGCCCGTCACCGGTGAAGCCGTAGGGGAAGCGGTCACGCGCGGGTCCCGGCGGCATCGGGAAGCTCTCGAGGTTGCGTGGAAGGCTCAGCAGGACCGTGCGTCCGGTGGTCGTGTCGATGCTGGCCAAGATGATGCTGTCCGTGCGCAGACCCGTACGGTTGCCGGCGGCGTCCCCGCCCAGCAGGAGGATGTTGACCCGGCGCTGCCCTGCCCAGGGGTCCTTCTGGTCGACTGTCCCGTGGCTGCGGTGCCCCGCCTGCTGGAAGATGCTGGAGAGTGCGTCACGGTAGGTGTAGGTCAGATGCGCGGCCCACACCGATGGCGCGGCCACGAGGACGCAGAGGACCACGATGAGGAACCGGCCCGCCAGACGCGTGGGGAGGGAGGCCCCGGCCGGCTGGACCACGCGGTAGGAGCGGATCACCACCGTGACCCACACCAGGCCGAGGGCGAGGACGGCCAGGGCGATGCCGGCGAGCCAGTCTGGTCGAATGGAGATCCAGAGTGATATCCGCTCCCACCCGATCACCACCCCGGCGACGACGCCTGCGGTCACCAGGAGCGTGAACACTCCGAACAGCAGGCCACCTGCCAACCTTCGGCGCGCGGCCAGGTGGGCGACACCCCACACGAAGACCGAGGCGAGCGTGAGGGCGAGGGCCCTCGGCATCCCACCCTTCCGGGCGATGGGCTCTTCTGCCTCGGCCCCCCGGCCGGCCCGTCGCCGTCGCATCTACGCTCCTGCCCCCATATCCGAATTTTCCCGGCACTCTACATTTTGGACGCCTAAAAGGGCCATGAGGTTTGCAGAGGTCCGCAGAGAATGCGGATTATGGCCGATTCGGGCGGACCTCCTTAGCAGAGATCTACCCTCGCGAGCTCAGGATGCGATCAACAGAGCCCCAAGTACCGCTCCCGGCACGGCGTGTCGAAAGATCACGTCGTCACCAGCTCGTGGCGAGGGGCAATCCTTCGGCATAGCCGGACGAGCTCTGCACGCCCACGACCGTACGTTCGTGGAACTCGTCGAGCGTCCGCGCGCCCGCGTAGGTGCAGGAGCTGCGGAGTCCGGCCACGATCGAGTCGATCAGGTCTTCCACCCCGGGGCGCTCGGGGTCGAGGAACATCCGCGAGGTCGAGATGCCCTCCTCGAACAACGCCTTGCGGGCCCGGTCGAACGGCGAGTCCTCCACGGTGCGCAGCCGGACCGCGCGGGCGGAGGCCATCCCGAAGCTCTCCTTGTAGAGCCGCCCGTCGGCCGCCCGCTGCAGATCGCCCGGTGACTCGTAGGTTCCGGCGAACCAGGAGCCGACCATCACATTCGACGCGCCCGCCGCGAGTGCCAGCGCGACGTCACGCGGGTGCCGCACGCCGCCGTCCGCCCAGACGTGGCGGCCGAGGCGGCGCGCCTCGGCGGCGCACTCGAGCACGGCGGAGAACTGTGGCCGGCCGACGCCGGTCATCATCCGGGTGGTGCACATCGCGCCGGGTCCCACACCGACCTTGATGATGTCGGCGCCGGCCTCGATGAGGTCCCGCACGCCCTCGGCGGTCACCACGTTCCCGGCGACGATCGGGATCTGCGGGTCCAGCGCGCGGACCTGGGCGAGCGCGCTGATCATCTTCTCCTGGTGGCCGTGTGCGGTGTCCAGGACGAGCAGGTCCGCGCCGGCCTCCAGGAGCGCCTTGACCTTGCCGGCCACGTCGCCGTTGACCCCTACCGCAGCAGCCACCCGAAGCCTGCCCGAGTCGTCCACCGCCGGGTCGTACAGCGTCGTGCGGAGCGCCCCGGTCCGGGTCAGGATCCCCGCCAGCCGGCCGTCCTCCCCGACCACAGGCGCGAGCCGGTGCCCCCGTTGGTGCAGCCGGTTGAAGGCCTCGCGGGGGTCCACGCTCTCCGGCAGGGTGTGCACCCCATGGGACATGACCTCGCGCAACTGCGCGAACCGGTCCACGCCCTGGCAGTCGGCCTCGGTCACCACACCCACCGGGCGGCTGCCCTCCACCACCACGACGGCGCCGTGCGCGCGCTTGTGGAGGAGGCCGAGGGCCTCCCCGACGGTGTCGGCCGGCCCCAGGGTGATCGGGGTGTCGAAGACCAGATGCCGTCCCTTGACCCACCTGATGACATCGGCGACCACGGCCTCCGGGATGTCCTGCGGGATGACAGCGATCCCGCCGCGCCGGGCGATCGTCTCGGCCATCCGGCGCCCGGAGACCGCTGTCATGTTGGCGACCACGAGCGGGATGGTGGTCCCGCTCCCGTCGCCGGTGGAGAGGTCGACCTCGAGCCGCGATCCCACGGCGGACCGCCGAGGAACCATGAATACGTCGTTGTACGTGAGGTCGTGAGCGATGTGCTCACCGTCGAGGAGGCGCACGTTCTTCCGTCCGAGTCGAGGATCCAGCCGGGAGGCCGTTCTTCATTGTGGTCGATACCCGTACGTGGTGCGGCCGACGCGGTCCTGAGCCGCGCGGGGCCGGCCGGACGGGGCACACCCGCGGAGCTAGCGCAATGTTGAGATTTGTCGGCTGAGCGGGTACCTCTTGACGAAAAATGCAGGTAAGAGGAACTTTCTTACAGGAGCTTCATGCGGACGGCCGTCCCCTGCCGGAGGCGTAGACCAAAGACCGGAGATTGCATGCAGGTCAGGCTCTTGGGCCCGGTGCAGCTGCGGGACCGCGACGGCCCGGTGCCGATCGGGCCGCGGGTGCGAGTCGTCCTGGCAGCGCTCGCGCTGAGCCCGGGCCGCGCCGTGAGCGTGCAGCGCCTCGTGTCGGCGGTCTGGCCTGAGGACCCGCCGGTCACCGCGACGGCGCAGATCCAGGCCTGCGTGTCCGCGCTGCGCCGCGCCATCTCAGACGCAGGTCTTCCCGCCCGCGATGTCGTGGTGACGACCCCACCCGGCTATATGCTCAGCGCCGGTTCGGCGGATGTGGATGTCCTGCGGTTCGACGGGGAGCTGGCCGAGGCGGCCGGGGCGGCCGCGGCAGGTGACCACCAGGAGGCCGCCGCTCTCCTGCGGGAGGCTCTCGCCCGGTGGCGGGGCCGCGCCCTGGAGGGCTTTCCCGGGCTCGCCGTCGAGGCCACCCGGCTGGAGGAACGCCGGGTCTCGGCCCTGGAGAGGCGCTTCGACGCCGACCTGGCCTGCGGCGGTCACGTCGATCTGATCCCTGAGCTCGCCTCGCTGGTCGCCGAGCACCCGCTCCGCGAGCGGTTTCGTGGGCAGCTCATGCTGGCGCTGCACGGCGCCGGCAGGCAGTCGGAGGCTCTCGAGGTCTACCAGGACGGCCGGCGCTTCCTCGTGGAGGAGCTCGGGCTGGAACCCGGCCCGGAGCTGCGAGAGGTGCAGCGGCAGGTCCTCCTCGCGACGTACCCGCGGCAGGTCGCGCACATCCCCGCCCCGGAAGGCTGTGAACCCTCGCCGTTGCCGCCGGACGTCCCGGACTTCACCGGCCGGCGCGCGCAGGCGGCCGGAGTCATCGAGGCCATCGCCACCGATCCGCACACCAGCGAGGCCGTACCCACCGTCGCCATCACCGGATGCGGTGGGGTCGGAAAGACGACACTGGCGGTGCACGTGGCACACCGCCTGCGTGAGCGGTTCTGTGACGGCCGGCTCTACGCGGACCTGAGGGCCGCCGACGGCCGCGCCGCCGATCCCAGCGAGGTGCTGGCCCGGCTGCTGCGCCGCCTGGGCCTCGAGCCCGGTGAGATCCCCGGGTGCCGCGAGGACCGGGCAGAGCTCTACCGAGCGCGGCTGTACGGCCGGCGCGTCCTGGTCGTGCTCGACAACGCCGACGATGAGGCCCAGGTCCGTCCCCTGCTACCGGGCAGCGGTACGTGCTCGGTGATCGTGACGAGCCGCCGGCGGCTCACCGGGCTGCCGGGTGCGGTCCCGGTCGAGCTGGGCATGTTCACCGACGCACAGGCCACCGAGCTGCTCTGCCGGGTCGCCGGTGCCGACCGGGTGCTGGCCGAGCCCGCCGCGGCGGCCCTCATCGCGAGGCTGTGCGACCGGCTGCCGCTGGCGCTGCGTATCGCGGCGGCCAGGCTGGCCGCCAAACCCCACTGGAGGCTGGAAGGCTTCGCCCGGCGGCTCGCCGACGAGCGGCGGCGGCTCGACGAGCTGACCCACGCCGACCTGGAGGTACGGGGGAGTATCGGGCTCAGCCACAATGGGCTCTCGTCTCCGGCTCAGCGGGTGCTCCGGTTGCTGGGCCTGCTCGACTGGCCGGACTTCGGAACCGGGCCCGCCGCCGCGCTGCTGGACGTCGGCGATGACCAGGCCGAGGAGCTGATCGAGGAGCTCATCGACGCGCGGCTCGTGGAACCCGCCGGGCGGGACGCCGCCGGAGGTGCTCGCTATCGCCTTCCCGATCTGGTCCGGGTCTACGCGCGCGAACGGGCCGCCGGCGACGAGACCGCCGCGGAGCGGCACGCCGCCCTCAGCCGGGCCCTCACCACGCGCCTCATGCCGGGGTCCGGCGGCATGCCGCCGGCATCCGGCGCCGGTCCCGCCACCGTGGTGCCGCTGCGTGAGGCGTCGGAGCCGCATCGCGCCGCGGGCCCCCGGAGACCCGCTCACCGGGGCGATACCGCCGAGGACAAGGCGTGATGGCAGTGCGTTGCGGTGTCGCGGCGGTCCGGATCCCGTCGCATTCGTCGCCCGGGCGGGCGATGGCCGACGCATCTTTCGCCCCTGGGCTACCCGAACACGAGCAAGATTCATATGTCGCCGCCAACCGTCCGCAAGTGGAATGATCTTGTAGATAGGGCAAACACCGTAAATCGATTTCGAGGAGGAGACCCGTGCTGGATGCGGTCGACGCCGTGCTCGTCCGCGAGCTCCAGCGGGATGGACGGGCCACGTTCCAGGCGCTCGCCGACCGTGTCGGGCTCTCCCGGACGGCTGTGCGGGCTCGCGTGCAACATCTCCTCCAGACCGAGGTGGTCCGGGTCGTCGGCGTGGTGCATTCGGCGGTCATCGGCGCCGGGGTCACCGGGCACGTCCTGGTGGCCGTGGACGGCGCGGCCCGTGAGGTCGCGCACGCCGTCGCCAAGCGAGCGGCCGTGTGCTTCGCGGCGCTCACCGCCGGGCCGCACGATCTGGTGACGCAGGTGCGGGCCCGGGACGACGAGGCCCTTGCCGCCGAGGTCGACGAGATCCGGAGGACCGCCGGGGTGCGGAGCGCCGAGGTGGTCCGCTGCGTGGCCACCATGCGAGACGCCCACTCGGTCGTCCGTTCTCTGGCCGACATCTCGCTCGACGACATCGACTGGCGGCTGCTGCGGGAGCTGCAGCGCGACGGGCGCGCCCCGTACACCCGGCTCGCCGGGATCATCGGCCTGTCCCAGGCGGCGACCCGGGCGCGCGTCGTGCGGCTCATGCGGTCCGCGGTGATCCAGGTGACCGGGCAGGCCGACGCGGCCGCCCTCGGCGCCACCGAGGTGGGCGGCTTCGGCCTCGCCGTGTCCGGTCCGGTGCGGCAGGTCGCCGAGGCCGTCGCCCAGCAGGACGGCGTGCGCTACGTCGCCACCGGATTCGGCCGTTATGACATCGTCGGTGAGGTCGAGGCCGGCGCCAGGGCCGATCTCGTCACGATCCTTGACGCGATCCGCGAGGTGCCGGGGGCGACCGTACGCGAGTCCTGGCACCACCTCGACGTGGTGAAGGAGTGCTACGCGACCGAGCTGCCCGACCGCCCTCGGGCCGTGGCCACCTAGGCCTGGCGCGCCGGCCCTGGAGAGTCCTCCACGCCGGGTTCGGGTATCACGGTAGGGAGCACGCACAAGTCACTGATCCTGGTAACTCGCGAATGCCGGGCCGATTCCGGCATGTCCGAGACCGGATCCGTCCGGTGCCATACCTTCGAAAGATGAATCTGCGGCAGCTGCGCTACGTCGTGGCAACCGCCGACCACGGGACCATGACGGCGGCGGCTCAGGCGCTCTACGTCGCGCAGCCCGCACTCTCGCGGGCGGTGCGCGAGCTGGAACGCGAACTCGGCGTGGAGCTGTTCGCACGGTCCGGACGCGGGATCGTGCTGACCTCGGCCGGGGAGAAGGTGGTGTGGCACTCCCGGATCGCGCTGGACGCCGTGGACTCCATCGAGGAGCTGTCCAGCGCACGCGGCCACAGCCGGGCCACCGAGGTGCGGATCGCCGCCACGCCGACCCTGGAGCCGGAGCTCACCGGCCGGCTGCTGCCCCGGTTCGCGCGGGAGCAGCCGGCCGTGAGGGTACGGGTGGTCCGCTGTGACGGGCGCGAGGAGGTCGCCGCCGCGCTCCGCACGGGGCGGGCCGACCTGGCCGTGACCGACCTGCCGGTGCCAGGTGACTTCAGCGCACATCCCTTCGAGCAGCGCGAGGTCGTTCTCATCTCTGCGCCGGCGCTGCGGCTGCGCGAGCCGTTGCCGGTGACCGCGCTGGACGGCATGCGGCTGGTGCTGCCAGCCCGGGGCGGCACCCGGCGGGCCGAGATCGAGGCGATGCTGGCCCGCCTGGGGGTCACTCCTGTGGCGGCCGTGGAGTCCGATGAACGAGCAGCGTGGCTCGGCTGGGTGCGCGCCGGCATGGGATCGCTGCTGTGGTATCGCAACCAGCTCGAGGACACCGAGGGTCTGGTCGTCCGCTCGTTCATGCCGCCGATCACCCGTACGATCGGCCTCGTCCACCCGCACCGCCAGCTCCCACCTGTGGCCCGTGAGTTCCTGGCCTTCGCCAAGGAGCAGGACTGACCGCCGCACAACAGCCCGGCGCAGGATTAATCACACCTCGAATTTTGTTCGAGCGACCGCCGGCCGTCTCCTACGATCGGCTCGTATGGCGACGGGACGGAACCCCCAGCGGTTCCCCGGTGCCCTGAAGCGACGGGGGATCACTTGACGGCGACAGAGGCGCTGGGGCTGCTGGCGCTGCCGGTGTACGCCGTCGCGGTCGCCGCCCTCGCCCGGCGGATCGGCCTGTCAGCGCCGCCCGCCCTGGTGCTGGCGGGTCTGGCCGCGTCCTTCCTGCCGGTTGTGCCGGACGTCCGGCTGGATCCGGAGGTAGCGCTCTTCGTCTTCCTGCCTCCGCTGCTGTTCGTGGCGGCCTGGGAGAGCTCCTACCACAACCTGCGCGAGCACGTCCGGCCCATCGGACTGCTGTCCGTGGGGCTCGTGCTGTTCACGACCTTCGTGCTCGGGTACGCGGCCTATCTCGTCGTGCCCGGCCTAGGGCTGGCGCCGGCGTTCGTGCTCGCCGCGCTCCTGGCCCCTCCGGACGCGGTCGCCGCGGTGGGCATCGCCCGTCGGCTCGGACTGCCGCGCCGGGTGGTGACCATCCTCGTGGGGGAGAGCCTGTTCAACGACGCGACGGCCCTGACGCTCTTCCGCGTCGCGCTGACCGCGGCTGTGGGCGCCGGGTTCTCCGTGTTCGACGGCGCGGGCCGGTTCCTGTTCGCGGCCCTCATCGGCACGGCCGTGGGGCTCGCACTGGGGCCCCTGCTGCACTGGCTGAGGGGCCGCCTCAACGACCCCCTGGTGGAGACCGTCGTCCCCATCCTCGCTCCGTTCGCCGGCTACCTCACGGCCGAGGCACTGCACGCGTCCGGGGTCATCGCGGTCGTGGTGACCGGGCTCTATCTCGGCCACCGCTCCACGGAGTCGCCCGCCCCTACGAGGCTGCTGAGCAGGTCCTTCTGGACGGTCGTGGTCTTCGTCCTGGAGTCGGTGGTCTTCCTGCTCATCGGCCTGCAGCTCCCGGTCATCCTGGACATGCTGCTGTCCACCCGTAACGCGACGACGCTCGCCTGGAACGCCGTTGTGATCTTCCTGGTCGTGTCGTTGGCCCGCTTCGCGTGGGTCCTGCCGTCGGCCTACATCCCGCTGTGGCTCTCCAGGAGGATTCGGCAGCACGAGTCCGGCGTCGACTGGCGGCACCGGATCGTCGTCTCGTGGGCGGGCATGCGCGGTGTGGTGTCCCTGGCGGCCGCCTTCGCCATCCCACTGAAGACCGACTCGGGAGTCATGTTCCCGGGGCGCGACCTCGTGCTCTTCTTCACCTTCACCACCGTGCTCGCGAGCCTGCTGCTGCAGGGGCTCACCTTCCCGGGCCTGGTCCGGCTGCTCGGGCTGGGCGCCGAGGCCGAGCAGCATGCCGACGCGGTCGCGGAGGCCGGCGCGCAGCACGAGGCCGCCAAGGCGGCGCTGGGCCGGCTTGAGGAGCTGACCCGGGACGAGAGCGGCCCCTTCGCCAAAGAGGCCGTGGACCGGCTGCGGCAGCTCGCCGAGGACCGGCAGTTCCGGGCCTGGGAGAGACTCGGCGGGGGCACCGGCCCCGCCGGCGAGGAGGTGCCCACGGCCGTCTACCGAAGACTCCGCCGCGAGATGCTCACCGCCGAACGCGAGGTCTTCGTCCGGCTGCGCGACCAGCGCCGCATCGACGACGAGGTGCTCCAGCGCATCCTGCACGAGCTGGACCTCGAAGAGGTCATGCTCTCCCGCGACTGAGCGGGGTCAGACGGCAGGCCGCCCGTGCCGCGGCTCCAGCGGCGGGGCCGCCACCGCACAGTGACTCCTGCACTTTGGCCCGGTGTACTCCGGGGCCGTACGCAGCACGTCGTCGCGGATCGTCCGGAGGCTCAGCACGGCGCCGATCAGCAGCAGCACCGCCGCCACCACCATGGCCGTGTGGAACCCCGCGGCGAATCGCGCGGGCGACGTGTAGGCGTCTCCGGTCAGCCCGGCCAGCGGGGGAATGGCCGCGACCGACAGCAGCCCGGCGGCCCGCGCCACCGCGTTGTTGATGCCGCTGGCGATGCCGGCCCGCCGCGCGTCCGCCGTCGCGAGCACGGTCGCGGTGAGGGGTGCGACAACCCCCGCCAGCCCCAGGGCGAACAGGACGACGGCCGGCAGCACGTCGCGGAGATAGGAGGCGCCCGGGCCGATCCGCGACAACAGCAGCATGCCCGCCGCGGCGACGATCAGCCCGGCCGTCATCGGGCGCCTCGGCCCGATCCGCTGGGCGAGCGCGCCGGAGTGGGCGGACAACAGCAGGAGCAGGGCCGTCACAGGCAGCAGCGCCGCGCCCGAGGCCATCGGCGAGAAGCCCGCGACCACCTGGAGGTGGACGACGAGAAGGAAGAACTGCACGCCCATTCCGGCGTAGACGATGAAGGTGATCGCGTTGACGGCCCGGAACTGACCGGAGTGGAAGACCTCCAGGGGCAGCATCGGCTGCGGTCCGCGGCCCGCCGAACGCGCCCGCTCGAGCAGCGCGAAGGCCGCTCCGGCGGCGACCCCCACGAACGCGGCCACGATCGGAGCCGCGCTCGCACCGCTCTCCGGCGCCTCGGTCAGCGCGAACGTGATCCCAGCGAGGCCGACGGCGGCCAGCACGGCCCCGAGCACGTCGAACCGGCCGCGTGCGTTCTCGTCCCTGGTCTCCGGAACGTGCCGTACGGCCAACAGGATGACCGCGGCGAGGGGGAGGTTGAGCAGGAACACCCAGCGCCAGCCGGCCGTGGAGACGAGCCAGCCACCGACGAAGGGCCCGGCGGCAGCGGCGACGCCGCCGAGGCCGGACCAGGCCCCGATCGCACGCGTGCGGTCCCGCAGGTCGAAGGACGCCTGGATGATCGCGAGTGAGCCAGGCGTGAGGAGCGCGCCGCCGATGCCCTGTAGCGCCCGCGCGGCCACCAATTCCGGGATGCCCTGCGCGGCGCCGCACAGCGCCGAAGCGAGGGCGAACCACACCACGCCGATGACGAAGACCCGCCGTCGGCCGTACCTGTCACCGAGCGAGCCGCCGAGCAGGATGAATCCGGCCAGCGTCAGCGTGTAGGCGTTGACGGTCCACTGCAGTCCGGCCATCGACGCGTGCAGGTCGCGGGCTATCGAGGGCAGCGCCACGTTGACCACCGTGGCGTCGAGCATCGCCATGCCCGACCCCAGGACGGTAGCGAACAGGATCCACCGGCCCGGCGCATCCGTCAGGCGGACGCCGGGCGGGCCGGTCACACGATCGACTCGTCGACGAAGCACCAGCGCCAGTCCTCGCCGGGCTCATACGACTTGATGACCGGATGGCTGGTGTGCCGGTAGTGCCTGCTGGCGTGCCGCATCGGCGAGGAGTCGCAGCAGCCGACGTGGCCGCAGGTGAGGCACAGCCGGAGGTGAACCCACGGGGTCCCCGTCGCGAGGCACTCGCCGCAGCCGTCCGGTGGGCGTGGCACCGGGTCGGCCGGGGGCAGCTCCGCAAGGTGCGCACAGGCGCTCATGGCACCATTTTCACACGCATCCGGGACGCGGCTACCAGTGGTCAGGGCTGAAGGGCTCGTCCTCGGGCCTGCTCGAGCGCGACAGCAGCCGAAGGTCGGACTCCACCATCATGGACACCAAGTCCTCGAAGGACACCCCGGGCTCCCAGCCGAGTTGCTCGCGTGCCTTCTTGGGGTCGGCGCAGAGCAGGTCGACCTCGGCAGGGCGGGTGTACTTCGCGTCGAGGACGACATGGTCCTGCCAGGTCAGTCCCGCGATGCCGAACGCCAGCTCGACCAGGTCGCGCACGGTGTGCGTACGCCCGGTGCCGATCACATAGTCCTCGGGAGCGTCCTCGGCCAGCATCATCGTCATCGCGCGGGCGTAGTCGCCCGCGAACCCCCAGTCCCGGCGCGCCTCGAGGTTGCCCAGGCGCAGCTCCGTCGCCAGCCCCAGCTTGATCCTGGCGACCCCGAGACTGATCTTGCGGGTGACGAACTCGGCTCCGCGCCGGGGTGACTCGTGGTTGAACAGGATGCCGCTCACGGCGAACATGCCGTAGGACTCACGGTAGTTCTGCGTGATGAAGTGCCCGTAGGTCTTGGCGACGCCGTACGGGCTGCGCGGGTGGAACGGGGTCCGCTCGTTCTGTGGCGTCTCCCGGACCATGCCGAACATCTCCGAGGAGGATGCCTGGTAGAAGCGGATCTGCGCGCTCGTCGGGGTCCGTGAGCTGCTGATTCCACTCACCACCCGGATGGCCTCCAGGGCCCGCAGCACCCCCATGCCGGTCACCTCGGCGGTGAGCTCAGCCTGGTGCCAGGACATCGGGACGTAGGAGATCGCGCCGAGGTTGTAGACCTCGTCCGGCTGCACCCGCTCGACGGCCGAGATCAGGCTGCCCTGGTCGAGGAGATCGCCCTGGACGATGTGGACCTCGCCGACGTGCTTGCGCAGCCGGGCCACGTGCGGGTTGGCCTGCCCCCGGACAAGGCCCCACACCTCGCGTCCCTGCGCCAGCAGGTGCTCGGCGAGGTACGAGCCGTCCTGACCGGTGATGCCGGTGATGAGCGCTCGCCTGCTCAGCGGAACCTCCCTGACTCCATGCAGAAAAAATTGGAGCTCATCGGGCCGGGTCGGTCCCATGAGTGTGAAAGACGAGGTTAGCGACCATCCCGGACCCTGACGAGCGAGGGCCACCAGTTAGACCGAATCGGGTTCGAAGATCCGGTGTCCCGCCGTAGCCGGTGGCGGGCCGCGGACGCGACCCGGCTCCGTCGCGCCGCCCGAGAGCGCGCTACAACGCCGCCTCACGCTGCCGGGCGCGATAGGCGGCCACATGCATGCGGTTACCGCACGTACGGCTGTCGCAGTAGCGCCGGCAGCGGTTGCGGGACAGGTCCACGAGGACCCGGCAACAGTCCGGTGCCTCGCAGGTCCGCAGTCGCTCCAGGTCGCCAGAGGCGACCACGTAGGCGAGGGCCATCCCACAGTCGGCGGCGAGATGCTCGCCGAGCGGCGCGCCTGGGGCGAAGAAATGGACATGCCAGTCGTAACCGTCATGGTCGGTGAGGTGCGGGGTCGTGCGGACGGCCCCGACGATGGCGTTGACCAGCGTGACCGCGGTGGCCACGTCCGCGGCGCCGAACACCTCGTGAAAGTCCGCGCGGAGCCGATGGATCTCGGCCAGATCCGCGGCGGTGAGCCCGGTGACGTCACTGAACCGGTTGCGGTCGACGAAGGCCCGCAGGTCCGCGAGGTCGGCGAGACGTTCCTCGCCTCCCGCGGCCGCGTCCGTGTTGATGAGGTCCACCACCGTGCCGAGGGCGTGCTCGGTGTCATGCGTGAAGATCACATCGACTCCAGTCTCGGCGAGGTGCGCGACCGTCTCCCAGTGACCATAGTGCGCCACGCTGTAGCCGGGCGGGCAACGTCGGGGACATCGGCCGCGGCCCGAGGGGGGACTCGGCTATGGCCGCTGCCCCGCCTCAGCGGGCGTAGAGCGGGTCGACCAGGACCGGGTAGGCCGCGTCCTCGTGCGGCACTCGCAGCACGATGGCCCCGCCGTCGAGCCGGTATTCGGCCTTGACGTGCCGGAACATGGTGTCGCAGGCCCACGGGCTGTAGAAGCGGCCGACGGTGGCGCCGAAGCGCGTGTGCACCACGTCGAAGCCGCCGGAGGGCATGGCCTCGAGCGAGAGGCCGTCCGCCAGGCTCACCGGGAAGCGGAACTCGGTGGGAGCGTTCGGGCCGTGCACGACGGTCAGCAGCCGCACACCGTTGCCGGTCGTCTGCGCCACGATGTCGGTGTCGGTCTCGATGCCGACGAACACCCGTAGGCTCGGCCGCAGCACCGTGGCAGCCGGGTCGGCCGCCGGGCAGTCGATCCGGATGTGGATGTGCTGGCCGTCCTTCGTCGGCACCCAGACACCCTCGCTGGCCCGCGCGCCCCACGTGACCTCGGGATTGTCCCGCTCCTGCGGCTCATACTTGCCGCGAGCGACGAGGATCTGAGAAGCGGCGTTCACCGCCGTGGCCGCCCCATCACGTCCATGCCTCATGGCGGCCCCTTGTCTTCGTTCACCACATCTGTGGATTGATGCTGCTTCGGTTTATCACGTGCCCCCGAGAGCGGAGCATCCCTGCTCCGACCAGGGGTGATACGCGCTGTATACAACCTGCGGCGTAGGAGGTTACCCCACCGGCGCCATGCGGACCTACGCCGGTTCGGGCGGTCAGGCCCTCGTGCCGGGGCGTGGCACGGGTACCGGAGCGGCTCCGCCGGCCTGGCCGGTGCCCGTGAGGTCGGCCAGCACCTCGCGCAGCCGGCCCAGAGCGGCGGCGATCCAGGGTAGTTCCTCCGGGTGGGGTGTGCTGAGCGCGGTCAGCCGCTCCTCGTCGGTGTCGCCGTAGAGCAGGCTGGTGGCGACCCGGAGCCGGAGAGCCTCCGCGGGTTCGCCGAAGGCGCTGCCCGGGAGGACCCCGACGCCGTAGCGGTCCAGCAGCAGCCCGCTCAGGCCCGCGCCGGTCCGGACGTCGTACTCGGCCGCGAGGTGATCCCGCAGCGGCGCCAGGTCCGGGTAGACGTAGAAACCGGCTTCCGGCTGCGGCACGCAGGCCCCGGCATCGGCGAAACAGTCCGCCACGGCTCTCGCGACACCCGCGTGCAGGCGCCTGCTGCGGGCGATGTGCTCGACGAGCTCCGGCGGTTCGGTGAACGCGTAGGCCGCCGCGTGCTGGATCGGAGCGGGCGCGCTGGACCAGATCTCACTCACGACGCCGAGGAGCTCGTCGCGGAGGGCGTGGCCGAACGGGCTGTCGGGCAGCCTGGCGACGCCGAGCCGCCACCCGCCCAGGGCGAGGTTCTTGCTCAGGGCCGTCGTGACGACCGTCCGCTCGGGGGCGAACGCCGCCGGGGTGGGGATCGCCCGGCCGGGGTCGTGGACGAGGTCCCGGTAGATCTCGTCGGAGATGATCACCAGCCCGTTGTCCCTGGCGACCTCGCACAGCCGGCGCACGGTGTCGGGCCTGGCCATGGTGCCGGTCGGGTTGTCCGGGATCGTGACCACGACCGTGCGGAGATCCCGACCCTCGGCCCGCGCCCGTACGACCTCGTCGGCGAGCGCCTCGGGATCGGGCACGCCGCCTTCTCCGGGCGGCGTCGGCACGAAGACCGCGCCCGCGCCGGCCAGACCGGCCTGCGCGGCATAGCTGACCCAGCTGGGCCGCGGCATGGCCACGTCGCCGCCGAGGGTCAGCACCAGCCCGAACAGGAGCGCCTTGCTTCCCGGCCCGCAGACCATGAGACAGGGGTCCGTCGGCAACCCGCGCCGGCTCCAGTAGCCGGCCGAGGCGGTACGGAGCACGGCCGCCCCGGCGACGGGCCCGTAGGCGTTGTGCTGGACCGCCCCGGCCAGTTCCCGGCGCAGCGCGGGGTGAACCGGAAGGCCGGCCTCGCCGAACGCCAGGGGCAGCACGGGTATGCCCTCCCGGCGCTTGCGGGCCAGGGCCTCGTTCGCGGCCAGCGTCGCGGACACCGTGGCTCGCCGGGGACGAAGTATGGGGAGGCTCGTGTCGCCGGACCGGCTCGACACGGACATGAGGGCTCCAAGATTGTGCGTCATCGGGAGAGAGTGCTGACGAGCGCGCGTCTGGCGCGGCAGGCGTGAGAGCAGCAATTGATCTTGATCCATTTTCGCCCCGTGCGGAGCATCATCACAAGCGAGTCTCCCCGATGGTGACCGTAAGATCGTCTTATGCTCGACCTGCGCAGGCTCCGCCTGCTCTGTGAGTTCGCCCGTCGCGGCAGCATCGCGGGCACGGCCATGGCCTTCGGATACACGCCCTCGGCGGTCTCCCAGCAGCTCGCCGCGCTGGAACGCGAGGCGGGCATGCCCCTGCTCGACCGCACCGCCCGCAGTGCCGAGCTGACCGACGCCGGGCGCAGGCTCGCCGCCCGTGCCGAGGAGATCCTGTCCTTGGTCGAGGCCGCCGAGGCCGAGCTCTCGGCTCAGTCGGACGCGCCCTCCGGCCGGGTGGTGGTCACGTCCTTCCCGACCGCGGCCGTGGCCTTCGCGCCCGCCCTGGCGCGGAGCCTCAGGGACCACCCTGACCTGACCTTCGTGCTCCGGCAGACCCGGCCGAACGACGGCCTGCGGCAGGTCCGCGCCGGGGAGGTGGACATCGCGCTCGTGGACGACTGGAGCGGGCGGCTGCCCGACAACGCCCCCGCGACGCTGCGCTTCTTCCACGTGCGCCGCGATCCGCTGATCCTCGCCGTGCCGGCCGGACACCCGCTGGCGGATCCGGGAAAGCCGGTGGATCTGCGCGGCCTGCGAACAGAGCCGTGGATGGCCGCGCCTCCGGGGGAGCCGTCCCGGCAGGCGGTCGACCGGCTGCTCGCCCTCGTTGGCGGGGCACTACCCGTGCCCTGGGAGTTCGAGGGGCTGCACACCATCCTGAGCCTCGTGGCCCGGGGGATCGGGATCGCGGCGATCCCGGCGCTGGCCCTCGAGGCGGGGCACCAGGGCGTGGTCGTGCGCGAGATCCCCGGCTGCGACCTGGCCCGCGACGTGTACGCGGTCACCCGGGCGGCGAGCGTGGGCAGGCCCTCGGTCGCGGTGACGCTGCGTGCCATCTACGCTGCCGCTCGCGACGGGGCCGTGATCGTCCCGTGATTCCGCTGTGATTCGGCCCAAACGACTGGCGAATATCACGTACCGTGGGTCCGGTCCCGATGAACCGCCGTCCGTCGACCCTGGGACCTCCTGCTCTATGGATCTCGCAACACCCGTCAATTCGTCACGATCAGACCACAACGGCTTCGAGCTGCCGCGGCTCACCGCCATGCTCAGGCACGCGCTGCCCCATTTCGTTGAAGGCGTCATCGCGCCGGTGGCGGTGTTCTACGCGGCGCTGGTGCTGCTCGGACTGAACGGCGCGCTGATCGCGGCGGTGAGCTGGGTCTACGTGGGGATCCTCTGGCGCGTGGCACGCCGGCTCCCTGTCTCGGGGATGCTGATGCTGGCGGCGCTCGGGGTGACGATACGCGCCGTCCTGGCGGCCGCGACCGGCAGCGCCGTGGTGTATTTCCTGCAGCCCACGCTCGGCACCTTGCTGGTCAGCATGACCTTCCTCGCCTCGGTGCCGATGCGCCGGCCGCTCGCGCAGAAGCTCGCGACGGACATGGTGCCGTTGCCGGAGGCCTTTCTGGCGCATGTCCGGGTGCGGCAGTTCTTCCTGCGCATTTCCCTGCTGTGGTCCCTGGTCTTCCTGGTCAACGCCCTGATCAGCCTCTGGATGCTCTTCCACGAGTCGATCGGGACCTACCTGTGGGTCCGCACGTCCCTGGTGGCCGCGCTCGGCACGGCCGCCGTGCTGATCTCACTGATCGGGTTCCGTCGCTGCCTGAGGCATGTCACCACCGAAACCGCGGCCTGATCGCCAGGCAACGCTTGGGTCTCGACTCATCGCCAATCATCGGAATGAACACGTCGCCAACGACATTTGTCGCTAATGTCTTGCAATATCGGGCGGGTTTCTTGTGGAGGTTGACGGTGCGGCGGAAGTTCACCGCTGGAGGGTCGCTGCGTTCTGTGCGGGCGGCCGCGGGTTTGACGGGAGCGCTGCTGCTGTTCACGGCGGCGTGCTCCGGGGGAGGCGGTGGCGGAATCACGGTCGGGGGCAACCCTGACGTGTCCGCGCCCCAGTTGACGATCAGCCCCGGCGACGGTGCCGGAAAGGTGAAGCCGGAGGACGGCGTCGTCGTCAAGGCCGCGGGGGGCACGCTGGACAGCGTCACGGTGACGGCCAAGGGCAAGTCCATCGCGGGGACCATGTCCGCGGACCGCCTGACCTGGAAGTCCCGGTCGCTGTTGCCCGGTTCCGCCTACGAGGTCGCGGCGACCGCCAAGAACCCGAAGGGCAAGACGAGCACCGCGAGCAGCCGGTTCCGCACGCTCAAGGCCGCCAACATCCTTGCCATCAGCGACATTTCCCCCGGCCCGGGGGCGAAGGTCGGGATCGGCATGCCGATCACCATCACCTTCGACCGCCCGGTGGGCGACCGTAAGGCCGTCGAGGGAGCCCTCACGGTGCGCTCGACCAAGCCGGCCGTGGGCGCATGGAACTGGGTGAGCGGACAGCAGGTCATCTTCCGTACGAAGAGCAACTCCTACTGGGCGCCGAACCAGAAGGTCACCGTGGCCGCCCGCCTGGCCGGCGTCAAGGCGGGCAAGGGCACGTACGGGATGACCGACGTCACACGGCGGTTCTCCATCGGGGACTCCCACATCATCACGGTCAGCACCAAGACCCATCGCCTCGTCGTCAAGAAGAACGGCAAGGTGATCAAGACGTGGGGCATCAGTGCCGGCAAGGGCGGGATGATCCGCAACGGTGTGGACGTCTACCAGACCACCAGCGGTGTGCACCTGACGATGGCCAAGATCCGGGTCGAGCGCATGACCTCCCAGTGGATGGGCGTCGACCCCAAGGACAAGGCGCACGGCGGATACGACGAGAAGATCCCGTTCGCGGTCCGTATCTCCAACAGCGGTGAGTACATCCATTCGATGGCCGCGACCGTGTGGGCACAGGGCCACCAGAATGTGAGCCATGGGTGCCTGAACTCTCCGCCGGCCTCCGCAGAGTGGTTCTTCAACTGGGCCTACCTCGGTGACGTCGTGATCGTAACGGGGTCGTCGCGGAAGCTGGGCTGGGACAACGGCTGGAGCTACTACCAGATGCCGTGGAAGGACTGGGTGAAGGGAAGCGCCTTCGACCGGGCGGTCGAGACCGGCGGCGGCTCCTCGGTGCCGCCCAGCCACTCGGTCACGACCCCGGCGGGGTCCCCGGGCGTCGGCTCGCCCACCACTTCTGCGAATACGCCGGCTCCCGCCGCGAGCTGAGGTGTAATACCGGAGCGACCTATGTCGGCGCCCGGTTCCGTGACTCCGGAGTCACGGAACCGGGCGCCCGCGCTATGCGGACCCGCGACCGTGCGGGGGCCACGGTCGGGGAAGGGCAAGCGCGGTGAGCACACAGGGGTGCCGGGCGGACCATCCGCAGCGCCATGCCCGCGAGGTCCGTCTCGGCCTGCTGATGCGCGTCATCATCCGGTGGCTGCACCGGTCGACTCGCCGTCTCGTCCTGGTGCTGTTGAAAGCGACGCGCTGGGTACGCCCGGCCCGCTCGGCCCCCGATCCGCAGGGGCCGGCCCCCATCCGCATCCTCCTGGTGAACGCGTATGCGATGGGCGGGACGATCCGGACCGTCCTGAATCTGGCGGGACATCTGGCCCGGGACCATGACGTCGAGATCGTCAGCCTCATCCGGAGGCGCAAGCGACCGTTCTTCCCGATCCCCGACGGGGTCACGGTCACAGTCCTGGACGACCGGACCGAGCCGCCCGGCCGCCTGCGTGCCCTGCTCGCGCGGATCCCGAGCGTCCTGACCCCGGTGGAGGACGGGTCCTTCCGTAGCCTCTCGCTCTGGACGGATCTCCGGCTCGCCCGCGGGATATGGGACGTGCGGGCCGGAGTGCTGATCACTACCCGGCCGTCGCTCAACCTGCTCGCCGCCGAACTCGCGCCCTCGGGCGTGGTGACGATCGGCCAGGACCACATGAACCTCGGCTCCTACCGTGCTGAGATCCGCCGTGCGATCCGGCGGCGTTATGGCCGGCTCACCGTGCTGTCCGTGCTCACGAGGGCGGCGCTGGCGGACTATGAGGAGGTGCTGGCCGGTGCGGCGGTGCGGGTGGTGCGCATCCCTAACGCACTGCCCGACGTGGGCGGGGGCATGTCGGCGGGGGACGGCAAGGTCATTATCGCGGCCGGCCGGCTCAGCCGGCAGAAGGGCTTCGACCTGCTCATCAAGGCATTCGAAGAGGTGGCCTTGGCCCATCCCGGATGGATACTGCGAATCTTCGGCTCCGGGCAGAGCCGCGACGAGCTCGCGGCCATGATCGCCGCACGGGGGCTCGACGGCAGAGTGATCCTCAAGGCGCGCACACCGACATTCGGACAGGAGCTCGCCGGCGCCTCCGTGTACGTCCTGTCGTCCCGTTTCGAGGGCATGCCCATGGTGATCATCGAGGCGATGAGCAAGGGACTCGCGGTCGTGGCCTTCGACTGCCCCCAGGGTCCCGCGGAGCTGATCACGCACCGCGAAGACGGCCTCCTCGTACCGGCCGAGGACGTCGCCGCGCTGACCGCCGCACTGACCGAGGTGATCGAGGACGAGGCCCTGCGACTCAGGCTGGGCGAACGGGCGCGGCGGTCTGCCCAGGCCTATGACCTCGCGGTCGTGGGCGCGCAGTGGGACGCCCTCCTCGCGGAACTGCGCCCGTGACGCGGCGGGCCGTCGTCTTGATCGCCGTCGGGCCGCCCAGTCGGCTCCACCGGGGCTCCCAGAGGCCGTCGTGGCCGCGGTCGGCCCCGTAGAGACTGGCAAGATTCCTCGCGCGGACCGGCCAATCACCGGTAAAACAGCGGGATGGACATCATCGCGGTCGGCTCCCCGACGGCCGCCCAGATCCGGGCGTGGCACTCGGTCGTGGCGGCCGCCCAGGAGTGCGACCACCCCGA
Source organism: Streptosporangiaceae bacterium (assembly GCA_025964715.1). Lineage (GTDB taxonomy): Bacteria > Actinomycetota > Actinomycetes > Streptosporangiales > Streptosporangiaceae > Actinomadura_C. The sequence goes on along the minus strand of JAOPYH010000295.1, from coordinate 27,155 downwards.
TGAACCGCCCCAGGCCCTGGAGCACACCGCCGACCGGCTGACCAGGCCGCCGCTCAACTCCCGGCTGCTGCTCTGGTCGGCGATGGACGCGGGCGCCACCGTGGGAGTCTCCTATCTCCGCCTGCCCATGGAGCACAGCGGGGGCCGGCCTGCCGAGATCGACGTGCTCGTCCACCCGGACCACCGTCGTAGGGGGATCGGCGCGCGCCTGCTCAGCGTCGCGGCCGACGCCGTCCGCGCACACGGCGGGCACACCGTGGTGGCGCAGGCGACGGCGGGCACGCCGGCCGTGCCCTTCCTGGAGGCCCAGGGTTTCAGGTGCGTGCTCGTGCTGGCCGGCCTGCTGCTCGACCTCGAGGACGTGGACGCGGACTGGCTCGCCGCCACCCTTGCCGCGGGGCCGGCCGGCTATCAGCTCGTGCGCTGGAAGGGCACGGTGCCCGAGGAGCTCGCCGGTGCTCTCGCCAAGGCCAAGGTGGCCATGGAGGACCTGCCGGCCGGGGAGATGGCGACCGAGCGGATCCGGTGGGACGCCGGCCGTCTCCGCGAGATGGCCGAGACGGTCGCCAAGCGTGGCGACGACCTCTACACGGTCGCGGCTGTGCGCGGAAGCACGGTGGCCGGATTCACCGAGGTGGTGGTGCCCGCCGGCGCGGTGAAACGGGCGGCGCAGTACGACACGGCCGTCGTACCCGCGCACCGGGGCAGACGTCTGGGCATCTGGGTGAAGGCGGCGATGCTGGACTGGTTGCGTGCCGAGCGCCCGGAGATTCGCGAGATCGAGACCGACAACGCCGACGACAACGTGCACATGCTGTCCGTCAACGAGGAGCTGGGCTTCCGGCCGCTGCGTGAATACCGCGACTACCAGGCGGACGCCGCGGATCTGCCGCGGGGCTCGGGGACGGGCCGTTAGAAGTCACCCTCGGCGACCTGGAACACCGTGAGTCCCAGCCCCCGCCACATCCGGACCACCTTCGCCCGGTCGTCGATGACCGCGGCCACCCTGTAGGCCGGCTCGACCCAGCGCTCGTACAACTCACGCTTCACGACCTGATCGGGTCGATAGTCCCCGGCGGCTCGCATGTGCAGTGCCTCGCCTTCTACGCCGACGTGCTCGGCGATCCACGCATCGGTGGCCGCCCTGCACTCGTCCGACCGGCCGGACATGTACACGATCGGGTGGCCGCTGGCGGCCAGCGCCCGTACCACGGTGATGACGGGGGCGTTGGGAAGGTCCTCACCGACCCTGGACCAGTCGTAGGGACTGCGGCACCCGGGTGCCGTCTCGTCCCGAAGCGCGACGGTCCCGTCCAGATCGACGAGGAAGGCCTGGTGCCGCCGCCCGTCCGGTGCGGGCTCATTCATGACGACTCCGCGGATCGCGCCGCCGGGCGTTTCGACCACATGAAGTAGTAGTCCTCGCAGCCTCGTCCGCACTCACGGTCGCCGACGAGGGCCAGGCCTGAGTCGCCGATCATCTGCAGAAACTCCTGGGGTGCGGAGAAGTGGTGGTTCTCCTGGATGAGGACGCTGCCGCCGGGCCGTATCCGGTCCCGGACCTGGCGGTAGAAACGTCGATGTACCCTCCACGCCGGATCCTGCCAGATCAGTGCGGAGTGGCTGCGCTGGTATTCGGACGCCGCCGCGGGGACGTTCATGTGCGGGGGGTTACCCACGACGAGATCCCAGCGCAGGTGCGGGGGAACCTCGTCGAAGCAGTCGGATTCGTGGAAGTGCACGCGCTCGCCGAGACCGTTTCCCTCGACCGTGCGAGCCACCACCGCTCCAGCCGCCGGGTTCACATCCCCCAGGTCCAGGAACCGGCACAGACCCGCGGCGAGCAGCGAGAACCCGATGAAACCCGGGCCCGCGCACCACTCGAAGACGTTGTCCACCGCGCCGAGATGCTGCTGGACGAAGGGCAGGTAGGCCTGCCCGAACGAGGTGCCCCCACCGTCCAGCTCAGCGGTGAAGGACACCTCGAGAGAGCCGTACGTCACAACCGAATACGTCATCTCGCATGGCCTTGGCTTCGAGGCAGCGGCATCGTGGGCCGAAACCGCACTATCCCCCCATTGTGCGCGGCTCGGCCCCATCCGCCGGCAGGCCCTAAGCTCGCCCGGGTGAGTGAAGAGGCGTGGGAGATCGAACCGTCCGGTCCGTTGCGCGGTGACATCACCGTGCGCGGCTCCAAGAACGCGGTCAGCAAGCACATGGTGGCCGCGATGCTCGGGCGGGGGCCGAGTACGATCCGCAACGCACCCGAGGTCGGCGAGGTGTCGATCACCGCGGCGATGCTCGAGCACCTCGGGATGGTCGTCGAGCGCCAGGACGGCGAGATCACCATCGTGCCCGGCAAGGTCGCCGATCCGCATGTGCCCAAGGCCTTCACCGGCCTCAACCGGATCCCGATCCTCATGCTGGGTCCGCTGCTGCACCTCGCCGGTGAGGCCTTCGTGCCGCTGGTCGGCGGTGACCCCATCGGCCGGCGGCCGGTGGACTTCCACGTCCAGGCTCTCAGGGCGTTCGGTGCGGAGGTCGACATCGCCGACGATGGGGTCCATGCTCGGGCGACACGGCTGAAGGGCACCCGGATCGACCTGGCCTACCCCAGCGTGGGAGCGACCGAGACGGTGCTGCTCACGGCCGTGCTCGCCGAGGGCAAGACGGTCATCCGCGGCGCCGCGACGGAACCGGAGATCATTGAGCTGGCGCTGTTCCTGCAGCGCATGGGCGCCAGAATCGCCTTCAGCCCGGATCGCCGGATCGTCGTGGAGGGCGTGGACCGGCTGCACGGTGCCGAGATCCGGCTCGGCGGTGACCGGCTCGAGGCCTTCTCCTACCTCACGGCGGGGCTGGTCACCGGAGGCGAGGTCCGGGTGCACGGCTGCCACCAGGACCGGCTGGTCACGGCGATCACCACGCTGGCCCGGATGGGCGCCCGCTTCGAGATCACCGATGACTGGATCATGGCATCCGCGCCGGACGGGCTGCGCAGCGCGGCCGTACAGACCGACACACATCCCGGCTTCGCCACCGACTGGCAAACCCCGCTCATGGTGTTGTTCACCCAGTCCGAGGGCATGTCTGTGCTGCACGAGACCGTTTTCGAGAACCGGCTCGTGTACGTACCCGCCCTTCAGGGGATGGGCTGCGAGATCGAAGTCTTCGACGTGTGTCTCGGTGGACCCGCGTGCCGGTTCCACGACACGAACGCCGTGCACTCCGCCGTGGTACGAGGCGTCACCAAACTCCACGGCGGAGACGTGACGATGCCGGACATCCGCGCGGGCTTCTCGGCAGTCCTCGCGGCCGCCGTTTCGCAGGGTCCGTCCGTCCTGCGCGGCGTGCACCACATCGAGCGTGGCTATCACCGGCCGGTCGAGCAGTTCCGCGCCCTGGGCCTGGAACTGCGCCGCCGCTGAAGCCGGCATGGGAAGGGCCCGTTCCCGGCGAGGCGCGGTTCAGCGCCGGGAACGGGCCCGGCCCGAGGCCCGCGCGCGGTACGGCCCTCGGGCCGGCCACGCAGATCACGGGGGGCCGGCGCCGGAGCTCACTCGAACAGGTCCGGCTGCTCCCGCGTGATCTGGTCGTAGAGGGGCTGATAGTTGATCCAGCCCACCAGGTCGTTACCGATCTGTCCGTGGGTGAGGACCGCGTTGTCATGCTTGATGGGCACGACCGTGCCGGCGGCCTTGGCCAGGAGTTGTACCTGGCAGGAGCGCTCCATGGTGATGAACCACCAGGCGGCGGCGTCGACAGTGTCACCGACCGTCAGCAGACCGTGGTTGCGGAGGATGACGGCCTTGTGGTCGCTCAGCGCCGCGGCGATGCGCTTGCCCTCCTCCAGATCCGTCACGACGCCGGTGTAGTCGTCGAACAACCCGTGGTCCTGATAGAACGCGCAGACGTCCTGGGTGATCGGCTCGAGCAGCGCGCCGAGGGCCGACAGCGCCCGGCCGTGTACGGAGTGGCTGTGCGCCGCGGCTACGACGTCCGGGCGGGCCTGGTGCACCTGGGAGTGGATCGCGAAGGCCGCCTCGTTGACCGGGTAGCGGCCCTGGACCACCTTTCCCCCATGGTCGACCAGGATCAGGTCGCTCACCCGTATGTGCTTGAAGGACATCCCGAACGGGTTGACCCAGAAGTGGTCGGTCAGCTCCGGATCCCGGGCGGTGATGTGGCCCGCCACGCCCTCCTCGAATCCGAACTTGCCGAAGAGGCGGAGTGCCGCGGTAAGCCGCTCCTTGCGGTGACGCCGTTCCTCTTCGAGGCTGTCGAAGGTGGGCGGAAGCCGCCAGATCAGCTCCTGCGGCGGCAGCTTTTCCAGGAACTCGCCGGCCATCCTGCCTCCTCGTGTACAGATGTCACTTCCGCCAGCAAACCCTGCGACGGCCGGTTCGCATAGGCTCTCTACGGCCAACTAAGTGAGCGCCGGTTGTCCGGCCGGGACAACGAGGCTGGAGGGCGCCGTGGTGGAGGCCTGGCCGGGACGGCAGCGCTTCCTCGAGGTGCTGGCGGCACGCGGGGGAGATTTCGCGGTGCTGGACGCGGCCTCCGCGGCCGCGCGCAGCCGTTCCCCGCTGGTGGCCGCGCTTCCTGAGGCGGAGACACGCCGGCATGTACGGGCGATGATCCAGGCCGCGATCGCCGCGATGGTCACCGGCGAGATCCGCGAGGAGGATCTGCGTGCGGCCGAACGGCTGGGTGAGGACCGTGCGCTCCAGGGCGTCCCGGTGGCCGCGCTGCTCGATGGTTTCCAGGCCGGGCGTTCGCGGATCGTCGGCCTGATAGTGGATGAGGGGCGGGTCCTCGGGGTCCCGCCGGACGACCTGCTCGAGGGCATCACCCGGCTGGACGCCATCGCGACCGCGCTCGAGCACCGCATGGTGCACGCCCACCGCATCGCCGAGCTGGGGCAGGCCCGCACCGCCCGCGAGGTCAGGGTCCAGGCGCTGCGGCGGCTGCTGCACGGGGAGCCGGCCGAGGCGACCCCGCTCGACCTCGCCCGCTCCCACCATTGCCTGGTCAGCAACGTGAGTGATCCGGCCGTAGCCCAGGGGCTCGAGGCGGTCATGTCGGCCACGTGCCCCGGGCTTTATGGCCTGGTCGACGGCCGGCTGGCCGCGTTGGTCGCCTGGCCGCGCGGCTCCGCCGGCATGGGCGAGGGCCCGGGCACGCCGGGGCCCCCGCTCCTCGCGGTCATCTCACCGGCCGTGCCGCCGGCCGGGATCCCCGGTGTGTACGGGCTGTGTCTCAGAGCGCTGCGGGCGGCCGAAGCGGCCGGGTTGCACGGGGTGCGAGAGCTCAGCGAATTGGCCCTGCTCAGCGCCGTAGCGGCCCAGCCCGAACTCGGCAGCCTCCTGGCGCGGTCGTTCCTTCACGACCTCGATCCCGATGACGCGTTCCACCGCCAGCTCGCCGACACCGCACTGGCCTACCTTGACCACGGCGGGCGCGTGGAGGCCTCCGCCGCGGCGCTGCACGTGCATCCCAATACGGTGAAGTACCGGCTCCGGCGGCTCCAGGAGCTCACCGGCCGGCGGCCGCTCGCGGGCTCCTCGACGGCGGTGGCGGACGCCGCGCACTGGTGGTGGGCGCTGCGGAGCTGGCGGGACCGCCGCTGAACGTTGTCACCCCGAGAACGATGGTCATCTGGCCGATGAGTGGAGGATGCGATGAGGGCACCGCGTGTGGGCGTGGCGATGTGGCCGATGGAGTCGTGGCCGCAGAGCCGTGGGCTCTGGCAGCGGGCCGAGGACCTCGGGTTCGCGCACGCCTGGGTTTACGACCACGTCGCCTGGCGGGGGACCACGCCGTGGCATGAGGCTTATGCAACGCTGGCGGCGGCCGCTGCCGTCACCGGGCGGATCCGGCTCGGCACGCTGGTGACCTCGCCCAACTTCCGGCACCCGGTCCCGACGGCACACGCCATCAAGACCATCGATGACATCAGCGGCGGCCGGCTGCAGATCGCCATAGGCGCGGGCGGCACGGCCCCCACCTCGGACGGCGGCATACTCGACGATGGCCCGTGGTCCCCGAGTGAGCGCGCCGACCGGTTCGCGGAGTGGGTGGAGCTCCTCGACCTGCTGCTGCGCGGCCCGCGCACCACCTTCGCCGGCAAGTTCTACTCGGCGCAGGAGGTCCTCACCGAGCCGGGCTGTCTGCAGAGCCCGCGGGTGCCGTTCGCCATCGCGGCCACCGGGCGTCGCGGCATGGGGCTCGCCGCGCGCTTCGGCGACATGTGGGTGACGACCGGTGATGACGGGGCCGCCGAGGGATCTCCCGCGGACGGCGTCCGGCGCCAGGTGAAAAGGCTCGAGGAGGCCTGCCGCCTGGAGGGGCGCGACCCCGGGGGGCTCCGGCGGCTGTTGCTCACCGGCTTCACCGATGAGCGCCCGCTCGAATCCCCGGAGGCCTTCCGTGACTTCGCGGGTCGTTACGCCGAGGCCGGCATCACAGACCTGGTGCTGCACTGGCCGCGTCCGGACAGCCCCTGGGCCGCCGACATGAGGATTTTCGAGGCCGTGGCCGCCGAGTTGGCCGACGGCACGCTGGCGCTCTGAGCGGCCAGGTCACAGAGCCTTGCGGCGTTTGCGGGAGATCTCCTGCCCGATCGCGAACAGCAGCCAGCCGAACGCCGTGGCGTCGTCGACGATGCCGATGGGGAGCAGGAAATCGGGGATGAAGTCGATCGGCGAGACGATGTAGACCACCGCGGCGATCATCGCGATGATCTTCCCCTTGCCGGTCCGGTAGGCGCGGTCCTGATAGCTCGCGACGGGGTTCCGGCCACCGGCCGCCGGCCAGCGCCGCGCACGCGCCAGCCGAAGGAGACCGAGCACGAGGACCACGGCGCCCAGGCCCATCACCGCGACGCCGACCGTGGTGACGTCGATCGGACCTATGCGGCCGTTGCCGGTGATGCTCATGACCATGCCCACCAAGACCGCGATGACGCCAGGCCAGACCATGTCTTTCCTCCGGGGTGGTTGGGGGCTAGGACGAGTATGTCCCGCCTTCGTCCCCGTACTCGCCGGGCACGCGGTGGGTCTTTTGACAGCCAGATCACCGAGACTCTAGCTTCGGTTGGCGAAATCGGACGGAGGGGGCTGAATGGGCAGGTCGAGGACTTACGAGTGGCAGGATCCGGGGATCAGCGCCGCGCAGCTCGGGAAGCTGCCGGGACTGGAGTTCCTGCGGGAGATGGCGGCGGGACGGCTGCCGGGGCCGCCCATCGCGTCGACGCTTGACTTCAGCATCGACGAAGTGGAGCACGGCCGGGTCGTCTTCCGCTGCGTACCGGCGGAGGAGCACTTCAACCCCATCGGGAGCGTGCACGGCGGCCTCTACGCCACCCTCGCGGACTCCGCCGCCGGGTGTGCCGTGCACTCGACCCTTCCGGAGGGCATGGCCTACACCTCGCTGGACCTGTCGGTGAAGTTCCTGCGGCCGGTGGTCATCGGCACCGGGCCGATACGCGCCGTGGGGGTCGTGCGCAACCGGGGCCGCCGCACCGCCTTGGCCGAGGTGGAGGTGCTCGACGCCAATGACCGGCTCCTCGCCCATGCCACGAGCAGCTGCCTGCTGTTCCCCGTGCCACCGGAGGCGTGAGCAGCCCGCTGTGCCGCGGGACCCCGGCCGTGCGGCCGGGGTCCCGCGGATTGAGTCGCCGCTAGCGCTTCGAGCGGTGCAGGACCTGCAGATCCGTGAAGCCGTACAGCCCCCATGGGCCGTTCTCCACACCGACGCCGCTCCACTTCAAGCCGCCGAACGGCTGGTGCGGGGCGAGGGCGATGTGTGTGTTGACCCAGGCGGTACCGCATTCGAGCTGCTCGGCCACCGCGGCGGCACGGTCGGGGTCGGAACTCCAGACGGAGCCGGACAGGCCGAAGTGGGTGTTGTTCGCCCGGTCCACGGCGTCCTCGAGGTCGGAGTAGGGGATGACCGGCAGTGCCGGGCCGAACTGCTCCTCGTCGACGATCCGGGTGCCGTCGCTCAGGTCGGCGAGGATCGTGGGCTCGAAGAAATACCCGGGCCCGTCGATGGGCTTTCCGCCGGCCGCCGCCCGGGCGCCGTTGTTCAGCGCGTCCGCGACCAGTTCGGAGACCCGCTCGTACTGCGGCTTGTTGTTGATCGGGCCGTACTCCACGCCCTCCTGCATGCCGTCGCCGACCTTGACCGACCGGGCCTTGGCGGCGAGGGCCTCGACCACGTCGGCGTAGAGGCGCTGTGGCACGTACACGCGCTTGATGGCCGAGCAGACCTGACCGTTGTTCTGGAAGGCACCGGCGAAAACCTTGTCGGCAACGGTGGCCGGATCCACGTCGTCGAGCAGGATCGCCGGGTCGTTGCCGCCGAGCTCGAGCGTGACCCGCTTCAGGTCCGGCGCGGCCGACAGGGCCACCTTCTTCCCGGTGGCCACCGAGCCGGTGAAGCTGATCTTGCGGGGTACCTCATGCGAGGTCATCCACGCCCCCAGGGCGTCGCCGCCGCTGACGACGTTCAGCACCCCGGGCGGGAGTACGTCCCGGAGCACCTCGCCCATCCTCAGGCTCGACAGCGGCGTGTAGGGCGAGGGTTTGAGCACCATGGTGTTGCCGGCCAGCAGCGCGGGCCCGATCTTCCAGGAGGCCAGGACGAGAGGGAAGTTCCACGGCGTGATGGCCGCGACCACACCCATCGGACGCCGCACCACTTCGACGAATGCCTTGTCGTCGTCCTGGATCACCTCCCGCGGCAGCTCGAGATCCGCGAAGTATTTCAGCCAGATGCCGGCTCCGATCACCTCGAAGGTGGCCTCCTGCAGCGGCTTACCCTGCTCGCCGGTCAGCACCGGGGCTATCTCCGCGGCCTTCGCCATGAGCACGTCCGCGGCGTCGTGCAGTGCCTTGCGGCGGGCCTGCTCGTCCTTTTTCCATTCCTTGTACGCGGCGGCCGCGGCGGCCATGGCCTGGTCGAGCTGCTCTTGCGTGCAATCGGGAGCCTGCGCGTGCACGTCCCCGGTCGCCGGGTTGACGACCCCGAACGTGGCCGGAGCGGCGACGCGCTGACCGCCGATCGTCATGGTGAACTCGGACACCGTTCCTCCGGATGATGAGCGAAAGACCGAACCTGATTCAGTCTGGCCGCAATCGGTGATTGTGGCCAGAGCCCGCCGGCGTCGTGTTGGTGGTCGGAATCTCCTTCGAGAGACGGCGGCAAACGGCATGATCGGTCCATGAGATCACGTCTGACGGTCGTTCTCGCCCTTCTCGCCGTCCTCGCGGGGCTGGGCGGGGTAGCCCCGTCGGATACGCACGCCGCGCCGGCCCGCTGGCCACGGTCGCTCACCGGCCCTCATCCCTGCGCCGGTCAGATCGGTTTCACCTGCTCTGCCCTGACCGTCCCGCTCGACCATTCCGGCGGAACCCCCGGGCACCTGAAGCTCCAGGTCGCCACGGCCGGCAATGCGGGCGCACCGAAGGGCGTGCTGCTCTTTCTCACCGGAGGCCCGGGGCAGCCCGGAGTTCCGTACGTCTCACGGCTCGCACAGCGGCTCGCGGATCTGATGCCGCAGTACCGGCTGGTGATGCTGGACCAGCGGGGGACCGGCGAGTTCGGCGCGATCAACTGCCCGCAGCTGCAGGCCCAGACCGGCAGCTCCGACATCGCGGTTCCCACCCCCGGCGCCGTACGGGAATGCGAGGAGATCGTCGAGGCCAGGCGCCCGTTCTACACCACCGACCAGACCGTCGGTGATCTCGAGGCTCTCCGGGAGGCGCTCGACGTCCGGAAGATGACGGTCGACGGCGTGTCCTACGGCTCCTTCACCGCCGCGCGGTATGCGCTGGGCCACCCGGACCGCGTGAACAAGCTCGTGCTCGACTCGGTGGTGCCCCACGTCGACCCGCAGGAGGACGACGCGCTGTACGTCACGTCGCTGCGTGCCCACACGCGGGTCCTGCGGGACTCCTGCGCGGTCGCGCCGGCCTGTGGCTTCGACCCGGCGGCCGACCTCGCGTGGGTCGTCCGGCACCGCTCCGACCAGGTGAGAATCTTCGATCTCTTCGTCTCGTACGAGTTCGTCGACGCGACCTACCGGGACCCGAATCCATCCGGTATGCCGGCCGGCTCGGGAGACATCATCGGAGCGGTGCACGCGGCGCGGCACGGCGCTCCGGCGCGGCTGAACCGTCTCATGGACCTGCTCGCCTCCGGCGGCGACCCGGTGGACTCGTTCAGTTCCGGGCTGCACGCGGCGACGGTCTGCACCGACATGCGGTTCCCCTGGGGCGACTCGTCGGCGCCGGCCGGGGGCAGGGCCGCGGCGATCGAGCGGGCCAGGCGCGCACTTTCGGCCTCGGCCACCTGGCCGTATCTTCCCGAGGCCGCGATGGGCAACGGTTTCATCGAGACCTGCCGGCTCTGGCCCTCGACGCGGCCTGGCTCCGAACCACGGAGCCTGCGGCTGCCGCCGGTCCCGACCCTGTTGCTCAACGGCGACCGCGATCTGTCCACGCCCCTGGAATGGGCGGTGGAGGAGGCCGGCTATGCCCCGAGGAGCAAGCTGGTCGTGGTCAAGGGAGCCTCGCACTCCGTTCAGAACCGCGAGACCGGCACGGCCGGCCGCCAGGCGGTCTATGCGTTCCTGAAGGGGTGACCTGGGTCCCCGGCCACGGGCGAAGACACCCGCGCGGGCGCTCGACAGCCTCCCGCCCGGGTGTCTCCTCGGCCGGTCAGGTGATGATCCCGACGACCAGGCGCCGGTAGGCGTGCAGGGCGGCCCGCTGCGCGTCGTCGTCGCCGGTCTCCTCGTCACCCGTCCGCCAGAGGTCCGCGAGCGCGTCCCTACGCGTGCCGGCCACACGGGTCAGCGTTTCCAGCAGATCTCCCGCCAGCGCGTCGGCCAGCCGCAGAGCCTCCACGGGGTCGACGGCGAAACGGTCCTCGACGCCGCGCCACCGCTCGTCGAAACGGTCGGTGTCGGCACGGTCCATGAGCTGTCCGCCGAGGTCGGCGCCGGTCGCCGCGATCGGTGCTCCGGGCCCGGCCGCCTCGGCTGTTCCCGCCCGGTCCCCGGCGGCCGCGGTGCCACCTGCTTCCGCCCCGGTTGCTGCCCCGGCTCCGGTCGGCCGATCACCGGCGGTGGATCCGGTTGGCGTGGTCATGGTCATCACTCCTCAGGTTTCGTGTTCGAGCATGATCAAGGGGGCCTTGGAGGGGCCGGCCGGTTCCGTGCCGGGGCCGTCGCCGCAGGGAGGAGCTCCTCGAACATGGCTCGGTAGTCGGCCATGCCCCATCGCAGATCCTCGGCCGAGGCCTCCTGGTGCCGGGCAAGGGTCGTGATCTTGTGCGCACGCCGGTAGGCGTCCAGGATCGTCCCGTGTTCGACCCGGATGGCGGCGATCCGCTCCTCGAAATCCCCCGCCGGGTAGCCGTGATCTCCCAGTACCGTCGTGACGAGGTCGTCCGCCTGGCCTACGGCCCGCGCCGGGTCGCGGGCGAAGCCGTCCTGAATGCGCACCCAGTCGCCGCGGTAGCGGTCACGGACCTCTGGGCTGAGGGTGCGGACCCCCAGCTCGCGGCGGCGGCGCCGCCGGCGGGTGAGAAGTTCGCGCTCCGCCTTGGCCCGGCTCCCGTGCCGCTCGACGGCTCGGTCGTATTCCGCTCCGAACTCGGCGCGCAACTGCTGCGTGCGCAACCGCCGCCATGCCAGTAGCCCGAGCACGATGCCGGCCACCCCGCCGACCACGATCGCGACGACGAACTGAGAGATCGTCGACATGCCCGCCCCCGGACCATTTGTTCTGCTCCTCTCACCGCGATTCCCGTAAAAAACGGGACAAAACGGGCTGGAGATATGAACTGCGCGGCCTCCTGGAGGCCACCTCGGCGCGCGGCCGTTCGGGTGGTTCACCTGATGCGAAAGGCACGCGCCGGCCCGCCACCGGCGGTGGTGTCGCGGTGGTGTCTCGATCAGATCGAATTCGAGGCGGGCCGCCTGTCAGGCCCGCGGGCTGCGCTCCTCGGCCGGCGGCATCAGAAGATCGTCGAACAGGGCCCGGTAGTGAACCGTCGCCTGCCGGAGATCCTCGGTCGAGGCCTCGCGGCCGGCGGCCCTCGTGCTGAGGTCGTGGGCCCGCCGGTAGTGATCGAGTGTGCGGCCGTGTTCCACCGACAGAGTGGCGATCCGATCGTCGAAATCCCTGGTCGGATAGCCCCGTTCACCGCGAGTTCTTCATGTCGTCGCTGGCGGTCGCGCAGCTCGCGTTCGGCCTTGGCCGGGCTCCCGTGTTCCTCGACGGACGTGAGTCGTTAGGTTCCACTCGGCGATGCCCAGAGGGGAGGAGCCAAAACAACTGGCGCAGGACGGCCCGGGGCTAAGGGCAGCCTGGTGGCCGCGGCGACGCCCCCGCGCCGGACAGAGAACCGCAGACCGCTGTCAGGAGAGCGTGGTAATCCTGGTCGCCCGGTGCCACCGAGGGGTTCTGGAGCAGCGGATGGACGCGACTCTGCAGGGTCGCGGTGAAGTCGCTGTAGTAAGGGGTCACCGGACGTGGCCGCACATTCCCGAACGCCTGCCGCAACGTGGTCGCGAGCGCCTTCAGCTGCTCCGCCTCGCGGGCGCTCGTCTGCTCTGTGCCGCCGGTCCGGCGCGTGGGGCCGATGGGGGTGTCCTGCTGCTCGTCCGAGCAGGACTGCGCCGCGAAGGCCGACGCCCGGACCGGGGAGAAGCCTCCGCAACTGAACAGCAAGCGCTGACTGGCCGTACTGGTCAAATGTCTGATCAGCCGGCGCGCTGCCGCGGCATGCTGGGCGTTGACCGGCACCGCGAGACTCTGGCCCCCGAGCACACTGGGGCCGGGCCTGCCGGGGAGACCGAGCAGGTGGGTCACCCCGAACTTCAGCCTGCCGCCGGAGTTGAGGTCGGGACTCGCCGCCAGGGCGCGGAAGGCGTAGGGCCAGTTGCGCATGAGGACGATCTTGCCGTCGGCGAAGGCCTGGATGGTCTCGGCCTCATGGCTGCTGACCGACTCAGGCCAGACGATGGGGGAGTCGGTCCGCATCCGGTAGATCAGCTCTGTCAGCGCCGCCTTGCTCTGCGCCGAGTCCACCACGCCGCCGTCCCCCGGCCTCACGAGATCTCCGCCCGCCGCCCAGAAGAGCTCCAGGAGGTTGACCGTGAGGCCGTCGTAGGGCGCGAACTGCCCCGCGTACACCGCCTTCACCCCGTGCGCGGACGGTCCCGCTTCGTGGAGACGGCGGCCGATCTCGTCCACGTCGGCCCATGTCTGCGGAGGGGGCACCCCGAGGTCGCGCAGGATGTCCGCACGGTAGTAGAGCAGTCCCACATCGCTGTTGAGCGGGATCGCGTAAAGCTGGCCCTTGCGCACACCCGCCTCCCAGGACGGGACGAGAAAGTCCTCCTTCGCGAACTCGCTGCTGCCATGCGGGTTCAGCGGCTGGAGATAACCGGCCCGATAGAACTCCTCGATCCATGGCAGGTCGAGGTTGAGGACGTCGTAACGGCAGCTGCCGGACTGCACGGCGGCGAGCATCTGGCTCCGTTGCTGGTCCGCCACCCCGGGCAGCTCTTCCTGCCTGGCCTCAGGGTCACCACCGCGGAGGTTTTTGTTCCACACGTCGATCAGCACCTGTCGCTGGTGATTGAGGCTCACGTCCGCACCGGTCGCGACGACGATCCGGTCGGAGGCGCCGCAGTCCTTCGAGCCCGCCAGCTCCGGTGCCGCCGCCCACACCGCGCCCGCGAGCGCGCCGAGCGCGAAGCCCACCCACCACCGTCGCCTCAACCGCTGCAGGTGTCCCGGCCGCCCACCGGTCCGTCCCGGCACGGCCCTCATCCTTTCCGCAGCTCGCCGATGACCTGCGTCAGCAGCTGTTCGCGGTCGAGGGTTGTCGCGTCCTGGCAGGACACCGGCGCTCGTGCCGCCCCGGCCGGCGTCCTCTTCAGCAGCCTCGCATCCGTCCCCTCGCACCAGCCCGGTGCACCGATCGTCAGGAACAGCACATGCGGACGCACTGGGTCACCGCCGCCCTTCGTGAGCTTGGCGATGAGGTCGTCGCGCCACTGCGCCGAGAACTTCGGCTCCGGGCTCTTCGCCGGCGCGGCCGCGTCGGTCCCCTGCCGGACGCTGTCACCGCCGTCGGTCAGCACCACCACCGCTGAGGTCAGCGGGGAGCCGGGTGGGCCGGAGAGCCGATCGACCGCCTGTCCCACTGTCTGGTACAACGGCGAACTCGAGCCCTCGGCGGCGATCAGGCGGTCGACGCGAGCGGTCAGCTCGCTGAGCGCGCTGCCCTTGGCGGGACGCGGAACCGGTGGGTCCCCGGTGGGCACGGGGTCGCCGGCGGCGGGAAAGGTCACCAGGGCCGCGTAGTCGCCGGACTCCTCGGAGCCGAGCAGCTTGAGCGCCGTGCGCAGGAGCGTCCTGGCCCGGTCGAGCCGTGACCCCTGGATCGAGATCGCCTCGCCCATCGACCCGGACACGTCCACGACAAAGAGCACCGAAACGGCGGTGCGGGCCTGCCGGAACTGCTTCAGAGCCGTCGCGAGCTCGGATCCCGAGGGGGGTTTCCGCGGAGCCCGCCACTGCGCCACGAACTCCCGGCGGGCGGCCAGCGGGGTCGGTTCGGCACCCGCCAGCGGGCCGGCGGCGCCGCTGGTGTCCCGTAGCCCCTCGGCGCGCAATCGTCTGGGCGACAGCCAATCCCGGAATTCGCCCACCATCCGGTCACGCGCCCAGCCGCCCTGCCCCGGCCAGGACACCCGCACGAACGGGTAGTCGAACGCGTCGACGTCCTGCGGGTAGACCGCGTAGAGCTTCAGTGCCGGCTGTTGCGTGGGGCAGCCGTCTCCCAGTGACCTGCCGGCGTTGTAGTCGTACAGCACGTGTTCGGGGACCAGCGCGGCGACGTCCGGTGTGGTCTGCTTGGCCGTGCGCAGGGCGCACAGCAGGTCGACGGAGTTGCCGGTCGGCAGTATCGCCTGGGCCATCAGTTTCTCGTCCGTGCGGCGCTGTTCGGCACTGGGGTGCGGGTCGCGGCCGTACAGCTCCATCGTGCTGAGGAGCCCGACCTCGGAGGTCTCCGGATTCGGGCGGGCGAGCGGCAGCTGCGGCGCGCGCGCCACCGCCGTCACGATCTCCGCCAGGCTCTGGCCCGTCTGGGCGCCGATCCTGGCGGAGAGCTGGGCGTCGGAGACGGCGATGACGAGTGGCGAGGTGGCGAGCGACCCGGCCGAAGCGAGATTACGGATCCCCTTGCTGCGGAGGTACTCAACCGTGGCCGTTGAGGGCGGAATCCAGATGTCCGGCTGTGGGCCGAGTACGGTTGACCCCGACCCCGCGGATCCCTTGTCGAAGGCCAGACCCGCCCAATCGCTTTGGAACGCGCTCTCCAGATCGGACAGCGACGAGGCGGCGGAGACGTTCACGCGCACCGGCCGGCAGTGCTGCGACCGGGCCTGCGCGTCGGAGAACTGTGCGCCCAGTCGCTGGAATGCCGCGCGGGTCTCCGGCGCCGTCATGACCCGCAGCTCGATGCGGCCGGCGCAGGGTTCGTAGGCCACCCGGCGCCACGCCTCCGTACCGAGAGGTACGAGCAGGCGCGCGGCGAGGACGCCCACGGCGAAGATGCCGACGAGGAGCGTGAACTCGACCGGAGTCTCCCACCTCGCACGAAGGGTCCCGAACGCCTGCCGCACTGGTGCCCGGGTGAGGACGAACACCACGAAAGCCGCTACCACGGCCCAGCCGAGCACCCTCAGCAGATTGGGCGCTCCCACCGCGCCGTACAGCTTCTCGACCAGGACCCCGGCCACGGCCGAGGCCAGGAGCGAGCCGACGACAGGGGCCCAGGCCTGGACGATGGCTCCGACCCGCCTGCTGCCACGCACCGGCTCTTCCTCAGGCATATCGGATCTTCTCCGTGGACCCGCTTATCGGGGGACTCTGGCGGGGCCACATCGTAACCCGCGCCTCGCCGGTGCCCTGATGATCGACCACTAGCGGTCATGGCCCCGGACGCGTGGCCGGTGCCTCACGGAAACAGGCAGATGAGCTGCCCTACCTGCGCCGGCTCGCGGTAGCCGGCCCGGCGGAGCAGATCGACTCCGTGGGCGTTGGAGGGTCGTACACAGGCGATGGTGACGCCCGCGCGCCGGAGCGCCTCCCGCACTCGCGGGACCGCCGGCATGGAGCCGGACGGGGTCGCCAGCCTGCTCAGCACGAGGCGGTCGTCGACGAAAACGCGGGCCACGGGGAGCATCCGGAGGTAGTGGTCGTTGGGATTCACCGTGTTGCTCCGGGACGTGAACAGCGGCACGTTCCGCATGAAGGACGGCGGCATGAGCACGAGCCCCCCGCCCCGGTTGGCCGCGACGACCTTCCGGGCCGTGGACAGGCGTCCCGGGTCGGCCTTCCATCGCGGGCGGTGGCCCACCTGCGATCCGTTGGCCGCCGACCACACCGCCGTGCCCCCGAGCACGGCGACGGCGCAGATCGCCAGGGCCGGTGCGGGCCCGGCCCAGGACAAACGCCGCGGGACGGGCACCGCGGCCAGCAGGCCGATGAGCACCGGTGCCGGGACGATCCACATGGCGCGCCACAGCACCGGGCCGGCTCCCACGGCGTCGCGGATCAGCTCGAGCACTCCGGGCACGAGCAGCAGGGTGGTGAGTCCCGCGATGCCGAGCACGAGCTGCGTCGGTACGCCCCGCCGGGCCGGCCACGCAGAGATCCACAGCGCGCAAGCGCACAGCACACCGAGCACACCACTGAGCAGGACCATCGAGTAGGACTCCATGCCGGTGTGGAACCGCCCACTGACCTCAACGTTGCCCGACAGCACCTTGACCGCGAGCCCGGCGGCCAGCGGGTAGGCCATGGCCACGGTCGCCGCGAGGGCGGTGCGCAGCCGGCCGGCCACCGCGAGGGGGGCGACGGCGGCGAAGGTGATGAGGGGCACAACGAAGGCCGCCGTGGACGTGAGCCCGGCCGCCGCGACCCCCGCGGCCGCGGCCAGGCCGAGGGCGGCACGCGACCGTTCCTCGGCCCACCGCGTCAGGTATACGTACAGCAGCGGGACGATCAGGGAGACGAACGTCGCCTTGCCCTGCCACATCCGCAACAGGTGGAACGAGCCCAGCGAGGCACCGCTCGCGCCCGTCCACAGCAGATAGACGACGGCGGTGAGGAAGCACGCCGCCGCGCGCCGGGAGGTCCACAGCCGGATGAGCCGCCAGATGGCCCAGACGGCGAGAAAGGTCACGACGGGCAGATAGACATACCAGAGCACGGACGCCGCCGGCACCCCGCACAGCCGTGCGAGTGCGCCGACGAGCACTTCGATCGAGGAGACCGGCGGCTCGCCCGCGGTCGGCGGGGTGGCGCCCTGGGTCATCATCACGTCGCGGAACGGGATGCGCCCGTGCTCGGCGGTCCAGACCGAGCGGGAGACGAAGTAGGCGTCGTCGGCGTCGGGGTTGACGATGAACAGTGAGGCGAGCGCGAAGCCCCCGCCCGTGGCCAGTGCCAGGAGGGAGCCGCCGTCCGCCGGCGGCGGTGCCCCGCCATCCGCCGGATCCCTTCGGACGCCGGACCGGTGCCGGACGTAGAGGGCCACGATGAGCGCCGCGGCCCCGGCCCACGCGCAGAGCAGCGCGATGGTGGGCGGCCGGAGCAGCAACCCGACGTGGTAGATCAGCGTCCACGCGGCGAAGAGCAGGACCGCGACATCGGTCACCAGGTCCACGGCGCGGGTCAGCAGGGCCGTGCGTGTGGCCTCCGGCCGGCCGGAGGCGTGTTCCGTTCCCGTCGTGCTCTCCGGCGCTCTCACCTGGACGCCGGCAGGCCGGAGCGGTAGAGCCGGGTGATGATGTCCTCGATCCCGGCCTCGCGGAGCATGATGTCGGCGACCTCGTGCCGGTCGGCCAGAGCCGCCACCACGCCCGCGGGATTCACGCCCGGGGGGATGGCCAGCCACTGCCGCGGACCCTCCCGGCGTACGACGCGTATGCCGGGCAGGTCGACGTCGGGACCCGGCACGGTGAGGTCCACGACGAGCACGCGGTCGGCCTCGACAGTGGCGCGCAGGCGGGCGAGATCGCCGTCGTAGGCGAGCCGGCCGTGGTCGATGACCAGGATGCGGCGGCACAGTCGTTCGATGTCCCCGAGGTCATGGGTCGTCAGGAGGATCGTCGTCCCCCGCTCGGCGTTGAGACGCTCCAGGAACCCGCGTACGGTCGCCTTGCTCACCACGTCCAGCCCGATCGTGGGCTCGTCGAGGACCAGAATCGGCGGATCGTGGAGCAGCGCCGCGGTCAGGTCGCCCCGCATGCGCTGGCCCAGGCTGAGCTGCCGGACCGGCGTGTCCAGGAAGGGGCCGAGCTCCAGGAGCTCGGTCAGCTCGGCGAGCCGCACCCGATGATCGGCGGGAGCGATCCGATAGAGATGGCGGATCAGCGTCAGGCTGTCGCGCAGCGGCAGATCCCACCACAGGGTCGTGCGCTGGCCGAACACCACGCCCAGCTCGCGGGCCAGGGTCGTGCGCTGCCGCGACGGGTCCAGCCCCGCGACCCGCACCGACCCCGACGAGGGGTTGAGGATGCCGGTGAGCATCTTGATCGTCGTGGATTTGCCCGCGCCGTTGGGCCCCAGGTAGCCGACGAACTCGCCCGGCCGGATGGTGAAGGAGATGTCGTCGACCGCCCGTACGACCGTGCGGACCCGCCGCAGCCCACCGCGCCGTTTCCGCAGGACGAAGGACTTGGTCATGTTTTCGACCTCGATCATGGGGCCCTCCCGTGTTGTGTCCCGGTCAGCTTCCGGTGGAGCGGTAGTGCCGCAGCCCGGTCCGCCAGGCCAGGGCGGCCACGCCGCAGAGCAGCGCGGCGACGATAGGTGAGGCGAACCGGAACGCGACCGGCAGGCCCAGGGGATCGGGGCGGTCGAGGATGTACAGGGCCGGCTGCCAGTTGACGAAGGCGAGCGGCACCATGAAGGTCAGCCCCCGTACGAACTCGCGGCCATAGACGCTCAGCGGATACTGCGTCAGGAAACCGCCCCCATAGGTCACGGCCTTGGTGGCCGGATGACCCTCGATGACGACGAACTGCATGGCTGCGGTGAGCACCCACAGCGCCGCGAAGATCACTGTGCCCGAAATGATCATCAGCGGTACGAGTGCCGCCCGCAGCGGTGTCCAGGTGACGTCCAGGCGGGGCAGGACCACGATCAGCACCGAGGCCGTGGGGATGAGCTTGCCGAGCCGCCGCGGCGAGAAGTCCTCGGTGGCGACCTGCACCAGCGGGCTTAGGGGCCGTACGAGCATCGCGTCGAGGGTGCCCTGCCGCACGTGCTCGCCGAGGCGGTCTGCGGTGCCGAGCAGGATGTTCGCCATGGCGAAGGCCACACCCGAGGTGCCGTACAGGAAGAGCACCTCGGGTGCGGTGAAGCCGCCGATCCGCGGAGTGTGCCCGAACAGGAGCACGATGCCGGCCAGGTCCAGCGCCGTGACGGCCGCCGTGGCGAGCGAGAGCAGCACCATGGACGCGGGGTACTGCGCGGCCGCCCGTACCCACGTCCACGCCAGCAGGACGTAGGCGCGTAGCGCGCTAGCCACCGTGGATCACCAGCTTGTGCCGGGCGGCGGCCGTCAGCGCCCGCCCCGCCGTCAGCAGCACCACCGCCCACGCGGCCTGGAACCCGTACGCGGCGAGCAGGCCGGCGTTGCCTGCCAGGCCGAAGTGCTCGGTCTTGCCGAGGAGGACGTCCGCGGGCACCTGGATCAGCGCCGCCCAGGGCAGGAGATGGGCCAGGCTCCCGAGCCGGCCGGGGAACACCACCAGCGGGAGGATCATCCCGGAGAAGAACAGGCTCGTGACCACGGCCACGGCGTCGATGCCGCGGTCGTCACGCAGCCAGAAGGCCAGGAGCGCGACGACATAGCGCAGCGCGAAACTCACGATCGCGCCGATCAGCACGGCGACCGCGAAGGCCGCCCAGGCGGCGGCCCCCGGAATGGGGAGCGCGAAGGCCACGACCCCGATGACCAAGGGCGGGCCGCCGCGGAACGCCAGCGCGAAGGCGGCCCGGCCGAGGTCGTCGGCCAGCCACCAGCCCTGCAGGTCGACCGGACGGTGCAGGTCGATGGCGACGTCGCCGGTGCGGATCCGGCCGGTCAGCTCCATGCCTCCGAAGATCTGCATCGGCCCGATCAGCGCTTGGGTCAGGAAACAGAAGGTCACGGCGTCGGTGACGTCGTAGCCGCCCAGCCCGGGCCGGGCGTGCCACAGCGCGATGAGGATATAGGCGCGCATGAATCCGAAGGCGGTATTGCTCACGGCCTCGGCAAGGGCTCCGAACCGGTAGGCCGCGTGGCGGCGAACCGCGTACCAGGCCACCCAGGCATAGGCCACCGGATGGATTCACCCCCTCACTTTGCGTACCGGCCGCGAGGCACCGCACGAACCCCCGGGCGACGAGCACCCGGGGGTCGGGGACAGCTTATTCAGGCCGCCCGGCCGGGAGCGAGGGATCGCCCTGATCGGGCGCGGGCATCAGGGGAGCGGGTGCTTGCCCGGGGTGTGCAGCCAGGTCTGGAAGAAGCCGCTCAGGTCCTGGCCGGAGACCTTCTGGGCGAGCGCGGTGAACTGCTCGGTGTTGCCGTTGCCGTACTGGTGCTCGGCGTGCCAGGTGCGCAGGGTCTTGAAGAACGCCTCGTCGCCGATCTTCTCTCGCAGGAACTGCAGGACCATGGCCCCGCCGCTGTAGACCCGGGGGTTGAACATCGTGTCGCGCTGCGGGTCGGCGATCACCACGGACCAGTACGGGCGGCCCGCCGCGTCGGGGTAGGGCCGGGCGTTGTAGACGGCACGGACCTGGTCGTGCACGGTCTGGCCACCGTGCTTTTCGTTCCAGTAGTACTCCGTCCAGGTGGCGAAGCTCTCGTTCAGCCAGATGTCCTTCCAGCGGGCCACGGACACGCTGTCGCCGAACCACTGGTGCGCCAGCTCATGCGCGATGGTGCTGGTGTCCCTTACGGCGGAGTAGACCGGCTTGGTCTGGGTCTCCAGCGAGAAGCCGAGCGGACGTCCCTGGTAGCGCGCGTCGTCGGCGATCGCGCCGGTCGTGTCGAACGGGAACTTCCCGTACAGCTTCGACCAGAGGTCGGTGGCCTCGGCCGTCGTGTCGGTGAAGAACTTGACCGCGTCCGGCTGGGCCTGGAGCAGGGTCGGGTCGACCGCTACGTAGTTCGGCAGACCGCCGGGCGTGGTGCTCCGACTGACGTCCCACTTGCCGATGTCCACCGTGGCGAGGTAGGTGGCCATCGGCTGGCGCTGGTTCCACACGAAGGTGGAGCTCTCGCCGGCGGTCCGCTCGGACACCAGGACACCGTTGGAGACGGCCTTCAGGTCCTTGGGCACGGTGACGCGGATCGTGAAGGCGGCCTTGTCGCTGGGGTGGTCGTTCGAGGGGTACCACGTCGAGGCTGCGTTGGGCTCCGCCCCCACGAAGGCGCCGTCCGGCGTGTGCAGGAAGCCGTACGGGGAGCCGAACACGACCGGCGAGCCGACGATGGTCTTCGGCACACCGCCGTAGCGGACCGTGGTGATGAAGAGCCCGCCCTTGCGCAGCCCGTGCGGGGGAGTGATCTGGAGCTCTTGGCCGCTGTGCGCGAACGTCGCCGGCAGGCCGTTGACCGTGACCGCGCTCGCCTCGAGGTTCTGCAGGTCGAGGTCGAAGCGGGACAGGTCCTGCGTGGCCCGGGCGGTGATCACGGCGGTGCCGTCGAGCCGGTCGGTGTCCGGCGCGTAGGACAAGTCGAGGACTTAGTGCTGGAAGTCGTAGCCGCCGTTGCCCTCCAGCTGGAAGTAGGTGTCGCCGACACCGGGTGCGCCGGGCGTGAACTGTACGGCCGCGCCGTGCGAGCGGGCGGCGGAGGCGGCCGGGGCGAACAGGACGACGCTGACTGCCGCGGCGGCGAGGGGGAGCATGCGCGAGGGGCGGCGCGATACCACGGAGGGGGTTCCTCTCCATCGAAGGAGCAAAAGGTACGTCCAGACCTTGCCGCTCAATCAAGGAAATGTCGAGAGAATTCCACTATGAAGTTAAAATCGCCATAGGGCAGCAAAGGGGAGCCCCCCGGTTGGCGGGACCGGGGGGCTCCTTCGGATGACCTGGCTCAGATCTTCTCAGTGAGCCTCTTTGAAGAACTGCTCGTCCTCGGTGGAGCCCTTGAGGGCCGTGGTTGACGAGTCCGGCGCGATGGCCGTGCTCACCAGGTCGAAGTAGCCGGTGCCGACCTCCCGCTGGTGGCGGGTGGCGGTGTAGCCCTGGGCCTCCGCCGCGAACTCGCGCTCCTGCAGGGCGACGTAGGCGCTCATGCCGTCGTCGGCGTAACCGCGGGCCAGGTCGAACATCGAGTGGTTGAGCGAGTGGAACCCGGCCAGGGTGATGAACTGGAACTTGTATCCCATGTGGCCGAGCTCGCGCTGGAACTTGGCGATCGTCGCGTCGTCCAGGTGCTTCTTCCAGTTGAACGACGGCGAGCAGTTGTAGGACAGCATCTGGTCCGGGTACTTCGCCTTGATCGCCTCCGCGAACTCCCGCGCCACCTCGAGGTCGGGCGTCGAGGTCTCCATCCACAGCAGGTCGGAGTGAGGGGCGTAGGCGAGACCGCGCGCGATGCAGGCGTCCACGCCGTTACGGACCCGGTAGAAGCCCTCGGCGGAGCGCTCGCCCGTCACGAAGGCCTGGTCGCGCTCGTCGACGTCGCTGGTCAGCAGGGTCGCGGCCTGTGCGTCGGTCCGCGCGATGACCAGGGACGGGACGCCGGACACGTCGGCCGCCAGCCGGGCCGCGTTCAGGGTCTTGATGTGCTGGCCCGTGGGGATCAGCACCTTGCCGCCCAGGTGGCCGCACTTCTTCTCGGACGCGAGCTGGTCCTCCCAGTGCACACCAGCGGCACCGGAGGAGATCATGGACTTCATGAGCTCGTAGGCGTTGAGCACGCCACCGAAACCTGCCTCGGCGTCCGCCACGATCGGGGCGAGCCAGTGGATGGAGTCCGACTCGGGAGTCTCCTCGGACCACTGGATCTGGTCGGCCCGCAGCAGCGCGTTGTTGATCCGCCGCACGACCGCCGGGACCGAGTTGGCCGGGTAGAGGCTCTGGTCGGGGTAGGTCTGGCCCGCCAGGTTGGCGTCGCCGGCGACCTGCCAGCCGGAGAGGTAGATGGCCTTGAGCCCGGCCTTCACCTGCTGCACGGCCTGGTTGCCGGTCAGGGCACCGAGCGAGTGGACGTAGTCCTCGGTGTGGAGGAGGCTCCACAGTCGCTCCGCGCCGAGGCGGGCCAGCGTGTGCTCTTCCTGGACCGAACCACGGATCCTGATGACGTCCTCGGCAGTGAAGGACCGCTCGATGCCCTTCCACCGCGGGTCGGTGTCCCACTGCCGCTGCAGCTCAGCAGCAGCTTGACTATGGCGACTGTCGCTCATGCCGATGCCCTTCTCTGTCGTCCCCCGGGGGAGATGGGACGTGCCGCGGGGGTAAAACGAGTGCTTATGTAGGAGTGTGCCGCGACGGAGCCCGCTAGTGAACTGGCCAGTAACAAGAAGATCTGCAAAAGTTTCGCTAGCATGAACCTGTGACAACCTTCCAGGAAGAAGAACCTCTCAACTTGCCGGGCGACGTAGATCTCGTCACGTTCGGGCAGCGCCTGAGGCATCTTCGTCGCAGCCGCCATCTGACCCTTGCCGACCTGGGCGAACGCGTCGGCAGGGCGCCGTCGCAGCTGTCGCTCCTGGAGAACGGCCGGCGTGAACCGAAGCTGTCCCTGCTGCGCTCTCTCGCCGCCGCGCTGGAGGTTCCGGTCGAGGAGCTCCTGCGGAAACAGCCGCCGAGCAAGCGGGCGCAGCTGGAGATCGCGCTCGAGGAGGCACAGCGTGATCCGCTCTACCGCTCACTGGGGCTGCCGCGCCTGAAGGTTGGCGTACGCGTGCCGAACGAGGTCTTCGAGCACATTCTCGCGCTGTACGAGGAGTTGCGCCGCAGCCGCACCAAGCCCACCGCGAGCCCGGAGGAGGCGCGGAAGGCCAACGCCCAGCTGCGCCGCAAGATGCACGAGCGCGGCAACTACTTCGGCGAGATCGAGCAGGTCGCGGCGCGCACGCTCGACGCCGTGGGTTACCGGTCCGGAGCGCTGTCGCAGGGCACGCTGATGTCGCTCGTCACCCATTTCGGGTTCACGCTCCGGTACGTACGCGACCTGCCGCTGTCCGTACGCTGCATCACCGACCTGCGCAACAACCGCATCTACCTGGAGCGCGAGCAGCTCGGCATGCACACGCCGCGCACCATCCTGCTGCAGACCCTCGGGCACATCGCCCTCCACCACGACGTGCCCCGCGACTTCGCCGACTTCCTGCGGCAGCGGGTCGAGGCCAACTACTTCGCGGCGGCCATGCTCATGCCCGAGTCCACAGTCGTCCCCTACCTGCAGGAGGCCAAGGCGGCTCGGGAGCTGTCGGTGGAGGACCTCGCCGACGTCTTCGCGGTGTCGTACGAGATGGCCGCGCACCGCTTCACCAACATGGCCACGCACCACCTGGGCCTGCTCGTGCACTTCACCAAAAACGACCAGAGCGGCACCGTCTACAAGGCCTATGCCAATGACGGGCTGATCTTCCCGGCCGACGAGGACGGAGCGATCGAGGGGCAGCGGATGTGCCGGGAGTGGGCCGGCCGACGGGTGTTCGCCGCGCCGGACCGGTTCTCCGTCTACTACCAGTACACCGACACCCCCCAGGGGACGTACTGGTGCCTGTCGCACATCGACCCCAGCCACGAGCGGGACTTCGCCATCACGCTCGGCGTGCGGTATGAGGACTCGCGCTGGTTCCGTGGCCGCGAGACGGGCAACCGCGCCAAGTCCGCCTGCCCGGACGGCGACTGCTGCCAGCGCCCGCCGGTCGAGCTCGCCCAGCGCTGGGAGGGCATGGCCTGGCCGTCGGCGCGAGCGCACTCCCATGTGCTGTCGGTGCTCCCGACCGGAGCCTTCCCCGGCGTCGACGACGCCGACGTCTACAACTTCCTGGACAAGCACTCCGAGCAATAGGGCGTCGCCGGACCGAGTGTTACCGATGGTAACATCTGCAGTGCTACCCCGAGATGACAAGCGCACGCCGACGAAAGGACGGATCACGATGACGAGCAGTGAGACGACGCCGTTCTCGCTTGACCTGAGCGAGGACGTGAGTGACGTCCGGCAGTGGGTCCACGAGTTCGCCAAGGACGTGATCCGGCCCGCCGCCCAGGAATGGGACGAGCGTGAGGAGACCCCCTGGCCGATCCTGCAGGAGGCGGCCAAGATTGGGCTGTACTCCCTCGACTTCTTCGCCCAGCAGTGGTTCGACCCCAGCGGGCTCGGCATCCCCGTGGCCTTCGAGGAGCTGTTCTGGGGCGACGCCGGCATCGGCCTGTCCATTGTCGGATCCGGCCTCGCGGCCGCCTCCGTGGCCGCCACCGGCCTGCCCGAGCAGGTCGGCGAGTGGGTGCCACAGATGTTCGGCACCGCCGATGACGTCAAGCTCGGTGCCTTCTGTGCCTCCGAGCCCGACGCGGGCAGTGACATCGGCTCGATCCGTACGCGCGCGGTGTACGACGAGGCCTCCGACGAGTGGGTCATCAACGGCACCAAGACCTGGGCGACCAACGGCGGCATCGCCGACATCCATGTCGTCGTGGCGTCGGTCCATCCGGAACTCGGCAGCCGCGGTCAGGCCAGCTTCATCATCCCGCCGAACACCCCCGGCCTCTCGCAGGGCCAGAAGTTCAAGAAGCACGGCATCCGCGCCTCCCACACCGCCGAGGTGATCCTGGACGGCGTGCGCGTGCCGAGCAGCCTCCTCGTCGGGGGCAAGGAGAAGTTCGACGCGCGCATCGCCCGGGTGCGGGAGGGCAAGCGCGCCGCCGGCCAGGCCGCCATGAAGACCTTCGAGACCACCCGTCCGACCGTTGGCGCGATGGCCGTCGGTGTCGCCAGGGCCGCGTACGAGTACGCCCGTGACTATTCGCGCGAGCGCGAGCAGTTCGGTAAGAAGATCGGCGATTTCCAGGCGATCGCCTTCAAGCTCGCGGACATGAAGATGCACGTGGACGCCGCGCGCCTGATGGTGTGGCGAGCCGCGTGGATGGCCCGCAACGGCAAGGACTTCGAGGCCGCCGAGGGCTCCCAGGCCAAGCTCTACGCCAGTGAGACCGCGGTCCGGGTGACCGACGAGGCCATTCAGATCCTCGGCGGCAACGGCTACACCCGCGACTTCCCCGTCGAGCGGATGCACCGCGACGCCAAGATCTTCACAATCTTCGAGGGCACCAGCGAGGTGCAGCGCCTGGTCATCGGCCGCGCCGTCACGGGACTGGCCGTCCGCTAGCGTTCCCGCAGGTCAGCGGTAGTTCAGTTGTGATCATGACCGGCATCGGACGTGGGCCGAACAGCATTCATCGGCCCGGCGTCAGATGCCGGTCATTTCTGGTTCGGGTGCGAAGGCCCACGTGCATGGAGCCGAGCCCGCCCCATCGCCAGTATCAGACCCGAGAACGTGGGCACGCGGTCGGCAGGAGTGCGCCGATCGGGTGCGGGTCACATCCTCACTGTCGGTCGGTGATGGAGGCCCGGAAGCGGTAGCGGTCCCCCCGGTAGATCGCCACCGTCAGTTCGAGCGGCCGCCCGTCCTGGTTGAAGGTAGAGCGACGTGGCGGTGAAGTCGGTCTCGGCCAGCGCGGGACAGAGCGCCAGCGGCACCCGGTTGTGCTCGAGTACGACGACGAGGCCGTCAAGGAAGCGCAGTCGCCGCATCTCGAACAGGGCGGCGCCCGGGCCGATGTGCAGCGTCTCGGCCTCAGTCACGGTCGCCGGCCTGGTGTCCGATTCCAGCACTCGGCTGCGGGTCGCCAGGCCGTGCTTCAGGGCGTAGTCGGCGAACCCCTCCACCGTGCGTCCGCCTGCCGGCACGACGTCGACTCGGTCTGCGCGGACGCGGGTATCGAGCCCTTGGACATCGCATATGCTTTCTTCGGCCTGCCCGGCTACGGTGAGGCTGCCGGCGACATCCCCATCCTGGACGCCGCGCCGCGGGCCGTGCT
>JAOPYH010000530.1 GCA_025964715.1 Streptosporangiaceae bacterium | reverse complement strand
AGTATCGGCTGGTGGGCGTGCGCTCCACGGGCACATCGGACATGCCGCGGGACGCGTGGCTGGCGGCCCTGCCGGGGATGGTCTTCCATCGCTTCGAGCTGAGCGTGGCCTCGGTCGAGGTGTTCGGTGACACCGCCCTGGCCGCCGTCCAGGGCAGCTGGGCGCTCGACTTCAATGGCCGACGGATCGACGAAAGCTTCTACGTCACGGACATATGGGTCCGCCGCGAGGGCGGCTGGCGCATCGTGCGGCGTCATTCCAGTCCCTATCAGCCGGCCGCCGGTTCGCCCGCGTCATAGGCCTTCACGACCTTCTTCGGCGCGATCTTGCGCCAGCGGCGATCGAGGAAGTTCTTGAACGAGCCCGGATGCAGGCTCGCCATCCGCGCCAGCACGGCCGGATAGTCCTTGTAGTGGGCGGTGAAGTGGAAGGTGGCCGGTTCGGCCTCCATCAGCATCTCCCGCTCGTCGAAGGAGACCTCCATCAGCACCAGGGAATCGTCCTCGCGCCGCAGCCGGGTGAAGAACTTTCCGTTCACCTGATAGGACGGCCGGCCATAGCTCATCCCCTTCTCGGCGCCGGGGAAGGCCATCACGATGGCCTCCATCTCCTCGAGGGTCATCGCTGGCTAGCAGGTTTCATGAAGTCGATCCTGCTCCCCGCGGCGCTGACGTCAATCAGTTGATCGAGCCGCCGCCTGCGGGGCTCCGGCCGCTTGGCCGAGGCGATCCAGTGCACGACGATCTTCCGGTCGCCGGGCGGTGCGGCCTCGGTGATCGAAGGCCGGCTGCTCCCCACCTTCCAGAAACCCACGATGAGCTCGCCGGCGGTGGCGTGGTTCGCCGCCAGCCAGTCGCGCCAGTCGGCCGGGGTGGCGAAGAAGACCGGCTCAGTAGGCAAGCGCCGTCCCGTCCTTGCGCATCTCGGTGGCGGCGGCATAGCGGCCGGGCCAGCGCTGGATGCATTCATAGCCGCCGTAGCCGCCGGGGGCGGGGGCGAGCGGCCAGCCGAGGGCGGCGAGCGCCTCCTGGGTCGCCTTGGGGACGCCGGTCTCCAGGTTGAGCTTGCCGATGGGGCCGAGGTCCTCGCCGGTGGGCTCGTGACCGCCCTCGTGGTGCCAGCGCGGCGCGTCGCCCGCCTCCTGCACCGCCAGCCCATGGTCGACCATGTTGGAGAGCACCTGGGCCTGGCCTTGCGGCTGCATGTCCCCGCCCATGACCCCGAACGCCAGCCAGGGCTCGGCGCCGCGGGTCGCGAAGCCCGGGATGATGGTCTGGAACGGCCGCTTGCCGGGCGCATAGACGTTGGGGTGGCCGTCGGTCAGGGCGAACAGTTCGCCGCGGTCCTGGAACATGAAGCCCAGGCCGTCGGGCATCAGGCCCGAGCCCATGCCGCGGTAGTTGGACTGGATCATCGACACCATCATGCCATCGACGTCGGCGGTGCAGAAGTAGGTGGTGTCGCCGTGCGCCGGCGCCTGGCCGGCGAAGGCCGGCGTCAGGATGCGGTCCGGCCGGATCAGCTTGGCCCGCTCGCGGGCGTAGTCCTTGGAGATCAGCCACTCGGTGGGCTGATGGTAGTAGGCCGGGTCGGCGTAGTATCGGGCGCGGTCCTCGAAGGCGAGGCGCTTGGCCTCCACCTCGGTGTGGATCGTCTGGGCCGACTGGAAGCCCATGCCCTTGATGTCGAACTGCTCCATGATGTTGAGCAGCTGCAGGGTGACCACGCCCTGGCTGTTGGGCGGCAGGCCCCAGACGTCGACGCCGCGGTAGTTGGTGGTGACCGGCTGCACCCACTCCGAATGGTGGGCGGCGAGGTCGGCCCGCGTCATCCAGCCGCCGATCCGCTTGAAGTAGCGCTCGATGGTCTGCGCGATCTCGCCCTCGTAGAAGGCCCGGCCGCCACCCTCGGCGATCAGCTGGTAGGTGTGGGCCAGCTGCGGATTGCGGAACACTTCGCCCTCGCGCGGCGTGCGGCCGTCGGGCGCCCAGACCCGCCGGAAGTTGTCGATCTCCTCGATCCCGGCGTCGGGCTTGCTGAAGTTCTTGAGCGAGGCTTCGACGTAGTAGGCGGTGTTCTGGATCATCGGCGTCCCCTCCTCGGCGAAGCGGATCGCCGGCTGGAAGAGGTCGCGCCAGGGCAGCTTGCCGTAACGCTGGTGCAGGGACCACCAGGCGTCCACCGCCCCCGGCACGCTGACGGAGACTGCGCCGTACTTGTTGATCAGGCCGTTCCTGGCCCGCGCCCGCTGGGTCTCCAGGGTCAGGGTCCGCGGGCTGCGGCCGGAGCCGTTCAAGCCCATGACTTTGCGGGCCTTGGGGTCCCACAGCATCAGGAAGCAATCACCGCCGACGCCGGAGGAGATCGGCTCGCCGAAACCCAGCACGGCGTTGGCGGCGATGGCGGCGTCGGCCGCCGAGCCGCCGGCTTTCAGCATCTCGATGGCGGTGAGCGTCGCCAGCGGATGGGCGGTGGCCGCCGCCCCGTGCACGCCCCAGGCCGCGCTGCGCGAGGCGAAGGTGGCGCCGTCGATGCGGTCGCCGCCGTGCACGTCGGGCCGGTTGCGGTTGGGGTTCTCCGCGCGGCTGGATGCGAGCGCGCCGGACGCGGCTGCGGCGGCGGCGGGCAGGGCGGCGAGGAAGGTGCGGCGTCGCATCCGGGTGTCATCTCCTAAGTTGGTTCCGGGAGTTGTTCGGGGGGGGACGATAGTCGAGCTTGGCGCGCGGCGCGACGGCGCCATTCGGGGGCCGTCTGTGACCGAAAAGCCTGGGCGAACAAGTTCTGCGAACCGCGGTTCGCGCGGGCGCTTGACGCTGGAATCGGCCGCGCCTAGCTTCCTGACCTTCGAGGCCGCGAAAGGGAGGTCAGCATGGCAGTCGCTGTAACGACCCACCGATCGCGTCTCGGGCCGCCGCCGCACCGTTAAGCCGCCCGGACTGCTTC
>JAOPYH010000263.1 GCA_025964715.1 Streptosporangiaceae bacterium | reverse complement strand
CATCGTGATCTGGCCGTCGTGGTAGATGTCGCTCACCTTGACGTGCAGCAGCCGGTAGACGCCGAGGTCGACGGGGTGCGCGGCGATCTCGGCGACCATGGCCCGGTACGCGTCGGGGGTCACCGGGCGCTCTCCGCCTCGCGGTGGGCCCGCCAGAGTGCCTCTGCGGTCTCGCAGCGGACGCCGGGCAGCGGGCAGGACCGGCACGTCTCGCCGTGCGTGAGGATGTCCGCGTAGGCCCGCTGGATCCGCGCACCGATGCGCTCATCCCACGTGGGCGCGGCCCTCACTGGACTGGCCCGGGGCCGATGCGGGCCTCGCGGTAGTCCTGGTGGAGGCGGGCGCCGGTCTCGCAGGGCGCGCTGTCCAGGCAGGGCTGGCAGTCCGAGCCGTGCAGCATCCACGCCGTGTAGGTGGCCGCTGACGTCCGGGCGGGTAGCTCCGGGTCACTGGCCCGCTCGGGGGGCCGCTGCGTATCGTCTTCCATGTCGGCGCTCCCTTTGCGCGTCGTCCATCCCCCGGGGCCGTGTCGCGCGGTCGCCGGGGTTTCCTTCTGTCTGACGACTGTAGTGAGCCATGTGGAGCTATGCATAGCTCTCCACTCCTATGTCCAGCTCGGCAGAGCTTTACGTTCAGAAGGTGAGTGATCAAGGCGAGGGAGCGCGGTTCGACCCGCACGGCCCGCAGCTGGTCTACATGGCGGTCGCCGACCACATCGCCGCGCAGATCGCAGCGGGCACACTGCAGCCCGGGGCGCGGCTGCCAGCGGAGCGCGAGCTGGCCACCGAGCTCGGCGTCGCCTACCTCACCGTCCGCCGCGCCATGGCCGAGCTCCGCGAGCGCGGGCTGATCGTCACGGTGCACGGCAAGGGGACGTTCGTGGCTGAGCCGCCGGCCGAGCCGGAGAGCTGACCGCCGCTCCCCTACTCCCCGCAGTACCCTGACGCGGCGACGCCCCAGCCCGCTTTCCTCGGGCTGGGGCATCGTGCTGCCGTGGGTGGGTCAGGTGGCGGAGTCGGTGGCGTGCATGGCCGCACCGACTATGGCCTTCTCCATTTTCTCTACGTTCTCGATGCCCCATCTCGTGGGCTTCCAACTGGACTTGACCCCGTCCAGCAGCTCGTCACCCGCGGACTGCTCGGCGTCAAGGAGTAGCCCCGCGCTGTAGAAGGAGGCGGCGGCCGCGCGCATGGCAGGAATGTCTGGCCCAGTCCATCCGGAGTAGTCCGGTATCGCGGCGGTGTCGAACTCCCCGGTGTGGCGCTGGATCAGCTTCGCCGCCTGGGGTGCCGGGTCATGCGAGTCGCCACCGTAGAGCTGGCGAATAACCTTCGCGGACGTGCCCGGCGGGAGCCCCAGGGCTTCATCGGACTCGGCCAGCCGGTCCCTGCCGTATACGGCATCGAGGGCCTTCGGGTTGATGCGCTGGAGAAGCAGGCACATCTCCCGCGTCGCCTGACGATCGCGCGCCAGCTTCGTCAGCCAATCTTGCAGCGCACTCTCAAGCAGATGGGGGACGACGAAGCCCGGGATGTGCGCGGCCCCCAGGGTAAGCGCGTGGGTGGCGACATCCGTGTCCCATCTCTGACGGAAGACCCCAAGCCAGCCAGGGGCGGCAAGGCGGTAGAGGTCGACAGCCTCGCGGGTAGCTTGATCGTCAGACACCCATTGGCTGAACTCCGGTCCCTTCTTGTCTATCCCCGCCGCTCGGGCGAGCTCGACCCACGGGTCCAGGGCGCGGGCTGCCCAGGGGGTGAGCGACAGGTACCGCGCCATGTGGGTGGGGTCGCGGAACTCGTTCCTGTATGCCTCTGCTCCGCGGCCGTGGACCCCCTCCTTCGATCCCCAACGTTCTCCGTCGTCCACGCTGGAGAAGGCTCCGCAGTAGGCGCGCAGGTAATGCTCCAGGAGGGCTTCGGCGTTACTTCGCCGCAGGAGGGCGGCTCGCTTCTCCTGGTCGTGAGGCGCGTCTCCCTCCACTACGACACCGAGGCCGGGTCGCAGCAGTAGACGCGTGATGCTGTTCGCCTTTAGGAGCCGGTCGGCTTCGTGGTACGCCTGATACGCATCCCAGACCGCAGCGGGGATGTCGCGTATCGGAATGTCGGCAGGCGAGACGGGGCCTCCTGTTGCGGCGCGGACCTGGTCGGCGACCTGCCGCCACGTGGCTTGCTGCCACGCCCGCCGCATCGCCTCCTCTTGGGCGGCGCGCCTCTTCGCTTCCTCTCGGCTGACCTTCCTGCGTTTCGCATTGCCAGACTCGTTGGCGACTACGTTGAGGAGGTCTCCGCGTTGAGCGTGAGCCTTGATCTCCTCCTTCTCTGCTGCGTCCAGATCCACGACGGGGACATGCTCGCGGATAGGAATGATCTCGGGAGAGCGACCCTCGACGGCCAGCGCCTCGATCCAGGCGCGCACGCGAGGGGCAGGGGCGGCCAGATGGCCGGCCAGTCTCACCTCGATCGGCTTGGTGGTCTGCCCGATGTACCGGACCGTGCCGTCGCGCGGGTCTGCGAGGGCGTACAGGGTGCCGGTCGCCGTAACGCTGCGATCCGTGACGTCCGTCATGCCTGCTTCCGTTCGTGGTTGCGGTCGCTGGCGGGCTCTGCCTTCCACCACTCGGCGCCGAAGATCTCCACGAGCCGTTCGGCGGTCTTCGTCAGGCCGTCGCGCCGGAGCATGGCGTCGGTGTGCTCAGGATTGCGGAAGTAGCCGAGCATCAAGTTGTCCACGATCACGGTCATCTGATCCTCGAAGACCCCGGTCGGGCCCCGATCGTCAGCGGTTCGGTCGATCTCGATGAACCGAGGATCGATCTTCATGGCAGTCACTTCTTCTCCAGGTGGCGGTAGATGGTGGGACGGCTGACGCCGAACTCGTCGGCGATGTGCTGGACGGTGTACTTGCGCTTGCCGTCCGAGCCGAGCTCGTCGTACATCTCCTGAGCGACCTTGATCTGACGGGGTCGCAGCTTCGGCTTCTGCCCGCCAGTCCGGCCTCGGGCCCGTGCCGCTTCGAGGCCCTCCGTCGTGCGGTCAGACATGAGCGAGTGCTCGAACTCTGCGATGGCGCCAATGATCTGGAAGAACAGGCGGCCGCCCGGAGTCGAGGTGTCGATGCCCTGGTCTAGGACGACGAGCCCGATACCGCGAGCCCGGAGGTCGTCTGACAGCTCGATGAGGTTCTTCAGGGAGCGGCCGAGCCGGTCGAGTTTGGTGATGACGAGCTGGTCGCCTTCGCGGGCGATCATGAGCGCCTTGTCGAGTTCGGGGCGGCGGGCGAGCTTGCCGGACGCCTTGTCGGTGAAGATGCGCTCGCAGCCGGCGGCCAGGAGTGCGT
>JAOPYH010000200.1 GCA_025964715.1 Streptosporangiaceae bacterium | reverse complement strand
TCGGCGGCGAGATGTACGCGACCGAGCGCAGTTCACCGCTCCACCCGGACCGGCCGGTGCGCGAGCGGCAGGTGCCGCTGTCCGCCGAGGTGGCCGGGATGGTGGCTGAGGTCGGGACGGTCTACGGGCTGGATCTGTACGGGGTGGACGTGCTGCTGGGACCGGACGGCCCGGTGATCGTCGATGTGAACGACTTCCCGAGTTTCCGGCAGGTGCCGGACGCGGCGGCCCGGGTGGCGCGGGCCGTGCTCGAGCTGGCGCGTACGGGCGGGACCGTGCCGAGCGCGGCTGCCGGCGCCCGGCTCCCGGAGCCGGTGCAGGTACCGACGCAGAGTGCCGCGGCGGCCGGCGGGGGCAGATGAAGGTCTGTCTGATCACGCGCGAGCCCGATCATCCGCTGCTGGCTGAAACGACCGCACTCTTGACGCCCCGTCACGAGGTGGAGTCGGTGGATCCGGACGCGCGGAGCGACGCGCCGCAGGAGCTGGTCGCCCCCGGTGCGCTCGCCGATGTCTATCTGCTCAAGGCGCGGACGCCGCGCGCGCTGGCCCTGGCCCGGTCCTTCGAAGAGCGCGGCGTTCCGGTGCTGAACTCCGCCGCGGCGACCGGGCTGTGCCAGGACCGGACGGCGATGGCCGAGCTGGCGCAGCGCGCCGGGCTGCCGTTCGCGGGCACCCGGACCGCCGCGACACTCACGCGGCTGGCAGCGAAGCCCAAGCTCGCGTATCCGCTGGTGGTCAAGAGCCGGCACAGCCGGCGGCACGACCTCGTGGCCCGAGTCGAGGACGCCGTACAGCTGCGCGCCCTGAGCACCGCCTGGCCGGACGAACCGGTGGTCATGCAGGAGTTCACCGCCAACAGCGGCTGGGACCACAAGCTGTGGGTGATCGCGGGCGAGGTGTTCGCCGCCCTGCGCCGATCCGAGCTGGCGGATGCCGACCGTGGTCCGGCGCTGCCGCTTCCGCTCGGCGATCTGCCGGACGGCTGGCTGGACCTGGTGCGCCGGGTCGGCTCGGTCTTCGCGCTGGACGTGTACGGCGTGGACGTGATCGACACGGGCAACGGCGCCCCGCTGATCGTGGACGTCAACGCCTTTCCCGGGATACGCGGCCAGGCGGGCGCCCCGGAGGCGCTTGCGGCACTGGCACTGCGGGCAGCCGAACGGGGTGCCGTCGCGGCTCCATGAGCAGTGAAGGATGTGCGGCATGCGCCCGGTGCTGTATTAAGTGCACCGGGCGCATGGTGGGCCTCGTATCTGCTGCGAAGCCGGGCACCTGACACGGGCACCTGACAATCGTGGCCCGCCGGTACGGTCGACGACGGCGTTCTGATCAGCGGTTCTCGAGGAGGTTCCGCGTCAGCTCGCCGAGGCGGCGGCGATAGGCCGGGTCATAGGCCTCCTCGGAGGCTCGTGACTCCTCCTCGATCTCGAAGTAGCGTCCGGTGACACCGGCGAGTTCGGGCGCGTCCACCAGCCGCCGGGTGGCCGCTACTCCTCGTTCCAACGTGTCGACGATCTCCATACCGGATCTCCTGGACATGGCCGTCGGCATGTACAACGCCGGATGCAGGCAATTGACGGTGACGCCGGTTTCCGCGAGCTCGTGCGCGAGGTCGTAGGTGTGACAGATGAGGCCGAGCTTGGACCTGCAGTAGGCGGCGACGTCGGTGTATCCACGTTCGTGCTGCGGGTCGTCGAAATCGATCGGCTGTTGGCCGACTGAGGCGATGTTGACGATCCGAGAGGATGCCGCCCGGCGCAGTAGTGGCAGCAGTTCTCGGGTGAGCAGCACGGGCGCGAGGTAGTTGACCGCCAGGCGGAGTTCGTGACCGTCCTTTGACAACCGTCGTGTCGTGCCGTCCGTATGAAAGCCGATGCCCGCATTGTTCACGAGCACATCCAGGTGGCCGTGCGATCCGGCGATCTCCGCCGCGAGAGACCTGACTTCCGCAAGCGATGAGAAATCGGCCTGGAATGTCTCGCCGCCGGTGGCTTCGGCGACCTCCGCGAGGCGCTGGGCGTTCCGCCCGTGCAGCAGCAACCGGTGCCGGCCGCTCGCCGCGAGGTCCTCGGCCAGGGCACGGCCGAGTCCGTCCGAAGCCCCTGTGATCAGAATCAGCGCCATGTGTTCTCTCTTTCAGAGTTCTTGAGTCTGGGAATCGATGTCGAGCGGACGTTGCGGAGCGCTGGAACGTTCCACCTTCGGCTGTTCACTGCTCGAAGGCGGGGGCTGCCCGCTGGTGCGGGCCGCCACAGCCCGGCCAGAGCGAGGACGACGACGAGGACGAACGCGCCTGCTGCGAGGCAGAAGCACCATGTGAACCGTCCTTCGGAAGGAAGAATGGACGCTCCTGGGGTGAGTTGCTCCGCGGGCTTGACCATCAGCAACGTCCCGATCAGGGCACTGGCGAGAGAACTGCCGACGGAGCGGAAGACGGAGTTGATCCCGTTGGCGATGCCGGTCCGGTGTGAGGGCACCGATCCGAGCAGGACGGCGGGGAGCGTGGCGAAACCGAAGCTGACGGCCACGCCGACGAGCACGCCTGCTACCACCACCGAACAGGTCGTACCGTGCGCGACCGCGAGTACGGCGAAGCCGGCCGCTCCGCACGCAGCACCTGCGGCGAGCGTCTGGTGTGCCCCGATCCGGCGTACCAGCGCCCCGCCGGCCCGGGCGGCGATCAAGGAGGCCATCGCGGACGGCATGAGGTAGCCGACGGACGCCTGCAGAACGGTGGCGCCGAATCCGTACCCGTCAGGCTCAGCCGGGATCTGCACCAGCGCCGAGACACCGAGAAACTGCGAGAACATCGCAAAGCCCAGGAGAAGGCCCGCCAGGTTGGCGAACAGGACATGGGGCACGACGAGCATCCTCATGTCCACAAGGGGTTCGCCTGACCGGTGCTCGACCAGAGCCCAGACGGCCGCCATCACCGCCGCCCCTGCGAAACATCCCAATGTCGTCCCGGACGACCAGCCCCATATGGAGCCCCGTGACAAGGGCAACAGGAACAAGGTGAGCATCGCGGCCAGGGTCAGTGCCCCAAGCCAGTCGGTAGGTCCACCGGGTGTCGCACGAGACGGTGGAACGACGACGGCCACGGCGAGCAGCGCGAGTGCGGATACGCCGGCCGCCATCCAGAACACGTGGTGGTAATCCGGAGCGGGTCCGCGCGTGAGCAATCCCGCACCGACCAGTGCGACACCAGTGCCGAATGCCAGGGTTCCGCTGACGAGCCCCATCGCTCCGGGAAGCCGCTCAGGTGGCAGCCGGTCACGCAGGACCGACTGCGCGAGCGGGAAGATCGCCGTGGCTGACCCTTGCAACGCCCGCGCCACGATCAACCATGGCAGCGCAGTGCTGATGGCGGCCAGTACGGACCCGGCCAGCGCGAGCGTCAGGACCCCGATGAGCATGGGTTTGGTGCCGTACTGGTCACCGAACCGGCCGAACAGGGGCGTACAGATCGCCGCGGAGAGCAGGGTCGCCGAGGTGAGCCAGTTCGCGTCGACCACTGTGGTGTGCAGATCACGCTCGATGATTCCGAGAATCGG
Source organism: Streptosporangiaceae bacterium (assembly GCA_025964715.1). Lineage (GTDB taxonomy): Bacteria > Actinomycetota > Actinomycetes > Streptosporangiales > Streptosporangiaceae > Actinomadura_C. The sequence continues at coordinate 2,304 of JAOPYH010000200.1, read as the reverse complement.
CACGACCAGCGTCTGCATCATCGAGACCACCATGGCCCCCAGTCCGAGGACCGGAACCAATGCCCGGCCACCGAGGCGGTGGACCGGTCTATCAATGTGTGTCATGAATGGGTGGGACTTTCCGGGGGAATCGCTTGTGGTCCGCGGAGTCGGGACGGGCGGCCATCCCGGCCGCCCGTCCCCTTCCCGGATCAGCTCATCGACGTGAGCAGTTCGGCGGCCAGCGGGGCGGAGGAGGCGGGATTCTGCCCTGTGTGGACGTTGCGGTCGACGACCACGTTCGGGGCCCACGGCTCGCCTGCCGAGAACCGCAGGCCGAGAGCCACCAGTCGGTCCTCCAACAGCCACTTCGCCCTGTCGCCGAGACCGGTCTGGGCTTCCTCTGCTTTGGTGAAACCGGTGACCCGGTAACCGGCGAACGGCGAAGTGCCAACCGAGCGCTCGGTGGCCAGCAGGGCGGCCAGACCGTGACAGACGACGCCCAGTGGCTTGCCGGCCTCCAGGGTGCCGGTGAGCAGCCGGGCCGAGTCGGCGTCGGCCACCAGATCCTCCATCGGGCCGTGGCCGCCGGGGTAGAAGACCGCCTCGTAGTCGGCCACGTCGGCTTCTTTGATCTTGATCGGGTCGCGAAGTTCGGCGGCGGCCTCCAGCGCGGCGATCACCGCGTCGGAGCCCTCCTGGCCTCCGTTGACCTCGGGTTCGAGGCTGGCCCGGTCGACCGTGGGGACGACTCCACCGGGAGTGGCGACGACCACATCATGCCCAGCGTCGGTGAACGCGCGATACGGGGCGACGAACTCCTCGGCCCAGTAGCCGGTCGGGTGGTGGGTGCCGTCGGCCAGTGTCCAGTGGTCGGCACCGGTCATCACGAAAAGTATCTTGGCCATCGCTCATTCTCTTTCCGCAGGCCACGGCGGCGGCGAGTGCCGATGGAGCTGCCGACGCCGAGCCCGCTCATCAGGGGAACGATCCCGACAGTAGCCATCCAGCGATCAGGAATCCAATAGAGTTATCTGCATGTCCCATAGGGAAACTGATGGCTTGCCCGACCTCCCGGCGGCGAACCGGGGGTTGGACCTCACGTTGCTGCGAACGTTTCTCGCCGTGTACCGGGCCGGCTCGTTCACGGCGGCGGCCAAGCTCCTGCGACTGTCCCAGCCGACCGTGACCGGTCAGATCCGTACTCTGGAGCAGCAACTCGAGCGCCGGCTGTTCGAGCGGCTGCCCCGTGGCGTGACCGCCACGTCAGTGGCCGACGAACTGGCCGCGCAGGTCGCCGGTCCGCTCGACCAGCTGGCAGTGTTGACGGAACGAGGAATGCCGGGGAGCGCCTCGCCGGAGCCGGTGCACCTGGCAGGCCCGGCCGAGATCCTGTGCGTGCGAGCACTGCCCGCCCTCGCGCCGTTGGTGGACCAGGGCCTGCGGCTGAGAGTCACCATCGGTCTGGCGGACGACCTCCTCGACGGCCTGCACGCCGGCCGTTTCGACCTGGTTCTCTCGGCCATTCGCCCACGCGGGCGCTCCGTAGTCGCCGTGCCGCTCATGGACGAAGAGTTCGTGCTCGTGGCCGGGCCTGTGTGGGCGGAGCGGATCGGCCGGATCGGGGCCGACGATCCCCGCGCACTCGATGACGTGCCGCTGGTCACCTATGCCGAGGATCTGCCCATCGCTCGTCGCTACTGGCGCCATGTCTTCCGCACACGCCTGACCAAAACGCCGGCCGTGGTCATCCCGGACCTCCGTGGCGTACTGGCCGCCGTCGTCGCCGGAGCGGGAATCACGGTGCTACCCCGTTACCTCTGTGCCGACGAACTCGCCGACGGCAGGCTGGTACCGCTTCTCGAACCGGAGGATCCGCCCATCAACACCGGATTTCTCGCCCACCGCGTCGGCGCACCCGAACGGCGCCATGTGACCATCGTCCGAGACCACCTTCTGCAGGTGGCACGCTCCTGGTGATCTGGTCCGCCAGCGTGTCCGCTTTCCCGTGTAAGCGCTCGTGGGTTTAGCGGATGCGGAGATCCTGCCTGCCCCGGCTGACGGCCACGTCGTAGCCGCCGCGGAACGGATGGACCTGGGCGTCACCCCGTTCGAAGGTCACGTTCGTGAGGCCCTCCGCGACGGCGGCCGCGCGCGCCCGCTCCAGCATCGGCACGGAGAGATCGATCCCGGCGGCCTCGGCGGCGAGATGTACGCGACCGAGCGCAGTTCACCGCTCCACCCGGACCGGCCGGTGCGCGAGCGGCAGGTGCCGCTGTCCGCCGAGGTGGCCGGGATGGTGGCTGAGGTCGGGACGGTCTACGG
>JAOPYH010000207.1 GCA_025964715.1 Streptosporangiaceae bacterium | reverse complement strand
TCGCACTTACTTCGCGACCGACCGTCAGGCGATTGGTGTGGCTTTGCGAGGAGAGCCGCGGTACGTCGCGATTGGAACTGCTGCCATTCCCGCACGGCCGCGAACTCACGAAGCCGCACGGCCAGGTTCTCCAGGGCCGACATCAAGGTCACATTAGGCGCGAGTTCGACGGCTTGGGCAAGGTTTCCCGCGGTGACAGGCGATGGCTTGTCCGGGGTTCGTTGCTGGCTGACGGCGCCGGCTGATGAGCAGGATGCCTCCGATGCTGATCAGGCCAACGGCGGCACGAGATACAGCGCGGCGGTGGCGGCCGTGACGGTCAGCCGCGCGACCGCATAGCCCCCCACCACGAAGCCGACCGCCGACGGCAGGAGCCCGAGAAAGATCGCCGATGCGGTGGCCGACGCGGGTGCGTGGTGGCGAAGTGATAGACCCCTTGCGCCAATGCGGCCGCGATAGGTCGGCCCGTCGCGGGCGCCGTACGCGCAGGATGGGTGCGGCGAGCGCCAGGGCCGCGGAGCGACGGCCAGCCGGGCCAGCGACAGCCCGGCACACCGTAGCCCTCCAGACCTACGCGGATGGCGGGAAAGGCGGACGCCGGCTTTCGTCCGTGGGGATGTGGCCCCGTCACGGCTTTCGGGCGACGGCGCCGAACTGGGCCACCGGCACAGGGTCGCGACCGATGTCGGCGAGGTCCGGGCGCCACAGCGCACAGGACACCAGACCCGGGTCGAGCAGTTCCAAGCCGTCGAAGAAGCCCGCGACCTCTTCGCCGCTGCGTGTGGTGATCGGTGGCGTGGCGTTGGCATTCCAGAATCGCATGGCGGCCGCATTGGCCTCACCACCGAGCTCCAGGGTGGGGTGCGTGATCGCCAGGTAACTGCCGGAGGGCACCGCGGCCAGTAGCCGCCGCACCATCGCGCCGGCCTCGTCGTTGTCGGGGACGAAGTTCAGCAGGCCCAGCAGCATGATGGCCACCGGCTCTCCGAAATCGAGCGTCTTCGCGGCCGCCTCGACGATGGCGCCGGCCTCCCGGGCGTCGGCGTCGATGTAGTCGGTCGTGCCCTCAGGCGTGCTGCCCAGCAGGGCACGGGCGTGCACGAGCACGAGCGGGTCGTTGTCGACGTAGACGATCCGTGACTCAGGGGCCAGCCGCTGAGCGACCTCATGGGTGTTCTCCACGGTCGGCAGACCCGTGCCGATGTCCAGGAACTGGCGGATGCCCGCCTCACCGGTCAGATAACGCACCGCCCGCCCGAGGAAAGCGCGGTCGGCGCGGGCCACGTCGACGATGCTGGGGAAGACGCCGAAGACGTGGTCGCCTACTTTGCGGTCGGCCGGATAGTTGTCCTTGCCGCCAAGCCAGTAGTTCCAGACCCTTGCGTTATGGGCCACGGTGTCGTCGAACCGCCTGGACTCGGAGCGCTTTGGCTTCTCACTCACACGTGCTCCTCGGTCTCGTGATCGCCATCATTGCGTACGAGATCTCGGCACGCGGGTCAATCGATCAGGCCGGCTGGTGACGAGGTGCTCGCATCCGCCGGCCTCAACCCCGGCGGATCGCCTCGGTGAAGGAGAGCCATTCGGCGCGGCTGAACACCAGGACCGGGCCTCCTCGTCCCCTGGCCTTTGAGTCGCGTACACCAATGGTGCCGTCGGAGCCGGGGGCCACTTCGACGCAGCCTCCGTCCGGGGCGCTGCGGCGAGACTTGCGCCAGTGCGCGTATTCGGTGGTCATGAATCCGCTTCTGCCTGTCCGGTCAGCTCGTCGGCGACCTTGCCCAGCAGCGTGAGGCTCTCGGCCGGGGACAGTGAGCATTCACGTAGACGGTCGTAGTGTCCTCGGTAGCGCGCCACTTCGTCCTCCTCCGTGTGCACTATGTCGGTCGTCGCCGTATCGACCACGGCCATGGGCGGGTCCTCCGGGTCGGGAAACGTATAGAGAGCGAAGGAGGATCTGGGGAGCATGCCGCCGACCAGCCGGGCGTCGAACGGCAGTACCCGTACGGTGATGCGCGGTTCTGAGGCGACGACTTCGGCCACATGGCGGAGCTGATCCCTTAGCACCGCCGGAGGCACTGCTAGCCGGCGTAGGACGAACTCGTCGAGCACCACCTCATGGGTCGGCCCGTCCGGGTGAAGCGCGACCCGCTGGCGCTGCAGCCGGGCCTGCGCCATGCGCTCCGGGACATAGGTGATCGGGCCTTCCCGCTTGTCCAGCTCCACCAGGGCCCAGGTGAATTCCGGGGTCTGCAGGATCCCTGGGATGGCCGTCTGGTTGTACTCCCGGATGGAGGAGGCGCCGGATTCGAGGTCCGCGTATAGACGCTGGCGTGGCCCCATGGCGTCGCCGAACGAATCCCACCAGCCGCGTTCGGCGGCGTCGCGGGCGATCCGTACGACCTCGTTCCACTTGTCCCCGGTGACGCCGAGAATGTCGAGAATTTTCATGACCTCGGCCAGGTCGGGGCGGATATGGGCATTCTCCAGCCGGCTCACCTTCATCCGGGACTGGTGCAGGAGCTGGGACAGCCGGCCCGCCGTCATGCCCTTCTCCTCGCGGAGGTTGCGTAGTTCCGTGGCGAGCCGCCGACGCCGTACGAATGGACTGGTCATGGGATGACCTCCCCCGGGGGTAAACGTGCAGCATCCGCATGTGCACTGCGACGCAGCTGGCTACAGGTTGTATGGAACGAGAACGTTCCGTAGTCATGCGTGCAAATCAAGGGGATGGCCTGATGAGGTCATGAAGTTCACTTACTCGGCCGGGCGCGGGCTCTCACCATAGGGGCACGTTGCATGCGATCTCGAACGGTTCCGTGATGGCGATCACCTCTTCTCGTGAGGTCCCCGATGTCTGTGGCCCGGTGCTGTGGCCGGGATGCTGCCCACAGCCTGCCGACTTGCAGGCCCGGCTGTCAGCTTTGGTTGCTCGGTCCCCGCGTGCCTCGTAGGTTAGCTCTGCATGCCCTTGGGCGACGGGAGGCCGCGTGGACCAGCGTGCGAGGCTCATGGAATTGCTGGCACGGATGCAGCGCCTCTCGGATGAGCGTTGGCATCTCCTGGATCAGCCCTGTCGCGCGATGGAGGACAAGGCATGGGTCGGACCGAGCGCCCGCAGCTTTGACGGCAGGATTCACGGGAGCCTTGGCACGCTCCAGGCGGAGCTCAAAGAGGCGATCGCCCTGTTGCGCCACAAGCGGTGGCTCTGCGGACCAAGACTCAAATACCGAAGGCGATCAACAGGCCATAATTAAACTTCTCCGACAGTTCACTATCGGTTTCTGTAGGCCGAGCTTCAATAATACGGAGCCGGGTGATCTATCGCAATGAGGTCTACTAGGCTAGGGATATTCGGATCTCTGGGTATGTGTGTCGTTGTGCTTCCCGCATGTACATCAAACGGCCACATGTCTCCCGGCAGATCGCTGGTGCCACCTGCCGCCTCCAGTGCTACTCCCAGGGGTGGATCCGACCTCCGTACGGTCGTGGACTCCGCTCCTTATTGGTGTGACCTGGTTTCAAAGGAGGCATTGCGTCGTGTCGCGGGACTGTATACGTCCCTTGGGGAAGTCAGAAACCCCGAAGCGACAAAAAATCATACCATTTGTGGCGTCAAAGATAACCAGCTATATGGCCCTCTAAACGTCTGGTGGGATGTTGCCGGCGGTCGTGTGGAGGTTGCGTCTCTCCTAAAGAAAGTTAGTGCCGATCAACCGCGACGGGTCGTCCCGGATTACGGGTTCGGCTTCGCAGTGTATTCGCCTGGCTCTCTGAAGCTTCCATACCTAACAGCGGCTGTGTTCCGGTGTGGAGCAAACGAGCCGTGGATTTATATTGCTGTGCGCGAGATCTCGCCTGGAAGAAAGGCAATCGAGGACCTGACCGGGCTCATGCGGGTTGCTCAAAGGAGGTTCGGGCAGCTCCATCGCTGCACACCCAAACCGCTTTAAAGAAGTACCAGTCCCTCCGGCACCGCGCTGGGTATCGGGGCTCCACAGCCTCGGTCCTCTGATCCCCGATGCTTCGGTGTCTTTGTCTCTCTACTGACAGACAGCACCGGGGACGACGCCCACCGGTCTCAGTGCCCGACGACGTCGGAGTCCGTGGCGGCCGCCTCACCCTGGTCGAGTGCGGTGATCGCCTTGACCTCGTCCTCGGTGAGGGCGAAGTCGAAGATCTCGATGTTCTCCTTCATCCGCTCCGGGTTCGCGGACTTCGGCACGGTGATGAGGTCGAGGTCCATGTGCCACCGCAGCACGATCTGCGCCGGCGACTTTCCGTAGCGCTCGGCGAGGCCGGTCACGACCGGTTCGGAGAGCAGGTCGCCGCCGCGGCCGATGGGGCTCCAGGACTGCGTGGCGATGCCATGCGCGGCGTCGTAGGCCCGGGTCTCGTCGCGGGTGAGGGTCGGGTTGAGCTCGATCTGGTTGACATCCGGCATGACACCCGTGTCCGCGAGGACCCGGTCGATGTGGGACGGCTTGAAGTTCGACAGCCCGATCGCGCGCACCCGGCCGTCCTCCAGCAGCTTGGCGAGCCCCTTCCACGCCTCGACGTAGGTGTCCTGCTGCGGCAGGGGCCAGTGGATGAGGTACATGTCGACATAGTCGACCCCGAGCCGGTCGGCGCTGGTCTGGAAGGCCTCCTGCGCGGCCTGAACCCCGTGCCACTCGCCGTTGAGCTTCGTGGTGACGAACAGCTCCTCGCGAGGGACGGCGGTGGCGCGAAGGCCCCGGCCGACGCCCTTCTCGTTGCCGTACGCGTAGGCGGTGTCGAACAGCCGATATCCGATCTCTATGGCCTGGGCGACGGCCACCTCCGCCTCATGCTCGGACATCGGCCAGGTCCCCAGCCCGAGCCTGGGGATGGACGCCCCGTTGGTGAGCTTGAGGGTTGGGACCGCAGGTGTGCTCACGTCACAAGTCCTTAGTGCTCGGAATGTGCCCCGAGGGGCCGCTGGCGAGTGCGTCTTCGGTGCGGCGCGGACCACCGAAGTCACTCTCGGCGACAGTATCCGGCAAGCATGATCGACTCCTTGCCAGGGGGCAGGGGCGCGCGGGGCCCGGCCCCATTGTCACCAGCCGCGGGACCGCCATTCGGCCAGACCGGGGCGCTCCTTGCCCAGGGTCGTGTCGCCGCCGTGGCCCGGATAGACCCAGGTCTTGTCCGGAAGGCGATCGAAGACCCGCTCCGTCACGTCCGTGATCAGCTGGTTGAACAGCTTGGGGTCGCCCCAGGTGTTGCCGACACCACCTGGGAAGAGGCTGTCGCCGGTGAACAGGTGCGGAGTGTCCGCCAGCTCGCCCCCGGCGTCGTACAGCAGCGCGATGGACCCGGGCGTGTGGCCGCGCAGATGGATGACCTCGAGCGTGCTTCGCCCCACCCGTACGGTGCCGCCGTGCTCGACCGGCTCGGTGACCGGCACCGGAAGGATCTCGGCGTCATAGGGGTGCGCCGCCACCGGTGCGTGCGTCGCCTCGACCACCTGGCTGAGCGCCTGCCAGTGGTCCTGGTGCCGGTGCGTGGTGACGACGCGGCCGAGCGGCCCGTCGCCGATCAGGCTCAGCAGCCGGGTTCCTTCGTTGGCCGCGTCGATGAGCAACTGCTCACCGGTCGCGGAGCAACGCAGGACATAGGCGTTGTTGTCGTACGGCCCGACGGCGACCTTGGTGACCGTGAGTCCGGGCAGTTCCCGGACGTCCGGCTCGCCGCCGACCTTGACATCTCCTGTGTAGCTCATGTGCTCCTCCTGTTTACGGCGGGCGCCTGGGGCCACGTCGGCGGCGCGGGCAGCGGGCCGCCCGTCAGTTCCGCGCCCGGGCTCCGGCCCGACAGCCACCTGATCAGCGCCCGTGCGGGTCCCTCGATCTCCGGAGCGTCGACCGGCGCGGTCTCTGGTCCCGCGCCGCCGAGCCGGACATCCACGTCCAGATCCGTGGCCCGGATCCGGCGCGCGGCCAGCCCGCCGCGCTCTCGGAGCCACCCCAGGGTCTCGGTGAGCTCCCATCGGGCGTAGGACTCGGGCCAGTCCGCGGGCGCGTAGCCGGCGCCGAGGTCCGCGTGGTGGGTCTCGACCTCGCGCCATCGCCGGTGCACTGTGTACCACGCCGGGTGTTCCCAGCCGTGGAAGGCGCGCACCGGCCGCTGCCAGGCCGCGTCGGGCAGCGTACGGACGTGGCCGGCGAACCGGTCGGCCGACTCCTGTGCGTCTTCGAGGAGCTCGCCCGAGGACCGGCCGGAGCCGGCCGCGAGATCCGCCTCCCGCTGCTCGATGCTCGCGTACTGCGGCGTCTCAACTCCCGTACGGGCCCAGTGCAGCAGGTTGGAGTAGCTGTCGGCGTTGCGCGCCAGGTGTGTGGCCAGGTGCCCCCGGGACCATCCGGGCAGCAGCGAGGGCTCCCGCAGGTCCGCCTCCGAAAGCGTTGCGAGCGTGGTCAACATTCTTGCGGTGGCCGTCTCGAGCTCAACGAACGCTGCTCGCCAGTCCCCCATACCGATGATCCTTCCGTGGATGGCCTTCCCATCTTTACCCATCACGGACGTGTTGACGACGCGGGTGGTCGCTCTGGTTGTATGCGCGCTATGAGTCACCCGATCTGTGCCACCTGTGGCGTGCAGTACGGCGAACCGCGCGCGGACTGCCCGATCTGTGAGGACGAGCGTCAGTACGTGGGCTGGGACGGGCAGCGGTGGACCAGCGTGGCGGAGCTGCGCGAGGCCGGGCACCGGGGCGAGGTCGAGGAAGAAGGCCCCGGCGTGGTCGGGATCGGCGTGACCCCGTCGGTCGCCATCGGCCAGCGGGCACTGCTCGTCCGCACGCCCTCGGGCAACGTGCTCTGGGACATGATCCCGCACATCGACGACGATCTGGTCAGCGAGGTCCGGGCGCTGGGCGGGGTCAGCGCGATAGCCGTCAGCCACCCGCACTTCTACGGCTCCATGATCGAGTGGGCCCACGCCTTCGACGCACCGGTCCACATCCACGCGGCCGACCGGCGATGGGTCGGCCGCCCGGACGACGCGGTCGAGTTCTGGGAAGGGGACACGCGGGAGATCGGAGACGGGCTGACACTCATCAACGCGGGGGTGCACTTCGACGGGGGCCAGGTCCTGCACTGGCGGGACGGCGAGGACGGAGCGGGCGCGCTCTTCTCCGGCGACATCCTGACGGTGGTCAACGATCGCCGGTGGGTCAGCTTTATGTACAGCTACCCCAACCACATCCCAGAGCGGCCCCGGACGGTGCGGCGTGCGTTGCGGCTGCTGGAGCCCTACCCGTTCGAGCGGGTGTACGGGGCATGGTGGCGCAGGGTCGTCGCCACCGACGGCGTGGCGGCGGTCCGGCGGTCGGCCGAGCGCTACCTCCGGTTCGTCCTCGACGACGAATGAGGTAGTCCGTGGGCGGGTGCCCCGTGCCGGTCGCCGTCGCTCTTCGAACACGTGTACGGTTCGAGGAGTATGGCGAGGCGGGGAGGCTTCGTTCTGGACAATCCTGTCGTACCCCCTCGCTAGCCTGTTAGTGACCTGTCTGTCACCAGGCCTAGGGGAACCGGTACGCATAGTGCATGACCGTCTGATCGTTCGTGGAGCACGTGAGCACAACCTCAAGGATGTCTCGCTCGAACTGCCGCGGGACGCCCTGATCGTGTTCACCGGCCTGTCCGGGTCGGGCAAGTCCAGCCTGGCTTTCGACACCATCTTCGCGGAGGGCCAGCGACGGTACGTGGAGTCGCTGTCTGCGTACGCGAGGCAGTTCCTCGGCCAGATGGACAAGCCGGACGTGGATTTCATCGACGGGCTCTCGCCCGCGGTGTCGATCGACCAGAAGGCGGCCAGCCGGAATCCGCGGTCGACGGTGGGGACGATCACGGAGGTGTATGACTACCTGCGGTTGCTGTATGCGCGGGTGGGGAAGCCGCATTGCCCGGTGTGCGGGCGGCCGATCGCGCGGCAGGCGCCGCAGCAGATCGTGGACCGGGTGCTGGAGCTGGAGGAGGGGGCCCGGTTCCAGGTGCTGGCGCCGGTGATCCGGGGCCGTAAGGGCGAGTACACCGAACTCCTCCGCGAACTGCAGGTGAAGGGGTACTCGCGGGCGCGGGTGGACGGCACCGTCATCCGGCTGGACAGCGTGGCCAACGGGGAGGCCGGGGAGCTTCCCGCGCTGAAGAAGTATGAGAAGCACACCATCGAGGTGGTGGTCGACCGGCTGGCGGTCAAGGCTGACGCCCGCCGCAGGCTGACCGACTCGGTGGAGACGGCGCTGGGGTTGTCGGGCGGGGTGGTGCTGCTGGACTTCGTGGACCTGGCTGAGGATGACCCGCACCGGGAGCGGATGTATTCGGAGCATCTGGCGTGCCTGTATGACGACTTGTCGTTTGAGGAGCTGGAGCCACGGTCGTTCTCGTTCAACTCCCCGTGGGGGGCGTGCCCGGACTGCACCGGGCTGGGCACCCGGATGGAAGTCGACCCCGAACTGGTCGTCCCCGACGTGGACAAGACCCTGGCCGACGGCGCGATCGGGCCCTGGAGTGGCGG
>JAOPYH010000198.1 GCA_025964715.1 Streptosporangiaceae bacterium | reverse complement strand
AGCGCATGTCGCGGGAAGCGCCCCGGGGACACGGTTGCACCCGGCCCCGGGACTTGATCAGCCCTAGGAGGCCGACCCGTGTCCGATCGTCCCGCACCCCGCCGACGCCACCGCAGATCCCCCGGCTGGTGGCCACGACCGCCCCGCCGCGGATGCCGCCGCTACGTCGGCATGCCCCTCGCGACCGCGCTCTGCCTGCTCGCCGTCGCGCTGCTCGCCCTCCGCGCGGTGACCGCATGAGCGCCGACGAGTGCGAGCTGTGCGGCGTCGCCGACGGCACACTGCTGCTGCTCATCGGCCCCGCCAACGGCTTCATCGACGCCCACGTCGAGTGCGGCGCCGCCCGCGGCTACGTGCCCACCCCCGCCTGCGAGGGTGCCGACGATCCTTGCGGCGCCCCGCCCGGGCACCGATGCGAGCCAGGCTGCCCGTCGCGCGCCGACGACCCCGACGGGATCGGCTCGTGAACGCCCCATCGCCACTCGACCGCGAGCCGCGCTGCATCCGGCCGCCGTTCAGCACCCGCGACGACCGGTTCGAGAACGTGGTGACCACGGATCCGACCGGCTGGCGTCGGGCCGTGCAGCTCGACCGCATCGCGGCGTTGCTCGAACCGCTCGACAGGATCGAGCTGTCCGACCGCGAGCACGCCGTCGTCGAGTGGCTGGCCGGGTGGGACATCCCGACGATCGCACCGGTCGTGCGGATGCTGCACGCCGCGCGGGCCGCTGTGCCGCTGCCCGCCAAGCCCACCGGCCCGTAGCCGATCCCGAGGCCGCCTCCGGGCGCACACGCCCATTGGCTGCTGTAGCGCGTCAGGGACGCCGGGCTACACCTCGCTGGAGCCGAACGCCGCGGTCGGCCGGTCACTGTCATGGTGGTCGCCGATCGCGCGGGTTACGACGCGACACGGATGAGCGGCGCGATCCCCTGCCGGAGCACCGGGTGCATCGACCGGACGGCGAAGTCGGTGATGGTCCAACGGACGTTCGACTTCTCCGAGGCCTGCAGCGCCTCCAGCGCGACCACGGCGCGGTCGTGATCGCGGATGCCCTGGAGCAGCGGGACGAGCACGTTCCGTACGTGCCACCGGTTGTGGCTCGGGCCGAGTTCGACCAGTGCCGTCACCGTGCCGCGCAGCACCTCCAAGTCGTTCGTCACCGCGGTGGCCATGACGGCGAAGTTGGCGAGCGCGTCGCAGTAGACGTAGTCGAAGCTCTGCTGCCACACCCACGACGCGAAGACGCTGTAGGCGCGGCGGAAGCCGTCGGGGTTGGTGTCCCACAGATGGTTAACCGCCTCGCGTGAACACTCGACCAGCAGGCGGCATACAACACCGCGCAGTGAGATGTCCTCGACCAGCCCGTCCTGCTGGAGCCAGCCCAGCAGCTCATCCAGCGCGATCGGGTCCAGGTTCGCTCCTGCCACCCGAGGACTCAGCCGGGCTGCCCTGTCCTCCGCACCCTCCCACGTCGGGTCGTACAGATCGACAGCCTGCTCGATCGCCGCGAGCAAGGCCGCGGCGCTGGCGTAGCGGTTGTCACGCGGGCCGGTGGCACGCTGGATGACCGGGCGGAGCGGGCTCTCGGGCATCTGGTCGGCCGAGATCATGGGCAACTCACCCGTGATCGCATGCTGGAGGATCTTCCCGAAGGAGAACACGTCGTCGCGGATCTGTGCGCTCTTCGGCTTGGCCCACTGCTCCGGGGACGCGTAGACGATCGTCCCCATGCCCTGCTGGAGGGTGCTGGTGAGTGCCTCGGTCTTGCGCTCGAACTCGCGGGCCAGCCCGAAGTCGGAGATCGCCCACACGCCCTCGGCGGTACGGAGGACGTTGCCGGGCTTGAGATCCCGGTGAAGGACCCCGGCGTCGTGCACGTAGGTCAGCCCTGCACTGAGCTGTCGCGCGAGGTCCACAACGGCCGTGAGATCGCCGCGGAACGTGCTGATCTCGTCGTGCAGGCTGGCGGTCGCCAGCGGCATCGCGCACCACAGCGCGTCGACCTCGGACAGGTCGCCCTGCGCGATCACCTGCACCACGTGCGGGTGATCGAGCTTCTCGCTCATCAGCAACAGCTCGCGCCGGAACCGCTGCACCACTTCGTCCTCGACGTTGGTGACGTTCTTGAGCACCTTGACGGCCACCAGCTCGCCGGTCTTGCGGTCGAGGGCACGAAAGACGTCACCGAACCCACCGCCCGCGATCGGCGGCTCCTCCAGCTCGAAGCGCTCCCCCAAGACGCGGCGCTTCACCTGTCCAGTTGGACGTCCCGGACCACGGCGCACGCCTGATCCGAGCCAGCTCGCGACCGCGTCGAGGTCCCAGATCGGGCCCAGCGCGATCTCGGCGACCGGGTCCGGGAAGTCCGGCCGCGCCCGCAGTTGTGCCACGCGCTGCCGGGACAGTCCCAGCACCTCCGCGACCTCCGTCATGCCGCCCAGCTTGCTCACGGCTCACCTCCAAAACATTGACGTGATGACAACCTTATCAGTATCTCTTGTCACCACGTCAAGGGATGCTGTGATGGCGTGCTAGGCCCACCGCGCGGCCCGTCCGCCACGTGGTCGCGCGGCGCGCTCTCGAAATCAGTAGGCGGACCCGCCCGGCCCCCACGATCCGCAGCACCCGCGCGTCACGCTGCGGGGCATGACCTCACAGCCACCGCCCACCGAGCGGCCGCCGGTCTGAGTTCATGACCGCCACTCTGCTGTCCCCGCCGTCGCGCCGCGTCGCCGTGGCCGTGCCGCCGACACGATCGAGGCCGTCATCGCACCCACCGGCGTCGCGGGCCCGACGGCAGCCGGGCGCTCGACGAGGTCGACCTCTTCCAGGTCTGGCCCGCCGGAGTCGGCGGCGGGCTCGACGACCGCGTCGCCAATGGGCTCACGGTCAGACCGCCGGGACCGAGGGACTGGAGTACAAGGTGGCCGCGCCCGGTGGACGACGAGCGGGCGGACGGCCTGCCGCGTGGCCGGGTGCTGATCTGCCGGACTGCGTCGAGGCGGTCACGCTCGACAACCTCACCGACCCGGCGCCGACCGCCGAGCAGGACTACGACTTGGCTCTGGCCGACGAGCAGCCGTGACACATCGACTCGGCCACCGGCGAGCTGCTGCGCGGCGACTACCCGGGCGGGGTGGGCCAGCGGCCGCGACCCCGCCGGGCGACCCGGGGTCACGTCGCGGGCGGTCGCGCCGATGAACAGACGGAGGAGACGATGACGGACATGATGGACCGCGAGGCCGCCGACACCATGCAGCGCTGCGGCGCCGGGGAGATCACCGCAGCGCAGGCCGCGGCCGAGATCGCACCCGCGTACGTCTACGCGACAGCCGAGCGAGCTGCACGCCTCGACGGGACCGCCGATCCCGACGATGCGAGCACGCCGACGGCGTTCAGGGGGGTCGCGCCGCCTACTCGACGGGTGTGATCAGCGCCGAGCAGTACAGCGCACTCTCGGACGCCATCGTCGGGGCCTGATGGCCGGCTATTCATGATCCACTACAGCTCGACGACGACCCCGACTCACCAAAGCCAGTACCAGGCCCGACGTACTACGCCCGGGGGCCTCACGGGCTGCGGCTCCTCGCCGAGGATCTCGATCTCGGCACGGCCAACCTGCATGTAGCTGTAGACCGGGGCGCCGTTGCTCGGGTCGACGCGGAAGCACTCGGCCCACCGGCTGCGATGACGCCAGCGCACCACGCGCCCGATGTCGCTGAACTCGACGTCGAGCGTGAGCGACGCCGCGCTGTCCTCGTCGATCTGCGCATCCGGGAGCAACCGGAGCATTCGGCCCAAGTCGATGTGCATGTGGTTCACCTGCTCGCCGATACCGATGATCGGCCCGATCTCCTCCGGCAGCGTCGGCCGAATGGCTGTGAGCAGCACGTTGTCGGGGCGGCTGATCGACGCCGAGAGGATCACGCCGCGGTTGATGCTCTCGTTGACGACGAACAGCGTGACCGTCACAGGCCCGCGTCCTGCCTCACGTTGAGTGGCTGGGTAGTCCGGCATGTCGACGCGTAGCGCTGGCGCCGTTGCACGGCCAAGCGCCTCGATCGACCGGCGAGCCGTGTCGTCGGCGCTACCCGCGGTCCGCCGCGAGGCCAAGGCGCTCAGCCACGACGCCGTGGCTGCCGCAGCGGCAACCAAGGGGGCCACAACCTGGGCTATCGCCTGGAGGGTCCCCAGCTCGGTCACTGGGCTATGCCGGGCGAGCGGACCTGAGCGGCGTTGGGCATCATGGCGGCGGACCGTAGTCGGTCACCCCGACAGTTCGATGGCGCCGACCTTGACGACGTTCAGCAACGTCTCACCAGCGGCCCGCGCCGCGACCACAGCAGCGCTCTCCGCCAGCGTCCGGTCAAATGAGTCAGCCAGGTTCAACGCTGCCGTGTGGTTTCCACAGGTCATCTCGGCCACGGTCGCCCACGAGATCGTGACATTCTCGCCCGCCTCCAGATGCTGGCACAGCACTGGGTTCATCCGGTTGTTCGTGGTCTGCGACGGCGGGCCGGGGTTCCGATAGCCGTTCACGCGGCGGCGTAGTCGCGCTGCCTGCCCCACGTACACGCGGGAGCCCACTTGGCTGGCCAGCTCCAGCCGGTAGATGGCCGGAGCATCGGGTAGCCGCGGGAAACGAAGTAGCCCGACATCGTCTAGCTCTACTGCCCCGGCCGATGCGAACGTCAATCGGACTGCGACGTTGATGTTCGCATCGGTCACAGTCCGATCGCCCGCATCGGGTTGTCGCGCCACCGATCCACCGACCGCACGTAGCCGAGCACGACCGGGCTGGCGGGCGACCAGCGTCCGTGCGCAGCGATCGCACTCACCGGCGCACCGGCCCGATACGCCGTCGTGGCGCCACCGGCCCGCAGGCTGTGCGCGCTGTAGCTCTCGGCCTGCGGCACCCCTGCACGCACCGCGGCGGCACGCACGGCGTCGCTGACCGCGTCCGGTGACAGGCTCGCTCCGATCCGACTATGGCGGGTCACCGAGCGCAACAGCCGTCCACTGATGATCCCGCGCTGCGCCAAGATCGAGCGCCACTCCTGCAGCAGCCGGACGGGGTCGGTCTCAGGATGCGATCCACGCGGGACCGCCACGACGGCGCCGCGGGCGTCCTGGTCGGTCTTGCTGGCCCGGATCAGCACCTCCAGCCCGTCGTCGGTCTCGACGACGTCGTCGAGATGCAGAGCGGCCAGCTCGGAGCGGCGGGCCATCATCGCGAGGCCGAGCACAAGCAGCAGCCGATCGCGAGCACCGATCACGGTGACCGGGCTCGTGGCGTCGATCATCGCGCGGAGGACCTCGACGGTGATCGGAGGCGCCTGCCGGGTCCGCTCCCCTCCGGCGGCAAGCTCGCGGCGATGGCTGCGAAGCGCCAGCCGGGCCGCCTGGGTGTCCGGGGCGCCGAAGTGACCAGCCGTGCGGTGGGCGGTGCGGATGGCGGCGATGGCCTGCTCGATCGAGGCCGGGCCCTTCGCGGCGTCGGCAAGCGCGCTCACGTACTCGGCGAGTGTCTCGGCCGTCGCGGGCAGCGCCGTGCGGCCCTGGTCTATGCACCAGGCTGTGAACGCGTCCCACTGGCGGCCGTAGGCGCGCCGGGTGTTCGTTGCCACGCCGTCGAGGATGCGCGCCCGGGCGCTCTCGGAGACGAACCCGTCAATCCCGGCGTGTCCGGACACGGCCGGGCTCGACACGGTGGCCCGCTCGGCGGCGGTTCCAGGGGCGGCACTGGCGATCATCACGACTCCGATTCTAGCTCCCGATAATGAGTGTTATCAGTAGCTAGGTCGTGCCGTGCGCGACCGTGTTACTGCTTCGCGCGCAGGTCACAAGTCCGTCCTGTCAAACCGGCAGTAGCTCCTGCGGAAGTCATGCAAGGTCGGAAAGGCCGACCGCCGTCCCCCGTGGAAGGGGGAGCCATGAGTACCGAGTTCGTCACGCAGGTCGTCATTCCTCTCGCGGCCGTCCTGGTCGCGCTGGCGTCCGCCATCATCGCGGCACGAGCAGCGCGGCGCGCCGCGCGCACGACGAGCGAGGCGAGCATCGCTTCTGCGATCGTCGCCGGTGTCGTCTCGATCATCGTCGCCTGGATCAACCGCGGGAGGTGACAGGCTGGCCGCCCCTCCCTACACCGACGGGGACGGGGCGGCCCGCCTCTGCCGAACCCACCACATGCAGGTGAACCGCGTACAGCATGGTTACGCAATGCACATCATGCACACCGGTCTATACACACTTGCCCCCACGGTCGAGATCCGCGAACCGCGGACCAGTCCTGACGGTTAGTTCGTCTACGGAGCCCGCCATCAACCTTTACCCGCTCGGTGCCACCGAAGGTCCCGACGGCCTTAGCCACCGCTGGGCCTCACCGCGGACCAAGTAGAACCCTGATCAGCGTCCGGCGACTGGTCAAGACCGGGTTCTGAGACCAGGTCGAAGCTCACGCGACCCGTCACCGATCTTGGGTGAAGACTGTGCAGGCGCCCAGCCGAACCCGCGGCTGCTGCACACTGTGCACCGCCTGTGCGGACAGCCCGCGCGGGTTGGCGCTGGGCTGCCTACGTCCATCGTCGAGTGAGTGTCGTGAGGAGTCTCTTGAGCACCCTCGGTAGTTTCATCTGGTCGATCGCCGATCAGCTTCGGGGTCCCTACCGCCCAAATCAGTACGGCAACGTGATCCTCCCGCTCACGATCCTGCGCCGCCTCGACTGCATCCTTGAGCCCGACCGCGAAGCGGTGCGCAAACTGGCGGCCAAGCATGACAACCCGATCCGGCTGAGGATCGAGGTCAGGAAAGCGACTGGCCGACCGTTCTACAACACCTCGAGCTACTCCTTCGCCAACCTGCTGGCCGACGTCGATGGGCTGGCGGACAACCTCGCCGACTACCTCGATCGGTTCTCGCCCGATGTCGATGTGTTCGAGTATTTCGATTTCAAGAAGGAGATCCTCGCCTTGGAGAAGGCGGGGTTGCTGCGCGAGGTCGTCACCTCCTTCAGGGCCGTGGACCTGCATCCGAACATCGTCTCCAATGCCGACATGGGCGATGCGTTCGAGTACATCATCCGCAAGTTCAACGAGGCCGCGAACGAGACCTCCGGGGACCACTACACCCCGCGGGACGCCATCCGGTTGCTGGTCGACCTGCTCTTCGCCGAGAAGGACGCCGCCCTGACCGAGCCCGGCATCGTCCGCTCCCTGTACGACCCCACCGCGGGCACCGGCGGCATGCTCGCCCTGGCCGAGGAACACCTGCTCGCACAGAATCCCGACGCGAAACTGAGCCTGTTCGGCCAGGAGTACAACCCGCAGTCGTACGCGATCTGCAAGTCCGATCTACTGGCCAGGGGCCACGACGCGACCAACATCGCCTTCGGCAACACCCTGACCGATGACGCGTTCACGGGCCGCAAGTTCGACTTCTGCATGTCCAACCCGCCCTACGGCGTCGATTGGAAGCAATACGCCAAGTCGGTCACGGCGGAACGCGACTCCGCAGGCCCCTACGGTCGGTTCGCGCCCGGGCTGCCGGCCACCTCCGACGGGCAGATGCTCTTCCTGCTCCACCTGGCCCACAAGATGCGCCGCCCCGAGGACGGCGGCGGCCGGACCGGGATTGTCATGAACGGCTCGCCGCTGTTCAACGGCGCCGCCGAGTCCGGCCCCTCCAACATCCGCGGGTGGTTGCTGGAGAACGACCTGGTCGACGCCATCGTCGCACTGCCGACCAACATGTTCTTCAACACCGGCATCGCCACCTACATCTGGATTCTCGACAACACCAAGCACCTCGATCGCAAGGGCCTGGTCCAGCTCATCGACGGCACCTCGTTCTGGACCAAGATGCGCAAGAACCTCGGCTCCAAGGGCCGCGAGATCAGCGACGCCGATCGTGTCAAGGTCGTGAAGCTGTACGCCGACTTTACCGACGCCGATCCGGACTGCTCCAAGGTGCTGCGCACCGACGAGTTCGGCTACTGGACCATTACCGTCGAGCGACCACTGTTGGACGAGGACGGGAAGCCGGTCGTGGACCGCAAGGGCACACCCAAGCCCGACCCGAAGAAGCGAGATACGGAGAACGTCCCGTTCACCTACGGCGGCTCGACTGCCGGCACCGCGGGCAAGCTCGAGGTCATCCGGACGTACTTCGCCGCCGAGGTGAAGCCGCACGTCCCCGACGCCTGGATCGACTGGGCCAAGGTCAAGACCGGCTACGAGGTCCCCTTCAGTCGCCACTTCTACAAGTACGTCCCGCCCCGCCCCCTCGCTGAGATAGACGCCGACCTGGAGAAACAGGTCGCCAAGATCCTCGACTTGCTTCGTGAGGTCGAGAAGTGAGTGCGACGATAGCCTCATCTGCGGCGTGGGCCACGGCCCGTCTAGGCCGGCTGTTCGAGCCGGTCTCCGACCGTGGCCACGAGGACGCGATGGTCCTCAGCGTTTACCGCGACCACGGCGTCATTCCGAAGGACAGTCGCACCGACAACTTCAACCGCACGCCAGAGAACCTCGGCAACTACCAGCTCGTGCAACCCGGCGACCTCGTCGTGAACCGAATGAAGGCGTGGCAAGGATCACTCGGGATCTCTGAGCATCAGGGCATCGTCAGCCCCGACTACGAAGTGCTGCGGCTGACTGCCCCCGAGCACGACCACCGCTTTCTCCACTCGCTGCTTCGGTCGCGTGCTCTGATCGAGCAGTACGCGCTCCGGTCGACGGGAATCCGCCCCTCTCAGTGGCGCCTCTACTGGGACGAGATGAAGACGATCGAGGCGGCGCTACCTCCGGCGGACGAGCAGCGCGCCATCGCTGGCTATCTCGACCGCGAAACCGCCCGCATCGACACGCTCATGGAGGAGCAGCGGCGCCTGATCGAGATGCTCCGCGAGCGACGCCACTCACTCATTGACGGTGTCTTCAGTGGTCATGTGCCCAACGTCCGGCTGCAGAACGCCTGCCTCGACATTGTCGACTGCCCGCACACGACGCCGGAAGTCTCAGACGACGGCGAGTATGAGGCAGTGCGAACCGCCTCCGTCCGCAACGGCAAGTATCGGCCGGGGAACGGGTGGCCTGTCGGCACGGACACATGGAAGGCTCGGAACGCAGCCGGAGCACCGGCCGTCGGAGACGTTCTCTTCACGCGTGAGGCGCCCGCTGGTGAGGCATGCATGGTTCCCAACGATCGGATCTGCTTGGGCCAGCGCATGGTTCTACTGCGGATCGACCAGACGGTATGCGTCGGGACGTTCCTGCTCTGGCAGATCTATTCAGATCGCGTGCAGGGCCATTTCCTGCTCTCGGCAAACGGCTCGACCGTGGCAAACATTCGTCTGCCGGTCCTGCGTACAACGCCGATCTGGCTGCCAAATCTCACAGAGCAACGTCATATCGCTGCGTATCTCGACGAGCGAACCGCGAAGATCGACAATCTCATCACGGAGACCGAGCAGTTCATCGAGCTCTCGAAAGAGCGGCGGACGGCGCTGATCACAGCGGCGGTGACCGGGCAGATCGACGTGCGAGAGATGGCGTGATGGCCGACCACCACGAGGTCGTGTTCGAGTCCGAGATCTGCGCCTACCTGGAATCCCACGGGTGGCTCCACTCGGCGAACGACACCGGCTACGACCGGGAACGGGCGCTGTTCCCGGAGGACCTTTTCGCCTGGCTGGAGGATACCCAGCAGGCGGCGTACGAAAAAGCCCTGAGGGCGGCTGGGTCGAAGGCAAAGGTCCTCGACGTGTTGACCACTGCGCTCGACAAGCCCCTGGAGCACGGCGGCGGGACGCTGAACATCCTGCGCAACGGGGTGCAGTACATCGGCGGTGGCCGGTTGAAGATGGCGCAGTTCCGCCCGGAGACCAGCCTGAACGCGACCTCCAATAAGCGATACGCGGCGATGCGGGTGCGGGTGATGCGGCAGGTGCATTTCTCCACCGCCGACCAGCGGAGTATCGACCTGGTCTTCTTCGTCAACGGACTCCCCGTCGCCACCGTGGAGTTGAAGACCGACTTCACCCAGTCGCTGGACGAGGCGGTCAACCAGTACCGCAAGAACCGGAATCCGCTGACCAACGGCCGGCCGGAGCCACTGCTGTCCTTCGGGCACCGGGCGCTGGTGCACTTCGCGGTCTCCAACGACCTGGCCGCGATGACCACCCAGCTCGAAGGCGAGAAGACGCACTTCCTGCCCTTCGACATCGGCCACGACGGTGGCGCGGGGAACCCGCCCGCCGCGGGCGGGCAGTCGGCGACGGCGTACCTGTGGGAGCGGGTCTGGGAGAAGGACGCTTGGCTCACCATCATCGGCCGGCTGATGATCGTGGAGACCAAGGAGGAGTGGGACGTCACGACGGGCACCTCGGCCCGGCGTACGAGCATGCTCTTCCCTCGGTTCCACCAGTGGGAGGCCGTGACGGCCGTCGTTGCGGCGGTGCGCGAGGAAGGGGTGGGGCAGCGCTACCTGATCGAGCACTCGGCAGGCTCGGGTAAGACCAACACCATCGCGTGGACCGCGCACCGGCTGGCACGGCTGCACGTGGACGACAAGAAGGTCTTCGACTCGGTGATCGTGGTCGTAGACCGCACCGTGCTCGACGGGCAACTCCAAGACGCGATCCGGCAGATCGACGGCTCGGGGAAGATCGTTGCCACGATCAGCCCCGAGGACGTCCGCAAGGCTGGGGCCAAGTCGAAGTCCGGACTGCTGGCGACCGCGCTGAAGAACGGCGAGCTGATCATCGCGGTGACGGTCCAGACCTTCCCGTTCGCGCTCGACGAAATCCGGACTCACAACGGTCTGAAGGGCAAGCGGTTCGCGGTGATCGCCGACGAGGCGCACTCTTCGCAGTCCGGGCAGATCTCGTCCAAGCTCAAGGCCGTGCTGACCGCCGAGGAGGTCAAGGAGATCGAGCAGGGCGGCACGGTCGACGTCGAGGCGATCCTGGCCGCAGAGATGACCGAACGAGCGGAGTCGCGCAACATCTCCTATCTCGCGTTCACCGCGACGCCGAAGAACAAGACACTGGAGCTCTTCGGACGCAAGGGTCCCGACGGTAAGCCGGTCGAGTTCCACCTCTATTCGATGAGCCAGGCGATCGAGGAGGGTTACATCCTCGACGTGCTCCGGGGCTACCAGGCCTACGACACCGCGCTGAAGATCGCCGGTCGCCTCGAAAGCGGCGACGGTGACGAGGTGGTGGAGGAGGCCGCCGCACGGAAGGGGCTGATGCGGTGGGTGAAGCTCCACCCGACCAACATCAGCCAGAAGGTGCAGATCATCGTCGAGCACTTCCACGTCAACGTCGCCTATCTCCTGGAAAACAAGGCGAAGGCGATGGTGGTGACCGGCTCGCGCAGGTCTGCGGTGAAGTACAAGCTGGCCATAGACGCCTATATCGCCAAGCGTCGCGCCGAGGACGCCTCGTACAACTACCGTACCCTGGTTGCCTTCTCCGGCGGGGTGACGATGCCCGAGGACGAGACCTGGCACAGCGACTGGGGCCCGCAGC